>JAQTIF010000002.1:0-300000 GCA_029433525.1 Enterobacteriaceae bacterium ESL0689 | reverse complement strand
CAGGAAATGTACTCTGCGCGTCTGACCCGCACTGAAAAACAGTGTATTGTAGAGCGTGTACTGCGCCGCATTAATGAACATATTCCGGTGGCTTATCTGACTCATAAAGCCTGGTTCTGTGGTCATGAGTTTTATGTCGATGAACGTGTGCTAGTGCCGCGTTCACCGATTGCGGAATTGATTAATCATCGTTTCAGTGGGCTGATTGCTCGCGAGCCACACCATATTCTGGATATGTGTACCGGTAGCGGCTGTATTGCTATCGCCTGTGCCCATGCTTTTCCGCAGGCGGAAGTTGAGGCGGTAGATATTTCGGCGGATGCGCTGGCGGTTGCGGAATATAACATCGAAGCGCATAGTCTGATCCAGCAGGTCACACCGATTCAGTCTGATCTGTTTCGTGATCTTCCACCGCTACAGTATGATCTGATCGTGACCAATCCACCTTATGTCGATGAAGAGGATATGGCTGATCTACCAGACGAATATCGCTATGAGCCGGTACTGGGGCTGGCATCGGGTCATGATGGTCTGAATCTGACCCGGCGTATTCTGGCGCAGGCGGCAGATTATCTCAGCGATGATGGTATTCTGATTTGTGAGGTCGGAAACAGCATGGTACATCTGACAGCACAATACCCGAATGTCCCTTTTCACTGGCTGACCTTTAGCCAGGGGGGAGAGGGAGTGTTTATGCTGACAAAAGCACAATTGCTCGCTTTCCGCGCCTGTTTTACACCGCAATAACGCCGATCGCTGAACCTGTTCCGCCGGTCATTGATCGCGATACTGAGTCAGGTGACAAATAACAAAATAATGGAGTGCTGATGGCTGGAAATACAATAGGACACTGTTTTCGTGTCACCACGTTCGGTGAATCGCATGGTCTGGCGCTGGGCTGTATTGTTGACGGTATGCCGCCGGGTATGGCGCTAAGTGAAGCTGATTTGCAACCTGATCTCGATCGGCGTCGCCCGGGTTCCTCGCGTTACACCACCCAGCGTCGTGAAGCGGATCAGGTGAAGATCCTCTCAGGGGTATTCGAAGGCGTCACCACCGGCACCAGTATCGGATTAATGATTGAAAACACCGATCAGCGTTCACAGGACTACGGGGCGATCAAAGATCTCTTTCGTCCGGGACATGCGGACTATACCTATGAGCAGAAATATGGTCTGCGTGACTATCGCGGTGGCGGTCGTTCATCGGCGCGGGAAACCGCGATGCGGGTAGCGGCGGGGGCGATAGCGAAAAAATACCTTGCTGAAAAGTTCGGGATTGTGATCCGTGGTTGTCTGACCCAGATGGGGGATATTCCGCTGGCAATCAGGGAGTGGCAACAGGTGGAAAAAAATCCCTTCTTCTGTGCCGATCCTGACAAACTCGACGCACTGGACGAACTGATGCGCCAGCTGAAAAAATCGGGTGACTCGATTGGCGCGAAAGTGACCGTCGTGGCTGAAGGCGTTCCTGTAGGCTGGGGAGAACCGGTATTTGATCGCCTCGATGCCGATATTGCTCATGCCCTGATGGGTATCAATGCGGTAAAAGGGGTCGAAATTGGTGACGGTTTTGCTGTGATACCGCTACGGGGGAGTGAGAACCGCGATGAAATGACCCGCGCAGGTTTTCAGAGCAACCATGCGGGCGGTATCCTTGGCGGGATCAGCAGCGGTCAGCCGATTATTGCCCACCTGGCGCTGAAGCCCACGTCCAGTATTATGGTACCAGGACGTACCATTAATCGTTATGGTGAAGAGGTTGAGATTGTCACCAGAGGGCGGCACGATCCCTGCGTCGGCATCCGGGCAGTCCCGGTAGCCGAAGCGATGCTGGCGATTGTGCTGATGGATCATTTTATGCGTCAACGCGCACAAAATGGTGATGTCATGACCACCCTTCCACGCTGGTAATCGATGAAAATATACCTTATCGCGCTGCTGACACTGATAGGCAGTAGCTGTTTTGCCGCGACGCCGTGGCAGCGTATCAGGCAACCGATCAGTGGTACACCGCAGTCGATTGGCGCATTTGCCAATGGCTGTATTATCGGTGCGCAGCCACTGCCGCTGGAGGCTGAAAGCTATCAGGTGATGCGTAGCGACCAGTATCGCTATTTTGGCCATCCGCAGCTGATCCAGTTTATTCAGCGTCTGGGTCAACAGGTCCATCGCCAGGGGATGGGGACACTCCTTATCGGCGATATGGGAATGCCTGCAGGCGGGCGTTTCAGCACAGGTCATGCCAGTCATCAGAGTGGCCTTGATGTCGATATTTTCCTGCAGCTACCGGCGGTGCGCTGGCGCCCTGAACAACTGCTTCAGCCCCAGGCACAGGATCTGGTGACGCCAGATGGTAAACGGGTAGTGCCATCTTTATGGAGCGCACAAATCAGACAGCTGATCAAACTGGCGGCCGAAGATAGCGCGGTCACACGTATCTTTGTTAATCCGGCGATTAAACAGCAACTTTGTTATGACGCAGGGGAACAACGTGACTGGCTACGTAAAATTCGTCCGTGGTTCCAGCATCGGGCGCATATGCATGTGCGCCTGCGTTGCCCGGCGGGCAGCCCAGCGTGTGAGGACCAGGCCCCGCCACCGGCGGGAGATGGCTGTGGTGCAGAATTACAAAGCTGGTTTGCCCCTGCGCAACCTGGCGTCAAAGCGCCGGCGAAGGGAACCCCGCCGCCATTGCCGCCTGGCTGTCAGGCACTACTGAATGAGCATCGCCTGTAATGGACAGTTTGATTGATGTTTTTACCCTCTCACCGACAGCACTGCTGCTTCTTTTTGCTGTCGCGACGCTAGCGGGATTTATTGATTCGCTGGCCGGAGGGGGCGGGCTCCTGACAGTTCCGGCGCTGATGGCCGCCGGATTGTCTCCGGCGCAGGCGCTGGCGACCAATAAACTTCAGGCTTGCGGCGGCTCGTTTTCGGCGTCGCTCTATTTTATTCGTCGCAAAGTGGTCAGCCTGGATGATCAGAAAATCAATATCCTGATGACCTTTTGCGGGGCGATAGCCGGTGCCTTGCTGGTACAGCATGTGCAGTCGGATGTGCTGCGCCAGATCCTGCCAGTGCTGATCATCGCCATTGGCCTCTATTTTCTGCTTATGCCGGGTCTGGGGGATACCGATCGGCAGCGCCGTCTTTCTGGCCTGCCATTTGCGGTGTTTGCCGGGGGGGGCGTCGGTTTCTATGATGGTTTCTTCGGTCCCGGTGCGGGCTCGTTCTATGCGCTGGTTTTTGTCACCCTCGCCGGTTTTAATCTCGCGAAGTCTACCGCACACGCCAAAGTATTGAACGCCACTTCGAACCTCGGCGGGTTGCTGCTGTTTATCATCGGTGGCAAAGTGCTCTGGGCGACCGGGCTGGTGATGATGGCGGGGCAATTTATCGGTGCGCACCTCGGTTCACGTCTGGTGCTCAGTCAGGGGCAGAAGCTGATCCGGCCGATGCTGGTGATCGTTTCCGCCATCATGAGTATAAAATTACTGTATGATAGCCACAGTGCTGAAATTCTGCAGTGGTTAGGTATCGCTTAATGCAACAACATGATTATCAACAATTGATCACCCTTTTTGCTGACTGTTTCGCCGATGAATTTAATACCCGGCTGGTGAAAGGTGACGATGAGCCGATCTATCTTCCGGCTGACCAGCAAGTCCCTTATCATCGCATCATCTTTGCCCACGGTTTTTATGCCAGCGCCCTGCATGAGATATCTCACTGGTGTATTGCCGGTGAAGCGCGACGCAAACAGGTCGATTTCGGTTACTGGTATTGTCCGGATGGCCGCGATGCCAGCACACAAGCGAAGTTTGAAGATGTTGAGGTCAAACCTCAGGCACTGGACTGGCTGTTTTGCGTCGCGGCGGGTTTTCCGTTTAACGTCAGCTGCGATAATCTGGAAGGCGATTTCGAGCCGGATCGTATTGCGTTTCAGCGGCGGGTTCATCAGCAGGTGATGCATTTTTTAGCGCATGGTATTCCGCCGCGTCCGGCGCGCTTTATTGATGCGCTCCAGCGCTATTACCACACACCACCCCTGAGCGCGGAACAGTTCCCGTGGCCAGAAGATCTGTAAACGCGCCACAGAGGAAAAAATATGCCAGCCCGCTTTGAATCACGCCTTCTGACGTTAATGGATGAAATGATCGACGCTACCAGTGATGATCAACGGTTCGCCAGTAGCTATTTACATGGCCATCTGTCACTGGCCATTGCGGATCTGGAAAATCAGCAGGATGTTTCGCCGCAGATGATCCAGGATCGCGTTATGGATAGTCTGACGCAAGCCTTCAGGGCAGGGGAGCTCTCTCCCCCCGATCAGATCCTGGTGCGTAATATGTGGGCAGCGTTATGTCAGCAGGCATCGTGAATCGGCGACGTTCCCTGTCCCGACGATAGGCTCAACAGGAACAAGAGGAATAACGGCGGCTGCTGCGCTGTTTTACCTGTTTGCCTTTCAGTAGTTTTTTCACCCAGCGCCGGTTGGGGCTGAGCGCCGCCAGCGTTTCCCGATCCAGCGGCAGGGGTTCGCCGCTCATTTGTGCCGCCAGAATTTCTGCCGCTAAAGGGGCGGAGCAAAGCCCACGAGATCCCAGCGCCCCCAGCATATACAGATTGTGGTAAATCGGTGCGGCAGGCGCGCTGTCCCGATGGCTGGCAAGGGTAGCGTATTGCTGCAACGTCGCGTCATAATCGGGGACGTTGCCTGCCAGCGGTAAATGATCGCGGGTAACACAACGCACACCACAGCGTGCCTGACCAGCGCTGACATCCACGTCATGTGGCCATTGTGCCTGCGGCAGACAGTTGATCAGGCGCTGACGGTTTTGCTGCTGGTCAACGGCGCTGTAGGTAGCTTGTGGCTGTTCGCGATGATAACTGGCACCGAGACAATGGTGCTGATTATGGGGATTATGAGGGGTCAGGTAGCCATCGTAACACAACACCTGACGGAGTGCTGATAATGCCGGGGTGACAGGAATATGGCTGACTTGCCCGGCGACCGGCGAGACTGGCAGCCGGGCAGTCTGTGGGAAGTCGGTCAGGTGGTGACCATTGGCGAGCAGCACCACCGCATGCCAGTGTTGCTGGTTAAGCTGCCAGCCCTCATCGACCTGGTTCAGTGTGTCGACCTGATAACCATAATGGGTGACTAAGCCGCGCTCGGTTGCCAGCGCCATTAGCGCGGTTGTTAACTGTTGTGGGCACAACCAGCCGCCGTGAGGATAAGTGACACCGTCACAACCGGTTTCCACACCGGTGATCGATACCATCTGCTGGCGCGTGGTGGCATGAGCGAGGCTATCCGGGAGCGCCATCGCCAGCATCTGGGCTATTTTCTCGGTGCTTTTCTCATCCCAGGCGAGCTGTGTCACCCCACACCACTGGTGATCGAAGTGGAGCGGAAGTGCGTCATACAGCCGTCGTGCAAAGGTAAACGCCGCCGGAAAGAAGCGGGCGAGAGCCGGTTCATGAGGATTGAGTAAGGGATAAAACGCCCCCTGACGATTGCCGGAAGCCCCCTCCGCCGGTGAGTTATCAGCGCAATATAGCGTGACCTGCCAGCCACGGCGCAACAGTCCGAGGGCGAGCAGAGCGCTGGCAATCCCGCCGCCGATAATCGCCACCTCACGTTTCTGGCTGGCGGTACGGGCAAACCAGGGGGTACGGGGCGGGAAATTCAGCGCGCTGTTCATCTCACCAGTGAGCATTTCCCGTTTGCGGCCAAAGCCTTTGCATTTATGCAGAGTAAATCCCGCCTCCTGTAATCCCCGGCGTACAGCACCCGCCGCAGTGAAGGTCGCCAGCGTCCCCCCCTGGCGGGTCATTCTGGCCATGGCTGAAAACAGATCGGCTGTCCACATCTGAGGATTTTTTGCCGGTGAAAACCCATCAAGAAACCAGGCATCCACCTGGTGATCCATCGTATCGTCAAGCTGAGGGATCACGGTATTGATATCGCCCAGCCACAGATCAACCGTGACCCGACCCTCATCGAATAATAAACGATGGCAGCCCGCGAAAGGCAGTGGCCACTGAGCCTGTAATTGTTCTGCCCACGGTGTCAGCTCTGGCCAGCGCTGGTGCGCCTGACGCAAGGCGTCTTGTGTCAGCGGGAATTTTTCGAAGCTGATGAGGTGCAATCTTTGCAGTTGCGCGTTGGGGTTATCGCGCTGAAAGGCGGCGAATGCCTGCCAGAGTGCGAGAAAATTAAGCCCGGTACCGAAACCGCTCTCGGCGACCACAAACAGTGAACGCGGGTGAGCAGGGAAACGTGCCGTCAGATGATTGCCAGCGAGAAAAACATAACGCGATTCTTCGAGGCCATTATCAGTGGAAAAATAGACATCATCGAAATTTCGCGAAACAGGTGTACCGTCAGAGTCAAATTCAACGTTAGCAAATTGTATTGCACTTTGTTTCACGTAAGTTGCTCGAATATCAGGATGTATGATAATTTTAACCTTGCGTGTCAGCAGGTGCAAATTTATCTGGAAAATGTCTGATCGGACTTGTTCGGCGTACAAGTGTACGCTATTGTGCGACCCGAAATGAAAAATAGTCTGACTGACAATAGAGGTATTGAATGAAGCGTGCAGTGATTACTGGCCTGGGAATTGTATCCAGTATCGGTAATAACCAGCAGGAAGTCCTGACATCTCTGCGTGAAGGGCGTTCAGGGATCACTTTCTCCCAGGAGTTTCAGGATGCAGGTATGCGTAGTCACATATGGGGCAACGTTAAACTGGATACAACCGGTTTGATTGACCGTAAAATCGTCCGCTTTATGAACGATGCCTCTATCTATGCTTATCTTTCGATGCAGCAAGCGATTGCTGATGCCGGACTAAAAGACGAAGTTTACCAGAATAACCCACGTGTTGGTCTGATCGCCGGTTCCGGTGGCTCCTCAAAATATCAGGTGTTTGGTGCAGATGCGATGCGCAGCCCACGTGGTTTGAAAGCCGTGGGGCCTTACGTCGTGACGAAATCAATGGCCTCGGCCGTTTCGGCTTGCCTGGCGACACCGTTTAAGATCCACGGCGTAAATTATTCGATCAGCTCGGCGTGCTCGACCTCCGCACACTGCATTGGTAATGCGGTCGAGCAGATCCAGCTGGGTAAACAGGATATCGTATTTGCCGGTGGCGGTGAGGAACTGTGCTGGGAAATGGCCTGTGAATTTGACGCGATGGGCGCGCTGTCGACGAAATATAATGACCAGCCGCAAAAAGCGTCTCGCACCTATGATGCCAGACGTGATGGTTTTGTTATCGCCGGTGGGGGTGGCATGGTCGTCGTCGAAGAGTTGGAACATGCGCTGGCCAGGGGGGCTCATATTTACGCTGAAATCGTCGGTTATGGAGCCACTTCTGATGGTGCTGATATGGTCGCTCCATCGGGTGAAGGCGCAGTTCGTTGTATGAAGATGGCGATGCAGAGTGTCGATACGCCGATCGATTACCTCAACACGCACGGTACTTCGACTCCGGTGGGCGATGTGAAAGAGCTGGATGCGATCCGTGAAGTCTTCGGCGATAACAGCCCGGCCATCTCGGCAACCAAAGCGATGACCGGCCACTCACTCGGTGGCGCAGGTGTTCAGGAGGCTATCTATTCTCTGCTGATGCTGGAGCATGGTTTTATTGCGCCGAGTATCAATATCGACGAGATGGATGAACGCGCGACAGGGCTGAATATTATCACTCAGCCAACCGAACGCGCGCTGACTACGGTCATGTCCAACAGCTTTGGTTTCGGCGGGACGAATGCCACGCTGGTGATGCGCAAATATCGCACCTGAGTGGGTAGGTCTTCATCAGCAAATATAAGGGGGAGCCGGGGGCTTCCCTTTTCCCTTTATGGCTTCTGGAATGAAGAAGTATGTCTGTGGTAGTTAAAAAAATATCGCCTCTGGCAGCGAATATCACCTTATTTCGGCTTACCTTCGCCGTTTTTTTGACTTACATGACGGTGGGACTTCCCCTGACCGTTATTCCCCTTTTTGTCCATCAAACCCTTGGTCTGAGCAACACGATGGTGGGCATTGCTGTTGGGATCCAGTTTCTGGCAACTGTGTTGACTCGGGGCTATGCCGGACGACTGGCTGATCAATATGGCGCAAAACGTTCCGTTCTGCAGGGGATGCTGGCTTGCTCCCTGGCTGGTGGCGCATGGTTACTGGCGGTCATATTGCCGGTGACAGTGATGGAGAAATTTACACTACTGATCCTCGGTCGGTTGATGCTCGGTTTTGGCGAAAGCCAGTTACTGACGGGAAATCTGAGCTGGGGCATCGGTGTAGTGGGGCTGCAACAGTCAGGAAAAGTGATGTCCTGGAACGGCATGGCGATATATGGTGCTCTGGCTGCGGGGGCACCGCTGGGGTGGTTTATCGCCTCGCATTTTAGTATTGCGATGCTGGCTGGTGTCACGATGGCATTACCGTTTCTGGCATTAACGATGAATGGTACGGTGCATAAGGTGCCTCCTCATGGCGGGGAACGCCCCTCACTGTGGCGTATCGCAGGGCTGATCTGGCGTCCGGGGCTGGCGCTTGGTCTGCAGGGTGTCGGTTTTGCGACGATCGGGACTTTTGTTTCGCTCTACTTTGCCAGTCGTGGCTGGGCGATGGCCGGGTTGACATTAACCGCTTTTGGCGGTGCTTTCGTGCTGGTGCGACTGCTGTTTGACTGGATGCCGGATCGTCTGGGGGGAATAAAAGTGGCGATAGTCTCATTACTGATTGAGGCTAGCGGATTAATGTTGCTCTGTCTGGCGCCCAATGTCTGGATTGCGCTGATCGGGGCGGCGTTGACTGGCTGTGGTTGCTCGCTGATATTTCCGGCGCTGGGGGTGGAGGTGGTCAAACGTGTTCCCGCACAGATATGCAGCACTGCGCTTGGCGGGTATGCGGCATTCCAGGATATCTCATATGGCATTACCGGTCCGCTCAGCGGATTGCTGGCCACGTCACTGGGCTACTCGGCTGTTTTTATGGCAGCCGCAATATGCGCAATGCTGGGAATTCTGATGACGTGGCTGGTCGCACGTCAGTAATCTTTGACCAGCCACAGCAGGCCGAGCAGCAGAATCAGCGCCAGCCAGATGCGCCAGTATTTTTGCCATTGCCAGGGGGGCGCCGGAGTCAGGGGCGGCAGGCTGTGTACTCCGCTTACTTGTGAGGCAAATAGCGTATTTAACAGTGTTTCGATTTGCGTGATACTGAGCGTCGTTTGTGGCGTGGCATGCCAGTGAGCGCTGGCAAAATCGGCGATTTTTTGCCATTCGCCACTGTCCGGTGGGGGTTTCAGTGCGGCGTGAAGTGAAAGCAAGGTTGGCGCGGTCTGGGTAGCCAGTGTCTGCCGGGCATGTAACCAGTCAGAGAGCGGAGTAAAATGGCTGGCCGGGATAAGCTTCTCGCTTTTCACGCCGCACAGGGCGAGCATGGATTGCCAGATCTGTTTGCCCGATCCCCCGGTCGCTACCGCAAGCCGGGTTACCTGCTGATTGAGTGCCTGGTATTCTGCCGGTAAGAGTGGCCGTGGCGTTGACAGATGCGGGGGCGAGGCGGGCATAGAGAGCGGGTCGTTTTGCAATATCTGTAGCAGATGGTGTAACTGTTGTGGCGTCAGGGCGTGAAGCATTGTCTGGCCGTAATGCTGGCGAATATAATCACTGACCGCCTGACGATTATTGCCCTGATTGAGCAGCTCGCTGACCTGTGCCATCGTCTGTCGGTGCTGCTGATGCTGTTGTGCGACGATAAAACGCTGATTCAGATTATTTTTTGCCGCAGTAAAATGGTGTGCCAGCAGGGGAGCGTTGCCTTTCAGTCCCAAATCGTGCTTGATTCCGGCCCAGATCTCCGTGTGTTGTTGTGAGGTTAATGTGGTCAGGCGGCTTATCAGTCGTTCAAGAACAGTGCGTTGCTGAAGCGTCAGTTCGCTTTTGGTGCCAGCCGGATGAGCATCAGGGGGAGGATCAGGGAGACCAAAGGTGGGGTGTATCATGATTTATCCTTATCTGTGGCAATACGTCAGGCCGTATTGATGTTCCTGGTCATCCGATTATGACACACTTCTCATCTTTTTTACGCTTATTTTCAGGCAGGTAAAACATGAGCAATATCGGCATTGATCCTTTTTCACTGAACGTCAGGCTGATTAAGGCAATTTTTAGCGTGCCTGTCATAATCAACAATCTATCACTATGTTTTTAAAAAATTTTATCGCTGAGTTAAATTTTTTAGCGGGATGACGACAGGAGGTATCCATTGTCCGGAGTCAACAAGAGGCCATCGATCCTCGTAGATGAAAATATGCCCTATGCGCGTGAGCTTTTTAGTCGTATCGGCACAGTCAGGGCGGTAGCGGGGCGGCCACTGCCCGCCAGTGCCTTGCAGGGAGTAGATGCGCTGATGGTACGTTCAGTGACGTCAGTCAATGAGGCCCTTCTCGCCGGAAAAGGGGTTCAGTTTGTCGGTACTGCCACCGCCGGAACCGATCATGTCGATCAGGCCTGGTTGCAGCAGGCAGGGATCGGTTTTTCTGCCGCTCCAGGTTGTAATGCGATTGCCGTTGTCGAGTATGTTTTTTCCGCCCTCCTGATGCTGGCGGAACGTGATGGTTTTGCGTTGACCGATCGCTGTGTCGGCATTGTGGGGGTCGGGTATGTGGGCGGTTGCCTGCAAAAGCGGCTCCAGGCGCTGGGAGTAAAAACCCTGCTTTGCGATCCGCCGCGTGCTGACCGGGGGGATGGCGAAGATTTTCGCTCCCTTGATGAGCTGGTCGAAGAAGCGGATATTTTAACCTTTCATACCCCTTTGTACCTGACCGGGCCATATGCAACGCACCACCTTGCCGATCAGGCGCTCCTGCGGCGTCTGAAGCCTGGCAGTATATTAATTAATTCCTGCCGGGGGCCGGTGGTCGATAACCAGGCTCTCTTACAGTGCCTGCAGGCAGGGCAGTCACTGAGTGTGGTGCTGGATGTCTGGGAACCGGAGCCGGATCTGAATCTGGCGTTGCTGGCCTCTGTTGATATCGGCACGGCCCATATCGCAGGCTATACTCTCGAAGGAAAAGCGCGCGGCACGACACAGGTTTTTGAGGCTTATAGTGCTTTTCGTGGTCAGCCGCAACAGGTTGCGCTGGAGACGTTACTACCGACTCCGGCGGTGGATGGCGTCACCCTGCAGGGGGAACTCGATCAGGCGATCCTGAAAAGACTGGTTCATTTGGTGTATGATGTCCGCCGTGATGATGCGCTGCTGCGCAATGTTGCCGGGCAGGCGGGTGGCTTTGACAGGCTGCGTAAAAATTACCCGCAGCGCCGGGAGTGGTCATCATTGCGTGTACAGTGTCGTGATGCGCGCGCAGCGGCAACATTGTGTCAGCTTGGCTTTAAGGCTGAGCATCATCCTGTTGGTTAATATCTGCTTGATGTCTTTGATCACCCTTTGCGGGGACAAAGGCATAAGTTCTGGAGTACATCATCATGTCTGAAGGCTGGAGTATTGCTATCCTCGGGGCGACGGGAGCCGTCGGTGAAGCCTTGCTGGAAACCCTCGCTGAACGTCAATTTCCGCTGGCTGATCTCTATGCCCTGGCGCATGAAGAGCATGTGGGGGAATCACTGCGTTTTGCCGGTAAAACGGTCATAGTCCAGGATGCGGCTGAGTTCGACTGGACGCAGGCGCAGCTGGCCTTTTTTGCCGCTGGTAGCGATGCCAGCGCCGCCTGTATTGATGACGCCACTCAGGCCGGGTGCCTGGTTATCGATCTCAGTGGCCTGTTTGCCGGTGAACCGGATGTGCCGCTGGTGGTGCCGGAAGTGAATCCGTTTGCACTGGCGGATTACCGTAATCGTAATATTATCGCGGTGGCAGACAGCCTGACCAGCCAGCTCCTGATCGCCTTAAAACCGTTGATTGAACAGGGCGGACTGACCCGGGTTGGCGTGACCTGCCTGATCTCCGCCTCGGTTCACGGTAAAAAAGCGGTGGATGCTCTGGCAAGGCAGAGCGCCCAGCTGCTGAATGGTATCCCGATCGATGACGACGACTTTTTTGGTCAGCAACTGGCATTTAATATGTTGCCATTACTGCCGGACAGCGAGGGATGTGTACGGGAAGAACGGCTTGTTGTCGATGAAGTGCGTAAAATCCTCGGCGATGACCAGCTGATGATTTCGGTCACCGTCCTGCAGTCGCCGGTATTCTATGGTCATGGTCAGATGGTGAGCTTTGAAGCGATGCGCCCGCTGGCAGCGGAAGAGGCGCGTGATGCGTTTGCCGCTGATCCCGATATCGAGCTGGCCGAAATGGATACCTTTCCGACTCAGGTGGGCGATGCCTCCGGCAGCGCGCAATTGTCGGTCGGTTGTGTGCGTAATGATTACGGCATCCCGGAACAGATCCAGTTCTGGTCAGTGGCCGATAACGTGCGTTTTGGTGGTGCGCTGATGGCGGTGAAAATTGCTGAAAAACTGGTGCAGGA
The DNA here is from genome assembly GCA_029433525.1 of Enterobacteriaceae bacterium ESL0689. Lineage (NCBI taxonomy): Bacteria > Pseudomonadati > Pseudomonadota > Gammaproteobacteria > Enterobacterales > Enterobacteriaceae > Enterobacteriaceae bacterium ESL0689. Next base: position 287,486 of record JAQTIF010000002.1, on the reverse strand, counting down.
GTATCTGTACTGATGTCTGATGTTGCACCACAGCCTGAATATAAAATCGCGCTCGGTATTGAGTATGATGGCAGCCAGTATTATGGCTGGCAGCGGCAAAACGAAGTCTGTAGCATCCAGGAGAAACTGGAGCAGGCGCTGGCACAGGTGGCCAATGAACCGGTGCAGGTTTTCTGCGCCGGGCGCACCGACGCCGGTGTGCATGGCACCGGCCAGGTGGTACATTTTACCACTCATGCGCAACGTCAAACGGTGGCCTGGACGCTGGGTGTCAACGCCCATTTACCCTGTGATATTGCGGTACGCTGGGCAAAACCGGTGGCTGATGATTTTCACGCCCGCTTCAGTGCCACGGCACGTCGTTACCGCTACATTATCTACAATCATCGCCTGCGCCCGGCGATATTAAGCCGGGGCGTCACCCATTATCACCTGCCGCTTGATTGCGACAAGATGCAACGTGCCGCCCGCTGCCTGATCGGCGAACATGATTTTAGCTCATTTCGTGCCGTACAGTGCCAGTCGCGCACGCCGTGGCGTCATGTCAGCCATATTGATATCACCCGTCATGGTCGGTATGTGGTTGTCGATATTAAAGCCAACGCCTTTGTCCATCATATGGTCAGGAATATTGTTGGCAGTCTGCTCGAAGTAGGCAACGGCAATCAGGCGGAGAGCTGGCTGGCGGAACTGCTGGCCGCGAAAGACCGAACCCTGGCCGCCGCGACGGCAAAAGCGGCAGGGCTATATCTGGTCGCGGTAGACTATCCGGAACATTACGCTATTCCGGTTATGCCGATGGGCCCGCTGTTTCTCACCGACGAGTAAAAATGGAGTGATAAAAAATGAGTCTGGTGATGCTGTTAATTGATTTTATTCTGCATATTGATGCCCATCTGGCACAACTGGTGGCTGATTATGGTATCTGGGTTTATGCGATTTTATTTTTGATCTTATTCTGTGAGACTGGCCTGGTGGTCACCCCTTTTCTGCCAGGAGACTCACTGCTTTTTGTCGCTGGCGCGTTGTCAGCACTGCCGGGCAATGATCTCAATGTGCATCTGATGGTTCTCCTGATGGTCAGCGCCGCGATAATCGGCGATACACTGAATTACAGCATCGGGCGACGGTTGGGTGACAAACTGTTTCGCCATCCGCAGTCAAAAATTTTCCGCCAAAGCTATCTGGATAAAACCCATGCTTTTTATGAGCGTCATGGCGGTAAAACGATTATTCTGGCGCGATTTGTGCCGATAATCCGAACTTTTGCGCCCTTTGTCGCTGGCATGGGGCATATGACCTGGCGCTATTTTGCGGCATATAATGTAGCGGGCGCGCTATTGTGGGTGGTATTGTTTACCTACGCGGGTTATTTATTTGGTGATTTAGCGGTGGTACAGGAAAACCTGAAGCTGCTGATTGTCGCTATTATTGTGTTGTCCGTACTGCCTGCAGGGGTTGAGATTGTGCGCCATAAGTACGCGGCGGGTCGGCGATAATATCGTGATTATTTGCCGGATAGTCTCGTCTGAAAGCGCAAATATGAGCAGATGTATCACTTTTTTATCCCATATTACGGGATGTTATGATTTAATGTGCAACAATCATGGTCTGTAGGGAGCAAAATAACGTGATATCGCTCCCGACGACAAAGCTGGTATCGACCAGGTTCAGGCAGAAAGGTTATCAATGAGCTGGATTGAACGAATTAAAAGCAATATTACTCCCACCCGTAAGGTCAGTATTCCTGAGGGGGTATGGACTAAGTGCGATAGCTGTGGTCAGGTCTTGTATCGTGCCGAGCTGGAGCGCAACCTGGAGGTTTGCCCGAAGTGCGATCATCATATGCGGATGACCGCGCGTAACCGCCTGCATAGTCTGCTGGATGAGGGTTCTCTGGCAGAGCTGGGCGGTGATCTTGAGCCAAAAGATGTTCTCAAATTCCGTGACTTAAAAAAGTATAAGGAACGTCTGGCAGCGGCACAAAAAGGGACCGGCGAAAAAGATGCGCTGGTGGTGATGAAAGGGACATTATATGAAATACCGGTCATTGCTGCGGCGTTCGAATTCTCTTTTATGGGCGGCTCAATGGGCTCGGTTGTCGGTGCGCGTTTTGTTCGTGCCGTAGAGCAGGCACTGGAAGATAACTGTCCTCTGATCTGCTTTTCTGCATCCGGTGGCGCGCGAATGCAGGAAGCATTGATGTCATTAATGCAGATGGCCAAAACCTCCGCCGCGCTGGCGAAAATGCAGCAACGTGGCTTGCCCTATATCTCGGTATTGACTGATCCGACAATGGGCGGTGTCTCTGCCAGTTTTGCGATGCTGGGTGATCTCAATATCGCGGAACCCAAAGCGCTCATTGGCTTTGCCGGGCCGCGTGTTATTGAGCAGACGGTGCGCGAAAAACTGCCTGCCGGGTTTCAGCGTAGTGAGTTTCTGCTGGAGAAAGGTGCGATTGATATGATCGTCCGTCGCCCGGAAATGCGTCTGAAACTGGCGACGATTCTGGCAAAACTAATGAATCTTCCGACCCCTGATCCCAATACGGTACATGATGACGAAGCGACAGCGATCATACCGGATCAGGAGCCAGGAGCCTGATAATCTGAAAGGGCGCGCTGAAGGTGTTGCCCTTTTTTATCGCATCATTACGGTTAATTTTCGCAGATATCATGGAAAAAGAACTGATACCTCAGGCCACGTCGCCACTGGCTGCGTGGCTTTGCTATCTTGAGCATCTGCATAATAAGACCATTGACCTCGGGCTGACCCGAGTCAGTGAAGTCGCCCGGCGGATGGCAATCAAGCAACCTGCTCCCTTTGTCTTTACCGTGGCCGGTACCAACGGTAAAGGGACTACCTGTCATATGCTGGAATCGATCCTGATGGCGGCCGGTTATCAGACGGGGGTTTACAGTTCACCACATCTGTTACGCTATACAGAACGCATCCGGGTGCAAAACAGCGAATTACCAGAGGCGGCACATACTGCCGCTTTTGCTGAAATTGAAGCCGCGCGTGGTGAGATCTCCCTGAGCTATTTTGAGTTCAGCACCCTGGCGGCCTTGTGGCTGTTTCAACAGACACAACGGGATGTGGTGATTCTGGAGGTCGGTCTCGGGGGGCGCCTGGACGCCACCAATATTGTCGATTCTGATGTGGCGGTCATCACCAGTATTGCGCTCGATCATACGCAGTGGCTGGGCACGGATCGTGATAGTATCGGACGCGAGAAGGCCGGTATTTTTCGTGCCGCTAAACCGGCGATCGTCGGTGAACCGGATATGCCATCTTCTATTGCTGAGGTGGCGCAACACACCGGTGCCCTGTTACAGCGGTGCGGGGTTGACTGGCATTATGACACGGGGGCGACCAGCTGGTCATTCTGTGATAAACAGGGCATGCTGACCGATTTGCCGTTGCCACAAATCCCGCTGCCGAACGCCGCTACCGCCCTGGCAGCCCTGCGAGCCAGTTCGCTGAAGGTCAGTGAGCAGGCGATCCGTGATGGTATTCGACAAGCCATGCTGCCGGGACGTTTTCAAATCATCAGTCAGGCACCGCGTGTGATCCTTGATGTAGCACACAACCCTCATGCAGCGGCTTACCTCGCTGGGAAAGTTAAAAAACTGCCCAAAACGGGGCGGGTGCTGGCGGTTATTGGTATGCTAAAGGATAAAGACATTGCCGCTACACTGGCAAATCTGATGAGCGAGGTGGATTGCTGGTATTGCGCATCGCTGGCAGAAGAGCGCGGCGCAACAGCGCAACAGTTGCTGGCGCATTTACCGGCAGGAAAGGCCTATGCCGATGTCGCTCAGGCGTGGTCTGCGGCGCTGGCTGAGGCCAGGGCGGAAGATACGGTGCTGGTGTGTGGATCATTCCATACAGTGGCACAGGTAATGGAAGAAATAGAGTCGGGGAAAATACGTGGCCAGTAAATTTCAGAACCGTTTAATGGGTACAATAGTACTGGTAGCCCTGGGCGTCATTATTTTGCCGGGGCTACTTGATGGTCAGAAAAAACATTATCAGGATGATTTTGCTGCTATTCCACTCGTACCTAAACCGGATGATCGCGATGAGCCTGATATGTTACCTGCGGCAACCCAGGCTTTACCGGCCCAACCCCCGGAAGGGGCGGCGGAAGAAGTCCGGGCTGGCAATGAAGCTGTCCCTTCACTGGACCCTTCGCAACTACCCGGTAACCAAAGAGATTTAGATAATATCCAGACCCAGGCGGCAGTGGTGCCACCAAAGCCGAAACCAGCGGCGGTTGATAATAAACCCGCGCCCGCGAAATCGCCTGCGCCTGATAAAACATCATCATCTGCTACTGCTACTGCTACTGCTACTGCTACTGCTACTGCTACTGCTACTGCTGCTTCGTCAGTCAATAAACCCGCGCCTCAGCCGAAGTCACTGGATAAAGTGGCACCGCCGCCACCGGTGACCGTGCCGCCATCACCGCCGAAACCACCGGTAACAGTACCGCCGAAACCAGCGGTGATCCCACAACCGACTGGCAGGGCGTGGGTTGTGCAGCTGGGGGCGCTGAAGAACGCCGATAAAGTGAATGAGATTGTCAGCCGCTTACGCGCCTCGGGATTTAAAGCTTACACTGTTCCGTCAACACCGGTGCAGGGACAGATCACCCGGATTATCATCGGGCCTGATGTGTCGAAAGATAAGCTGAAAGAACGACTCGGCGAGCTACATCAGCTTAGTGGATTAAATGGGGTGATTATGAGTTATAGCCCGAATTAATGTTATGTGGGGCGGCGGATGAGCCGATTAATCGCTCATTTAGCCGCCTGCAGGGAAGGGGATACCTGCCCTTATCAGCTTGTTTTTTCAACGTAATTTTTATTATCTGAAATAAATAAATCTCTGCGCAAACGTTTTCGTTTTCTGTTAGAATGCGTCCGAACCTGACGGTCGGGCGTCAATCATAGGATGATTATGGTCTGGATTGATTACGCCATTATTGCGGTAATAGCTTTTTCCTGTCTGGTAAGCCTGATCCGTGGTTTTGTCCGTGAGGCGTTATCGCTGGTGAGCTGGGGCTGTGCTTTTTTTATTGCCAGCCATTATTACAGTTATCTGGCGGTCTGGTTGACGGGCTTTGAAAATCAACTGGTGCGCAATGGCCTGGCTATCGCGATACTTTTTGTCATTACCCTGATTGTCGGTGCTGTCGTCAGTTATGTGATTGGCACATTGGTCAATAAAACCGGTCTTTCGGGTACAGACAGGGTATTAGGGATCTGTTTTGGTGCGCTACGCGGGGTGCTGATTGTCGCTGCCATTTTGTTCTTTCTCGATAGCTTTACCGGGATGGCCAAAAGTGAAGCGTGGCAAAAGTCGGTGCTTATCCCGGAATTCGGTTTCGTTATCCGATGGCTTTTTGACTATCTGCAAAGTTCGTCAGCTTTTCTACCCAAAGCATAAGTTGCGGGATGTCGCTTAACGAGGAAATTTCCTATGTGCGGTATTGTCGGTATTGTCGGTGTCATGCCGGTAAACCAGTCGATTTATGATGCGTTGACGGTGCTTCAGCATCGTGGTCAGGATGCAGCAGGTATTATCACTATTGATGACAGTAACTGTTTTCGTTTGCGTAAGGCCAACGGGCTGGTCAGCGATGTTTTTTCTGCACGCCATATGCGACGTTTACAGGGTAATATGGGCATTGGTCATGTCCGCTATCCGACGGCGGGCAGTGCCGGGCCATCGGAGGCGCAGCCTTTCTATGTTAACTCGCCCTATGGTATTACGCTGGCGCATAATGGCAACCTGACCAACGCCCATCCATTACGCAAAAAACTGTTTGAAGAAAAACGCCGTCATATCAATACTACCTCTGATTCTGAAGTGCTGCTGAATGTCTTTGCCAGCGAGCTGGATAATTACCATCACTATCCCCTGACGGCCGATAATATTTTTGCTGCGATCGCGGCCACTAATCGCCAGGTTCGTGGCGCTTATGCGTGTGTCGCCATGATTATCGGTCATGGTATGGTGGCTTTTCGTGATCCCCACGGTATTCGCCCGCTGGTGTTAGGTCAGCGTGAGACCGATGATGGCCGCCGTGAGTATATGGTCGCTTCTGAAAGCGTGGCGCTGGATACCCTCGATTTTAATTTTTTGCGTGACGTTGCGCCAGGTGAGGCGATATATATTAACGAATCAGGCCAGCTATTTAGCCGCCAGTGCGCGCAAAACCCGGTCAATAATCCCTGCCTGTTTGAATATGTCTATCTTGCACGCCCGGACTCGTTTATTGATAAGGTCTCGGTATATAGCGCGCGCGTCAATATGGGAACGCGACTGGGCGAGAAAATTGCCCGCGAATGGGAAGAGTATGACATCGACGTGGTGATCCCGATCCCGGAAACCTCCTGTGATATTGCGCTGGAAATTGCCCGTATCCTCAACAAGCCTTACCGCCAGGGACTGGTAAAAAATCGTTATGTCGGCCGCACATTTATCATGCCAGGTCAGCAACTGCGCCGCAAATCTGTGCGCCGTAAGCTGAATGCTAACCGGGCGGAATTCCGGGATAAAAATGTCCTGCTGGTGGATGATTCTGTCGTGCGCGGGAATACATCCGAACAGATTATCGATATTGCCCGTGAGGCGGGGGCGAAGAAAGTCTATCTGGCTTCCGCCGCCCCCGAAGTGCGTTTTCCCAATGTGTATGGCATCGATATGCCAAGCGCCAGTGAGCTGATTGCGCATGGTCGTGAAGTGGATGAAATCTGCCGGATTATTGGTGCGGATGGTTTGATTTTTCAGGATCTTGATGATCTCATCGCTGCAGTGAAGGCAGAAAATCCGGATATTCTGCAATTTGAGTGTTCGGTGTTTAATGGTGTCTATGTAACGCAGGATGTCGATCAGCAATATCTCGATTATCTCGATTCACTGCGCAAGGATGAAGCCAGAAGCGCGCAATGGCAAAATGAAGCGGAAAACCCTGAAATGTATAACGAAAGATAGTAGTCTCTGACTATCGCCTCCCCGCCCACTGCCTGATACAGTGGGCTTTTGTCTTTTTGCGCTATCGCGCTGATGGGCTTGCGTCAGTGATGATATTCCGGCAAAGTCTGCGCCATAAAACAGGAGGCTCAGGGTGAAACGACTGATCATTGGTATTTCTGGCGCCAGCGGCGCGATTTATGGCGTGCGATTGCTTGCGGTTTTGCGCGATATCACTGATGTGGAAACGCATCTGGTTATCAGCCAGGCGGCACGACAAACACTGGCGCTGGAAACGGATTATACTTTGCGCGAGGTGCAGGCGCTGGCCGATGTTGTCCATGATCCACGCGATATTGCCGCCACGATTTCATCCGGTTCGTTTAAAACTGCGGGGATGGTGATCGCGCCCTGCTCAATAAAAACGCTTTCCGGCATTGTCCATAGCTATACCGATGGGTTGCTGACGCGCGCAGCGGATGTGACACTGAAAGAGCGTCGCCCGCTGGTACTTTGCGTCAGGGAAACCCCCTTTCATCCCGGTCACTTGCGTCTGCTGTTGCAGGCAGCGGAGATGGGGGCGGTTATCATGCCGCCTGTGCCCGCTTTTTACCAGCGCCCACGCACGCTTGATGACATCATCAACCAGACCGTCAATCGGTTGATTGATCAGTTTGATATCACGCTGCCCCAGGATCTGTTCCTCCGCTGGCAGGGCGCCGTAGAGCGATCAGCATTTTGATTGCGCAAAAAACGGTTGTCAGAGAGAATGTCCGACCGCACGGGTGGAAATCATGGCACGATAGCCGGTTGTTAACAGAGCAAAAGTCATGCAGGTCGTGTCATAACGGCGTGTGATGAATCAACAGACAGATGGTCACCCGAGAATGAATCACGGAAAAGAGGTCATTTTGATAACGATCAGGCAACAAAAGGGAAAAACTGGGGCAAAATATGATGTTTTTTCTTCTAAAACCAACAGGATGAATTGCTCTTCCCTTTATTTTATACGTACACTGACGTTCGGTCATCGCAATTGATGGTAGATAAGGCAAACGGGATGCTGTACGGCTATTCACAAGTTATTTTTCATGGTGCATTGATTACGCTGGTGTTAGCGCTGAGTTCAGTGGTACTGGCAGTCCTTATTGGACTGATCGGTGCGGCGGCCAAACTCTCCGCTTATCGCCCGCTGACACTGATTTTCGAAGGATACACCACCTTAATTCGTGGTGTACCTGATCTGGTGCTGATGCTACTGATCTTCTATGGCTTGCAGGTCGCCCTCAACATGCTGACCGATGCGCTGGGGATCGCACAATGTGATATCGACCCGATGAGCGCCGGGATCATCACGCTCGGTTTTATCTATGGCGCTTACTTTACGGAAACGTTCCGTGGGGCTTTTCTTTCCGTGCCGAAAGGGCATATTGAAGCGGCAACGGCATTTGGTCTCAGTCACGGGCAGACTTTTCGCCGGATCCTCTTTCCGGCGATGATGCGCTATGCATTACCGGGTATTGGCAATAACTGGCTGGTGATCCTCAAGGCGACGGCGCTGGTTTCACTGCTGGGGCTGGATGATGTTGTTAAGACCACGCAACTGGCTGGCAAAAGCACCTGGCATTCGTTCTACTTTGCGGTGGTTTGTGGCGGGATTTATCTTATCTTTACTACGCTTTCCAATGGGGTCTTACTGTTACTGGAACGCCGTTACTCGGTGGGTGTCAGGAGAGCTGAATTGTGATTGAGATTATTCGCGAGTACTGGCAACCCCTGTTATGGAGTGACGGGTATCGTTTTACCGGTCTCGCGGTCACCTTATGGCTACTGATTTCTTCGGTGGTGATGGGGGGCGTGCTGGCCATATTCCTCGCTATCGGGCGGGTTTGTGACAATAAATATATTCGGTTTCCGATCTGGCTTTTTACTTATGTTTTCCGTGGTACACCGCTGTATGTACAACTGCTGATCTTTTATTCCGGCATGTATACGCTGGAAATAGTCAAAGGGAACGAGTTACTGAATGCCTTTTTTCGCAGTGGCCTCAACTGTACGATCCTGGCATTAACCCTGAACACCTGTGCCTATACGACCGAAATTTTTGCCGGTGCGATTCGTTCCGTTTCGCCTGGAGAAATAGAAGCCGCACGGGCGTATGGTTTCCCGGTTATCAAGCTGTATCGTTGTATTATTATGCCTGCGGCGCTGCGTATCGCATTACCGGCATACAGTAACGAAGTGATCCTGATGCTGCACTCCACGGCGCTGGCGTTTACCGCCACCGTGCCGGACTTACTGAAAATTGCCAGAGATATTAATTCAGAAACATTTCAGCCATTTACCGCTTTTGGGATCGCCGCAGTACTCTACTTAATGATTTCGTATGTGCTGATTAGCCTGTTTCGTAAAGCGGAAAAGCGCTGGTTACAGCATGTAAAACCTTCTTCGACACATTGAGAATGCTATGTCTGACAATAAACTAAATGTTATTGATCTCCATAAACGTTATGGTGAGCATGAAGTGTTAAAAGGGGTCTCGTTACGCGCACAGGCGGGTGACGTTATCAGCATCATTGGTTCATCCGGTTCCGGTAAAAGTACCTTATTACGCTGTATTAATTTTCTGGAAAAACCCAGTGCCGGAACACTGGCGGTCAATGGCCAGAATATCGAACTGGTGCGCGATGGTGATGGTCAGCTAAAAGTAGCGGATAAGAAACAGTTACAGTTACTGCGTACCCGACTGTCGATGGTATTCCAGCATTTCAACCTGTGGAGCCACATGACTGCGCTGGAAAATGTGATGGAAGCGCCGATACAGGTGCTGGGGCTCAAAAAACAGGTGGCCCGTGAGCGGGCAATAAAATATTTGCAAAAAGTCGGCATTGATGCGCAACAATACAATCAATATCCGGTACACCTCTCAGGTGGTCAGCAGCAGCGTGTTTCTATTGCCCGCGCCCTGGCGATGGAGCCGGATGTGCTGTTATTTGATGAGCCGACCTCAGCACTCGACCCTGAACGGGTGGGCGAAGTTCTGCGTATCATGCAGCAACTGGCAGAAGAGGGCAAAACGATGGTGGTGGTGACCCATGAAATGGAGTTTGCTCGCCATGTCTCAACACATGTCATCTTTTTGCACCAGGGCAAGATCGAAGAAGAGGGGCATCCGGATGTTCTTTTCAACCAGCCGAAAAGCCCACGTTTACAACAGTTCCTGAAAGGGGCGCTGAAGTGAAAGGACTCCCCTTATCTGCCAGAGCGCAACGGAAACGATCGAGATAGCCTGAGGAGGGGGAGATCGTTCGCCGGATAGCGCCTGACGAAGCGCTTAGCGCAAGAGATCCCGTAATGCCTCCTCGGGATTGCACCAGCGGAAAGCAAATCCGTCAGCGATCAGTCGCTCGGGTAATGCCTGTTGTCCCCCGAGCAACAGTATCGCCGACTCCCCCATCAGCATGCGCATGACGATAGCGGGAACACGCAGAAAGGCAGGGCGATTCAGCACATGGCCGAGCGCATTGATGAACTGCTGATGACGTACCGGATGTGACGAGACCAGATTAAAAGGGCCCTCTGAATGATGATTCAGCAGCCATAACAGGCCACTGACCATATCATCAATATGGATCCACGGCAGATATTGTCTGCCATCCCCCAGCGCAGCGCCAAAACCGAATCTGAAGAGCGGTGCCAGTTTAGTCACCATGCCGCCATCCGGTGCCAGCACAATGCCGGTACGCAGCAGACAGACGCGCGTGTGCTGACTCTGTGCTTCAAGTGCGAGCTGTTCCCAGCGTGCGCATAGCCTGTGAGGCAATGAATCATCTACCGGTGGCGTCGCTTCCGTCACCACCTTATCGCCGCTATCGCCATAGTAGCCGATAGCGGAGCCGCTAATCAGTATCGCGGGGGGCTGGGTGCTGGCCTGGAATAGCGCCACCAGCTGTTGTGTGATGTCCCAGCGACTATGACAAAGCCGCTGTTTTTGTTTTGTGGTCCAGCGTTTATCAACAATCGGTTCACCGGCGAGATTGATAACCGCATCGATGCCATTCAGATGAGACTGACCTTCGAACGCTCGCCACAACATCACCCGGTTATCGATGCGGCCACGTGCAATTTCGGGATCGCGTGTCGATACAGTGACCTGATGGCCGGAGGCCAGCAAACGGGGGATCAGATGCCGACCGATAAGCCCGGTCCCCCCTGTTATCAGTATTTTCATCGTTCCCTCCTGAGTGCGGATTTTATCGGCTATCTGCTTATGATAGCGCCAGAAGGCGATTCAGACGCGAAGATAACGCCACTATTTTATGATCGCGCCATTGTACCGCACCAGGGTTGCTGTTACCGTTTATTATCAATGCTTCCGAGCCAGAAAGATGGAGAAGAAAGAAAAGATGAAACTGATGTTTGCATCGGATATTCATGGTTCCCTGCCCGCAACGGAACGTATCCTTGAACGATTCGCGCAAAATGACGCGCAGTGGCTGGTTATTCTGGGCGATGTGCTTAATCATGGGCCACGTAATGCGCTGCCTGCCGGTTATGCTCCCGCTGATGTTGCCGACAGGCTCAACAGTCTGGCATCACGGATTATTGCGGTACGCGGTAATTGTGACAGCGAAGTTGACCAGATGCTGCTCCATTTTCCCATCACCGCTCCCTGGCAGCAGGTATTAAGTGAACACTATCGCCTGTTTCTGACTCACGGGCATCTGTATCATCCGCAAAAACTGCCGCCGCTGGCTGCCGGAGATGTGCTGATTTATGGCCATACGCATATTCCACAAGCCAGTAAAAAAGAAGATGTTTTTTTCTTTAATCCCGGCTCGGTCAGCATTCCTAAAGGCGGTTTTCCGGCCAGTTATGGTGTTCTGGAACGTGACCACCTGCAAGTTTTAGCACTGGATAGTAATCAACTTATTGCAGAGGTGACGATTAACTCGTAATTTAGAACCCGACAGACCAGAGCTATTTTACGGATTATTTTGATCAGACAGCGTCGGCACCCGATAGAGGAGCCCGCAACAGCGGATAAAGCAGACACAGATTGATATTCGTTAAATACCATCATAATAACACTCAGCGTCGATCCTGTCAGGCTATTGTACTTGCCATTCTGGCCCAGGACAGTGCCCGAAAACCTCACGTACTCCCGGTACGCTGGGGTTTGTCCGTACTGTCGCTATCCAGGCTGGCTGTACCGGAAGGACGCTAAGAACAGGGATCCCGGTTAATGGAACAGCAGGCTTTGCCAGATATTGAATGGATAGATATTGTTAATCAAGAGAATGAGGTGATTGCCCAGTGTAGCCGCAGGCAAATGCGTGCTCAGTGCCTGATCCATCGTGCCACCTATATCGTCGTGCATGATGGAATGGGGAAAATTCTTGTCCAGCGTCGCACGGAAACAAAAGATTATTTGCCGGGTATGCTGGATGCGACGGCAGGGGGGGTGGTATGGACAGCGGAATCACGACTGGATGCAGCGCGTCGGGAAGCAGAAGAAGAGCTGGGGATCGCCGATGTCCCCTTTGCCGATCATGGTCAGTTTTACTATGAAGATGCCCACTGCCGGGTCTGGGGAAGCCTGTTTAGTTGTGTTTCACATGGGCCGTTTGCTTTGCAGGAGGATGAAATCAGTGACGTATGCTGGCTGAGTGCGGAAGAGATCAACGCGCGTGGCGATGAATTTACCCCTGACTCTTTAAAAGCACTGAGTCTGTGGATGACCCGTAATGCCAGCAATGAAATACCAAAGGCAGATAACGTCAGTCCGGTAGAATAAAATTTCCCTCTGCCAGTTCCCGTTCCGCTGCGGCTGTAAACAGTATGGGTCATCGATTGACTGTTCACAGCCTGCTGCTTTTTGCCGAATACCCGCACAGTCATTTATTTATAGCGTTTTTCAGGCTTGATCAAGCGCGGATCAATAGCGCCATAACCGGTTTGAACTATTATCTTATGGTCGCGTTATCTTTGTGACTTTTATCGCAGTTAATCATCAGTACCTTGCCTAAAGTTTTTTCACTGATCGTAGGTGAAGAGGCGATAAGATGCTGGAAAAATGGATTTCTGATACCACTATTACGCTGCGGGATAGTGTTGACGACTGGCAACAGGCGCTGGCGATTTGTGCCCGACCGTTGTTACAGGCGGGACTGATTAAGCCTGAATATATGACGGCTATTATTCAGCAACATAAAAAGCTGGGGCCGTGGTATGTTCTGGCTCCAGGACTGGCAATGCCCCATGCACGGCCTGAAGAGGGGGTTAACGCTCCCAGGCTTTCTTTGCTCAAGCTACAACAAGGCGTCGCTTTTGGTAGTGAGGAGTGTGACCCTGTGGACGTTATTATCATGCTATGTGCTGTCGATAAGCATAGTCATATTACGATGCTGACTGCGCTCGCAGAACTTTTTTCCAGTGATCAAGCGCTGGAGAAACTCCACCAGGCTTCCACGCGGGAAGAAATAATAAACATAATCGCACAGTTCTGATTTATTTTATCTGTCTCTGTTGTCTGTCCATATAAGCTATTTAGTGACAGGCACTGACAATATTCGCGTATCCCGATGTCAATCAGGTAGCGGCAATGTACTGTCTGTGAATGAGGTACAGATGCCGGTAACTCAACAAGGTGATAATAATGAAAATTATGGCAATTTGTGGTTCGGGTCTGGGCAGTAGTTTTTTAATTGAAATGAATATTAAGAAAGTACTGAAAAAGCTCAATATTATAGCCGAAGTAGAACACGCCGATCTCTCATCCGCAACCCCCGAGGCGGCGGATCTGTTCGTCATGGCCAAAGATATTGCGGCCAGCGCTGGCGTGCCGGAAAAACAGCTTATCGTGATTAAGAATCTTATTGATATTAATGAACTTGAAGCACAATTACAGGCATGGTTCGATAAACAATAATATTAGCGCCTGGTGGACCAGGCGCTTAGCGATAGGTGAGGTGACTATGTTTATCCTGCAAGCGTTGAATTTTGTTGTTGATATTCTTAAGGTTCCTTCAATTCTGGTCGGTGTTATTGCCTTAACGGGGCTGCTGGCACAGAAAAAATCGTTTTCTGATGTGGTAAAAGGCACGATTAAAACTATTCTTGGATTTATTGTATTAGGCGGTGGGGCAACGGTACTGATCGGTGCATTAAATCCACTGGGCGATATGTTTGAACATGCGTTTAATATTCAGGGGATCATTCCTAATAATGAAGCGATTGTTTCGATTGCGCTGGAAAAATATGGATCGGCGACAGCATTGATTATGGCACTGGGTATGATGGTTAATCTCATCGTCGCGCGTTTTACCTGTCTGAAATATGTTTTTCTCACCGGACACCACACATTTTATATGGCTTGTATGATCAGTGTGATCCTGACGGTTGCCGGTTTTGATGGCATAGGACAGATATTCATCGGTGCGCTGATTCTGGGCATGATCATGGCTTTCTTTCCGGCGCTGGCTCAGCATTATATGAAACGTATCACCGGCAGTGATGATATTGCCTTAGGGCATTTCGGTACGCTCGGTTATATCCTCTCCGGCTGGCTGGGGAGCCTCTGCGGGAAAGGTTCTCGCTCTACGGAAGAACTCAACCTGCCGAAAAATTTAAGTTTTTTGCGTGACAGCGCGATTTCCATCTCGCTGACCATGATGATTATCTATCTGATTATGGTGATCAGTGCCGGGCGTGAATATGTCGAAACCCACTTTAGCCAGGGACAAAATTATCTGGTGTACGCCATTATTATGGCGATTACTTTTGCTGCCGGGGTGTTCATTATTTTACAAGGGGTGCGTTTAATCCTCGCAGAAATTGTTCCTGCATTTACCGGTTTTTCTGAAAAACTGGTGCCGAATGCCCGTCCGGCGCTGGACTGCCCGATCGTCTATCCCTATGCCGCCAATGCGGTATTGATCGGTTTTCTCTCCAGTTTCCTCGGTGGGCTGGCCGGATTGTTCGTGCTCGGAAAAATGCACGCGGTGCTGATTCTGCCTGGGGTCGTGCCACACTTTTTTACCGGTGCGACCGCTGGCGTATTTGGTAATGCGACAGGGGGACGACGTGGTGCCATTATCGGTGCATTCGCCAATGGTTTGCTGATAACTTTCCTGCCGGTTTTACTGTTACCGGTATTAGGTGCTATAGGTTTTAACAATACTACTTTTTCCGATGCCGATTTTGGCGCGGTGGGGATTGTGCTGGGTCATCTGGCGCACTACCTCTCGCCACTGGCGATTAGCGGGCTGGTGATCGCGATATTCGCCTTGCTGGTGGTCGGTAATCTGCTGGCTAAAAAACGCATCACCGAGTGAAACGTACAGGCAAACCATGATGACCGTGAAAAAAGTGACGCAACTGGCGCGTGATATTCGTGTGACAACACTCAAAATGTTAACCGAACGTGGTTCGGGTCACTATGGCGGTTGTATGTCGATCGTCGAAATACTCGCGGTACTCTACGGTGCTGTGATGGAAATCAACCCGGCACAACCGGACTGGCCGGAACGGGATTATTTTGTCCTGTCGAAAGGCCATGCCGGTCCAGCGCTCTACAGTACCCTGGCGCTCAAAGGCTACTTTCCGCTGACGGAACTCCGTACGCTAAATCGTGACGGAACAAATTTACCCGCTTATCCGGATCGTCTTAAAACCCGTGGTGTCGATGTCACCACCGGGTTACCGGGGCAGGGCATCTCAATTGCGGGTGGTATCGCCTTATCACATAAGCTGGCGCAACGGATCAATCGCGTGTTCTGTATTGTCGGTGATGGTGAGTTGAATGAAGGGCAGTGCTGGGAAGCCTTCCAGTTTATTGCCCATCATCGGTTAAATAATCTGATGATCTTCATTGACTGGAATAAACGGCAATGCAGTGGTGAACTGGAAGAAATTATCTACCCTTTTGATCTGGAGGGAAAGTTTCGGGCCTTTGGCTTTGATGTGATGACCGTCAAAGGTGACGATATCGTCGGGTTACTGGAAATTACCGCTCCGCCAGTGATTGCGGATGGTCGGCCACGGGTCGTTATCCTTGATACGATCCTCGGGCAGGGGGTGCCTTGTCTGGAACAATCTGCTAATGCCCACCATCTGTATCTGACGCGCGAAATGACACAAGCACTGAATGACGCCATCCGGCAACTGGAACTGGAGAATGAGGGATCATGATTAAGGTTGTAGCAGCAGGACAGAAAGACAGCATGGCAATGTACCAGGTCTATACCCATTTTATTTCGCAACAGATAGGGCCGGGATCGGCTGTTATCGCACTCGAAGCGGATCAGATGAGTGCGATGGAGATGAAAGATATCGCGCAGCAATATCCCCACCATATTATTAATTGCGGGATCATGGAGGCTAATATCATTGGCACCGCGGCCGGATTGTCGCTGACAGGCCGTAAGCCGTTCGTCCATCTCTTCACCGCATTCGCCAGTCGTCACTGTATCGACCAGCTGTTTATGTCGCTCGACTATCAACACAGCAACGTGAAAGTTATTGCTTCGGATGCCGGAGTGACAGCGGGTTATCATGGTGGTGCGCACATGTCGTTTGAAGATATGGGCATTGTCCGTGGGCTGGCTCACTCGGTGGTGCTGGAAGTGACCGATGCAGTCATGTTCGCTGATATCCTCTGCCAGCTGATTGCGCTGGATGGCTTCTATTGGGTCCGTACTATCCGCCAGCTCGCGTCATGCGTTTACGCTCCCGGTTCGACTTTTACGATTGGTGAAGGCAACGTACTACGGGATGGCGACGATATTACGTTGATTGCGAATGGTATTATGGTTGCAGAGGCGCGAGAAGCGGCTGAGCTGCTTGAGCAGGAAGGGGTGAGCGCCGCGGTTATCGATATGTTCACCCTGAAACCGATCGACCAGCTGCTGATACAACACTACGCGGAAAAAACCGGACGGATAGTGACTTGTGAAAATCACAGCATTCATAACGGACTGGGATCAGCGGTGGCAGAAGTGCTGGTGGAAAACTGTCCGGTGATCATGCGCCGGGTAGGCGTCAAAGGGCGTTATGGGCAGGTGGGAACACAAGACTTTTTGCAAAAAGAGTATGGGCTGACAGCGCATGACATTGTCTCTGCGGCTCATGAACTGTTGTTATGCTGATGGGTTTCGATAAAAACAGTGGCGGTAGATACGGTCATCCGCCACTGTTTTGATTGCCGTTATCGGGTCACGACCCGATAACAGACTTAGTGCTGCTGAGAAGCCTGGATTGCTGTCAATGCAATAGTATAGACGATATCATCAACCAGCGCGCCACGCGATAAATCATTCACCGGTTTACGCATCCCCTGCAACATCGGGCCGATAGAAATCAGATCGGCAGAACGCTGTACCGCTTTATAAGTCGTATTACCGGTATTCAGATCCGGGAAAATAAAGACGGTAGCGCGGCCAGCCACCGGTGAATTCGGTGCTTTGGACTTCGCGACATCTGCCATTACAGCGGCATCGTATTGCAGTGGGCCATCGATCATCAAATCGGGGCGTTTTTCCTGCGCCAGACGGGTGGCCTCACGCACTTTCTCGACATCACTGCCCGCACCCGAGTTACCGGTTGAGTAAGAGAGCATCGCAACACGCGGTTCGATACCGAACGCAATCGCGGACTCAGCAGACTGAATCGCAATTTCAGCCAGTTGTTCTGCGGTCGGATCAGGATTGATGGCGCAGTCACCATAAACGTAAACCTGCTCAGGCAACAGCATGAAGAACACAGAGGAAACCAGAGAGCTGCCGGGCGCGGTTTTAATCAGCTGTAACGGCGGACGAATGGTATTGGCGGTGGTGTGTACTGCACCAGACACCAGACCATCGACTTCGTTTTGCTCCAGCATCAGTGTACCGAGCACTACATTATCTTCCAGCTGCTCACGGGCTACGGTTTCGGTCATGCCTTTGTTCTTGCGTAGTTCGACCAGACGGCCAACATATTTCTCACGCTCCACCGCTGGATCGATAATTTCGATACCGCTGCCTAGCTCAATCCCCTGTGCCGCTGCGACACGCTGAATTTCATCGGGGTTGCCGAGCAATATACAGGTAGCAATCCCACGCTCGGCACAGATAGCGGCCGCTTTAACGGTACGGGGCTCGTCGCCTTCCGGCAAGACCACCCGTTTACCAGCTTTACGTGCCAGCTCGGTCAGCTGATAGCGGAAGGCCGGTGGTGAGAGACGGCGGCTACGTTCAGAGGTAGCCGTGAGCGACTCGATCCAGTCAGCATTAATGTAACCGGCGACGAACTCCTGAATTTTCTCAATACGTTCATGATCGTCCGACGGCACTTCCAGATTAACACGTTGCAGATTCAGTGAGGTTTGCCAGGTATTGGTTTTGACCATAAAGACCGGCAGACCGGTGGCGAATGCCCGCTCGCAGAGTTTGCTGATCCGTGGGTCCATTTCATAGCCGCCGGTCAGCAATACGCCGCCAATTTCAACGCCATTCATCGCTGCAAGACAAATGGCGACCAGCACATCAGGACGATCAGCCGAAGTGACCAGCAACGAACCGGCACGGAAGTGTTCCAGCATGTGCGGGATACTGCGTGCGCAGAAGGAGACGGATTTCAGGCGGCGAGTATCAATATCCCCTTGATTGATGATGGTGGCATCCAGGTGATGCGCCATATCAATCGCCCGGGTGGCGATCAAATCGATGTTCCACGGTATCGCGCCAAGAACAGGCAGCGTGCCATCAAGACCCAACTGATTCGGGTCGAGATGTACCGCATTGCTCTGGGAAGCTTCATCGAAGATTTCAGACAGATCCGGGCGCGGGCAGCCTTGCGGATCAACCGGGGCATTCAGGCGGTTAATAATAACCCCGATGATATTGCTGTTTCTGACACCACCGAAGCTATTACGGGTCAATGCGATACGTTCTTTCAGTTGCTCAGGAGTTTCAGAATCCTGTGACATAACAAAGACAATTTCTGCGTTCAGCGTTTTGGCAATATCATAATTTAACGCCTGGGCAAACTGATGATTCCGGGTGGGAACCAACCCCTCTACCAGCACCACTTCGGCATTCTGTGCCGTTTCATGGTAATTAGCCACGATCTCTTCCATCAGCACATCTTTCTGATTGCTGGAGAGCAGCGACTCAACATGGCTTATTTTCAGAGGCTCAGCCGCAGGAAGGTCGGAAGTGGCGCGGATAATGGTGGTGGTATGATCAGGCGCATCATCGCCAGCACGGGACTGTGCGATCGGTTTAAAAACGCTTAAACGAACACCTTTACGTTCCATAGCGCGGATAACACCGAGACTGACACTGGTCAGGCCAACGTTGGTTCCGGTTGGAATCAGCATAATGATACGGGACACGATATCTCCTTGTTGATAACCGCCAGCATTCGGCGGGAGATAAAACAGCACCGCCAGCTTACAGGCTGGCGGTGTGGGATCACGCGGTCAGACGATAAGCGTCTTGTGCGATAACCAGCTCTTCATTAGTCGGAATCACCAGCGCCGGGCGGGTGCCTTCTTTATTGATAAAGCCGGATTTGCCAAAACGTGCATCCAGGTTGCGCTGATGGTCGATTTCAAAACCCAGCAGCTTCAGTTTATTCAGTGACAACTCACGCACCATAGCGGCGTTTTCACCGATCCCACCGGTAAAGATAACCGCATCCAGACGGCCATCCATCAGGGAGGTATACGCGCCGATATATTTTGCCAGACGGTGGCAATAAACATTCATGGCCCGTTTGGCGTCATCTTTTTGCTGATAGTTGTCTTCAACATAGCGGCAATCACTGGTCACTTCAGTCAGCCCCAGCAGCCCCGACTCTTTAGTAAGCATTTTGTTGATATCATCAACGCTCATGCCCAGCGCATCATGCAGATAGAAGACGATCGCCGGATCGATATCACCGCAACGTGTCCCCATCACCAGGCCTTCCAGTGGAGTCAGCCCCATTGAGGTATCAACACATTCGCCATTACGGATAGCGGCGACAGAGCCACCGTTGCCGAGATGGCAGGTGATGATATTGAGATCCTCAACCGGTTTGTTAAGGGCCTTAGCCGCTTGCTGAGTGACGTAATAGTGGCTGGTGCCATGTGCGCCATAGCGGCGAACACTGTGATCCTTATAGAGTTTATAAGGTAAAGCGTACAGATAGGACTCTTCCGGCATCGTCTGGTGGAATGCGGTATCAAACACCACCACGTTTTTATCTTTCAGCCGTGGGAAGGATTTTAATGCTTCGGCGATACCGATCAGATGGGCGGGATTATGTAAAGGCGCGAAACAAGAGGCATCTTTTATTCCCTGAACCACCGTATCGTCAACCACGACCGAGTGGGTGTATTTTTCGCCGCCGTGAACAATACGATGACCGATGGCCACCAGCTGTTCAGACAGTTCAGGTTTTTGTACCAGAATCGTGTTAACGATAAAGTTAAGTGCTTCGCTATGAGCGGCACCCGCACCTAACGGAGCTTCATGTTTGCCACCCTCTATCTTCCATTTAATCCGTGCTTCAGGAAGGTGGAAGCATTCGGCCAGACCTGACAAATATTCATCGCCGGTCAGGGCATCGATAATCGCGAATTTCAGTGAGGAGCTACCGCAGTTTAGAACCAGTACTAACTTACTCGACATGGCAGTACCTTATTTATGGTATATGGCTAAAAAAGTCAAAGAGCCGCCTATGATAATACAGTAAGGCAACAACATTTTATGATGCGTATCATGCCTTATTCTGCTTCTGGGCACGATGAAAAGACGCCTCTCATTTTCCGTCATTCCGGGTGATGTTAAAACGATGGTAAACTGTGCGATAATAACGGAATCTGAGTGCGCTTTCAGGTGCTAACAGGATACCTGATCGCGATTATGGCTGACAAATATTTTTGATATTGTTATCTGTCGTGATAATTTTTGTGTGAATAGTTTAATTTTTGTATTTAAAGTTGAGAGGTAATCATGTCAGGCTTTGATAATCACGCCACGGGTTTTTTTAGCCTGTTTCGCCGTGGTCAGCACTATGCAAAGAGCTGGCCGCTGGATAAACGCCTTGCTCCGGTATTTGCTGAAAATCGAATTATTCGTGCTACCGTTTATGCCACTCGCTTCATGCCACCGCTGGCGGTTTTTACATTATGCTGGCAAATCGCCCTCGGTGGGTCGCTCGCCCTGGCGGTAACCACCGCACTGTTTGCGCTCAGTCTCCCCTTGCAGGGGCTATGGTGGCTGGGTAAACGGTCAGTAACACCATTACCCCCCTCGCTGCTGAACTGGTTTTATCAGGTACGTGATAAATTACAGCTGGCAGGCCAGGCGCTGGCACCGGTAGAGAGAACCCCCGATTACCAGGCATTAGCAGACACCCTGAAACGCGCCTGCGGACAACTGGATAAAACCTTTCTTGATGAGCTGTAATCCACAGAAAGGTGCCACGATAACTGTAAAACATGTTCATCACGCTGTTTCAGCAGAGCCCTGTCTTCACCACGATGCCGTTCTGCTGGCGTGACATAGCGTATTCCACTGTGACGGTGCTCTTCGTTATACCACCGGGTAAATTTCTCCACCCAGGTACGGGCATCCTCCAGCGTCCTGAACCCCGATGATGGCCACTGCGGCACATACTTCAGCGTCCTGAACCCCGATGATGGCCACTGCGGCACATACTTCAGCGTCCGGAACCCCGATGATGGCCACTGCGGCACATACTTCAGCGTCCGGAACAGCGATTCCACATACGCATTATCATTACTCACCCGTGGCCGGCTGTGGGATGGTGTGATATTCAGCTCATGCAGTTTCACCTGCAGCGTCTGCGATTTCATCGCCGGACCGTTATCGGCGTGCAGGACCAGTGGCTGTCGCCAGCAGCCTTCCCGCATCACACTGCGCTGCATCAGGGCGGCTGCCTGTTCACCGCTTTCTGTCTCATGCACTTCGTAACCCGTGATTTTCCGGCTGTACAGGTCGGTTATCAGATACAGATAATACCAGCGGCCACTCACCACAGAGGGCAGCCAGGTGATGTTCCATGTCCACACCTGGCAGGGCCCTGTCGCCGTAAAGGTCGTCGGGGCGGCCACCTTCTGCCGCCGGGCCTGACGTCCCCGCCGGTGAACCTCGCCGGAACGACGCAGTATGCGGTAAAAGGTCGATTCACTCGCCAGATAAATGCCTTTGTCTGCCAGACGCGGCACGATTTGCGACGGCGGCAGACTGGCATATTCAGGCTGATGACATATCTCCCGTATCTGCTGCTCTTCCTCAGCGCTCAGGCGGTTAACCGGTACCGGTCTGACGGCCATCTTCCGGACTTTTTTGCCATCTTCTCCATGTCCGCAGACTCAGACTGACCTCCCGGCAGGCAACCCTGCGCCGGACTCCTGCGGCGACAGCCTCATTAATCCACCGGATGAACAGCTGACGCTCATGTGCAGGTGTCAGTCGTCCCCGTCCGTTTCCCCGTAGTAATCCCTGAGCTTTTTTCGCAGTACCAGTATCGCTGCCGCCTCCGCCAGAGAAGAGTCTTTGCTTCCCGTCGAAGCGGTAAGCCATTTGCCAGTATTTGGAACCCCTCGGGGTAACGCGAAGGAACATACCAAAGCCATCAGTAAGTTTGTATTCCTTCTCAAGGGGTTTGGCATTTTTTGCTTTAATATCAGTCAGTGACATGAAAACATCCCCTCGATTGTTGGTAAAAGGCTAATCGAACCAGCATTACCAGCATTTTTACCATCAAAATGATATGGCTTCGAGTGGTTTTTAGTGAACGAGGGTGAACGACTGAAGGGGGATAACCAATTGATAGAAATGCAGAAAGCAGACGTCAGTGAACGTCTGCTTTCCTTAAATTGGCTCCTCTGACTGGACTCGAACCAGTGACATACGGATTAACAGTCCGCCGTTCTACCGACTGAACTACAGAGGAATCGTTTGAACGAGGCGCATAGTAACGGGGGGGAGCACGCTTGTCAAAGGTAGAATTAACTCATTGCGTCTGACTGCTGACAATTTCAGCGTCGACCCCCTGTTTTGCTTTTTTTCTTCTGATACGTCATAAATAGTACGTCTAAGTTGCTGAGGTATCTGACAGCAAGGAAGGGAAGACGACCTCATGTATTTCCGCAGGATAGGGGATTTAATGGTGAACGGTCATCATAATGAAGCAATGATACGCCTGGCAACATCCTGTTTCTATGGTGCCTGGTTGCAGAATGATGTTGATTTCTCGTGATTAATAAGCCATTTCTTAGTTTCTGTTCCGCCGGTGTACCCAGTCAGTTTCCCGTTGCTACTTATTATGCGATGACATGGCACGATAATCGATATTCTGTTTTGTGAACAGGCATGACCAACAGCGCGTGATTTCTTTTCTGAACCCAGTGCGATGGCAATTTCTTTATATGTTTTAGTCGAGCCATACTCGGTGCGGATTAACTCGTTATAGACTGACGATGCGAACAGAGAGCCCTGTGATATGATCGGTAAACAAAATGAGGTTAATTGTTTAAAGAAATATTGCATTAATTGCTCTTTGCATTGCTGGGTCAGCTCGTTAGGGTTGCATTGCTGTGCTGTATCAGAAAACATGACTTCAATAATATGGCTATGACTGGCAATGATATTGACAAATCGCCACGGGAAAGAAGCAGGGCATATTAACTGATCATGATACATGGCAAATGACTCCATAAGTGAATTGTTTTATAACTTTTGCGGCTGGTGCGGCATCAATGGCTGAAACGTTTTTTTCGGCCCTGCACACGATTCTGTGTCAATGCCTTTTCTCAGAAGTGACCGTCCGGACGGTGACCGAACTCGATAATAAAGCGACTCATCGCCATACGCCAGTCCCTCAGCGACACTGTCCATGCCCGGATTGCCAGCCATACGACCTCAGGAGTATTTCCTGGAAATTTTCCCCACCTTTTTAAATATCAGAAAATAGCATTATTTTCCTCTCATTCCCCTACGAAGCCTGTCCTGGTAGGACAATCAATTGATCATGATTTAAATCAATTTAATTTCATCTACGAAATATTTAGCTATCCGTTTATTTCATTATAGTTAAAAGTTCTGGTTAAACATTAATAATTAGATTAATCGCACTATCAATGGCATGTTTTTCGTTAAAATTTAGGTGATTATTATAATAATTTCTAATGAAAAATTATGATTTATCAATTTGATCTCAATAATAGTTTTGCTCTATCATGCTTTTGTAAACAAGTGCGGTGAGATCTGTCATAATCGTTAAGCATTAAAGGAATGAAATGGCTGAATCGACCTTCCAAAGCGAGATACCGAAGGCTCGCGTTAACACCATTAATAAATTAAATTTTGATAAACTACTTTCTGAGTGGAAGCCTGAAATCAGCTACTCAGTTCTTAACATGCTAACAGGTGACGGTTCAGAAGAAAATATACGCCTCATTTTCTTTGGAATTAAAGACGGCGAACCTGAAGCGATAGCGAAACAGATCCCACCATTACGCGCCATGCTGGCAATGAGAAATCTGCTGCGTGATTTAAAATCCCATCTGATGGACAACACCGGGTTTCGAAAATTGTTTGAGTCCGTTTTAAAAGCCCCTGCCCTGAGAAAAGGGTTAAAAGCAGCACTGAATGCCCTTGTTTCTGCGGAGTGAAACAGAGCGCTTATTTTAGTGGATTAACAGAGAGAATGCCGATGTCTGTAAATAATGAAACACAATCAGCGCATGGGACTGCGACGGTACTTAAAACGGCGCCTTCGGATGGCGTTTATGCGTCATTGTTTGAAAAGATCAATTTAACGCCGGTGACGAAACTGGGTGCTATCACTCAATTCCAGGATAATAACGCACTGGCTGATGTCTCCGCCGATGAACGCATCACAGCGGCAATGCAGGTTTTCATGCAGGTGATGACGAAATCAGGTCAGAAAGTTGAAAGGCTTGATAAGAACCTTTTAGATCAGCAGATTGCCGGGCTTGATCACCAGATTAGCCGTCAACTTGATGAAGTTATGCATCATCCGGAATTTCAGCAGGTCGAGTCACTGTGGCGCGGACTGCGTCATACGGTTGACCGCACTGATTTCCGTCAGAAGGTAAAAATCGAGTTGCTGGATGTTTCCAGAATTCCAGGTCGAGGGTATGGACATCAATCTGTCACTGGTATCTCAGATGCCAAAAGCCAAAGTCTAAGGCAGGAGCTGGAATGAAAATTTATCGTCCACTGTGGAACGAAGGGGCTTTACTCTCCCCTCAGCAGTTTCAGCAGCAGGCTGAATGGGAGTCTTTTCGCTGTGCCGGTGCATCAGCACTGGCGTCCCCGTTCCCCTGGGGGGTGGAAAAAGTTGAGTTTAATGACAGCCTTCTTTCGTCTGGTGTGATCCAGATTACGCAGTTACGCCTCTGGCTGGAAGATGGCTCGCTGATAGATGCGCAAAGGAGTGATCTGCCACCGGCACCACGTGAGTTAGTTGCCAGCCAGCTGACCGGTCTCGATGCCGTAACCGTTGTTATTGCTCTGCCTCACATGCAGCCGGGTGTGATCAACGTAGAGCAGGAAGGTGTCATCGCAGACCGGCCGCTTCGTTATCGTGAAGAGTGGGTGACGGTGCAGGATGCCTTCGGATCTGAAGAAGAGTCCATTGCCGTTGCCCGGTATAATTTCACCATCCGGTTTGCCCATGAAAGCAATGATTCCTGGAAAGTTTGCCCGGTGGCCAGACTGATCCGTGATGGACAAAATGCATGGCGACTGGACCCGTCCTTTATTCCGCCTGTTGCGTCATTTGCGGCAAGCCCGGTGCTTTGCGAACGTCTGGTGCTGCTCAACCGCCAGTTACGCTCCCGGCGTCAGCATCTGATGACCATGCGCCGTGAAAGCAATGAAAGACTGGCTGATTTCGCCGTTGCCGATGTTTCCCTTTTCTGGCTGCTGAATGCGCTCAATTCCCACGCCAGGGTGCTGACGGAATTTGAACGCTTTCCGTCCCGTCCGCCTGAACAGGTATGGGCTGAGCTGGCACGTCTGGCCGGGAGCATGCTGACCTTTTCCCTTGACCATGATCTTGACGCCATACCGGATTATGACCACGAGGAACCGGCCAATGCCTTTCCTCCGCTGTTTGACCTGATAACTAGTTTACTGGAAGCCAGTCTGCCATCCCGGGTCATCGCGCTGGAAATGTCCCGCCCTGACGGGCAGACCTGGAAGGCTAACCTGCACGATATTCGTCTGCGTGAAGAGGCCGACCTCTGGCTCTCCGTGCGTTCAGATATCCCTGCCTGGCAGCTTGCCGATAAATTCCCTGCACTCTGTCAGGCGGGTTCGCCTGATGACGTCAATGAGATCTATGGTGCTGCCCTTAAGGGCATTCCTTTGATCCCGGTGAGCCGGGTGCCGGCAGCGTTGCCTGTACGCATGGAAAACCAGTACTTCGCGCTTGATATGGAAAGCCCCGCGGCACATGAAATGCAGGAGCAGGGCGTGTGTCTGTTCTATGTACCGGAGTTGCTTGGTGCGCTTGAACTTGAACTGTTTGCGGTGTTGCGCTCATGAGACAGGATATCGATATCGACCAGCTGATGACGGAGACCTGGCTCACGGTCACCATGCTGAAGAAAGGTGCTGTCACCCATAATGGTAGTGCGCTTTACGACCAGTGCGTTAAACAGGTTGAAAACGTGCGGGAAGCACTGGCGCGTGCGGGTTATGACGAGGCCAGTATCGAACATATTTCCTATGCACAATGTGCTTTGCTGGATGAGACGGTGATGAGCCGTAAGCCTGAAAAAAGTGAGGAAGGAGAGGAGCCGAAAATTGATGCGGGTCAGCTCGCCTGGCGTAAAGCGCCGCTCCAGGCGCGATTTTTTGGCTCACTGCGCGCAGGGGAGGCACTGTGGGACCGCATTGCCGAGGCCTTGCGTCAGCCCTCACCGAATATGGCTGTTCTGACGTGCTATCACCGGGTGATCGCCCTCGGTTTCCAGGGACTGTACAGCCTGAAAACGGTCAGCCAGTCGCAGCGGGATGAGGTGGTCAAAGCTCTGTCTGAACGGGTATCTCCGCCTGATGCAGGCCTCTCTCTGGTTGTTCACCGGATGGGGAAACCACGCTGGAGTCTGATGCGCTCAGTCTGGTTCTGGATAGCGCTCGCCATCATCCTGACCGGCGTCATCTGGTGGGGGGGCCATCTGTGGCTCCAGGCACTGTTGGCAGCACAGATACCGGAACTGCGTGGCTAATGCGTAGATCAGCCATTATTTCGCTTGCCCTGCACGCCGTTGTCGCCGTTGCTACGTTGCTGTGGCTGCTCTGGTATTTCATCCCGACAGGAAACGTATTTAAAGGGCTGACCACGCTGCTGATCCTGCTGCTGGCAGGCTGGATAGTCTTTAAAAACGGTCGGCGTGACGAGCCCGCATCCCCTGCCACCGTCACCGCCGATGCGCTGCCACTACTCGACACAGAAGGTCCCGTTGTGCTGGTGTGTGGTGATATGCTGGATACCCTGTTCCCGGAAAGCCCCTGGCGTAAAACAGCCCAGGGAGGGTGGCTTCGGGCCGATGATGTCAGCCGCTTAACTGACGTTGTCCGCAGCATACAGAAACAGTTCCCACGCCAGGTAGGTCAGCTTTCAGTAATGTACCGCTGCCTGCCAGATCAACACCAGGATGAAGCGGTTCTGCGTGCCACACTGAAAACCCTCCGCCAGCAGAGTAAACAGATCAAATCCCTGACCGGTTTTACCCTGCCGGTGATGGTGAGTGGTGAATTTTCCGGTCCTGAAACGCCGTGGATCATCGTTCGTGGTGACAAGCCGATTGTCTGTCCGGTTAATGATTCGCCTCAGGCATTCATTGACTGGCAACAGGCGGATGACAATATCATGGCGCTGCCCGCCGTCGAACAGGCCTTTTCCTTCATCCGCAATACCCTGACCGATGAGCTGGATAAACCGGATCGACTCACGCCGCCTGTGCATCTGTTTTCCGTGGCGATGCGCCTCGGCGTGGTCAATCCAGAGGCTCAGTCATTCTGGTCTGCCTGGCTCTGTTCGCGCACCTGTTTGCAGTTTACCCGCAAGCCTGATGCGTCAGTCCCGACAAACCGGTTCCCGGATGCTGTTTTGCCACTTCTTGCCCCCTTTGCCTCTATTGTACAGGGGGGCCAGTGTACCCGCCGACTGGTGCTATTGATGTGGTTGTGTGCCCTGACCGCACTGGGTATTTCTGCACTCAACAATCGTGATCTTATCCGTCATATCAGTGCCGATTTACAGCGCTGGAACGCGATCCCGATGAATCACTACCGCCCTAAAGCAGAAGCACTGGCCGCTCTGAAACAGGATGCGCTCCTGCTGGAACGCTGGCAGCGGCAGGGAGAGCCTTTACGTTACAGCCTCGGCTATTACCCGGGACAACGCCTGTGGCTGGCCTTACAGCAGGCTATCGATACCTGGACGCCGCCCCCCGCCCCTGAACCGAAACCGGTGCCGAAAATTGTCCGTCTCAACAGCATGTCGCTGTTCGATTCCGGCAAATCGACGCTCAAAGTGGGCTCAACCAAAATACTCGTCAATGCACTGGTGGGGATCAAAGCCAAACCCGGCTGGCTGATTGTGGTCAGCGGCCACACCGATAACACCGGCAGCGTACAGCTCAATCAGACTCTGTCTTTGCAACGCGCGGAGTCGGTCCGTAACTGGATGCGTGATACCGGGGACGTACCGGAGAGTTGTTTTGCCGTGCAGGGCTACGGCGACAGCCGACCGATTGCATCAAACGACACGCCTGATGGTCGTGCGCTTAACCGGCGTGTCGAGATCAGTCTGGTGCCGCAGGCGGATGTCTGTCGTCTGCCAGGCGCAAAACTTGTATCCCAGGATGTGGATGACGTTTCAACTCAGGAAAGGGAGCAGTAACCATGGCAATTCCGGTTTATCTGTGGCTGAAAGACGATGGCGGCGCTGACATCAGGCAGGCCGCCTGCGGGAAGCATCACCATCTTGAGCAGATCGCGCGGTGTTACGAAAAAATCACCCGGGTCGACAAAGAGTACAACATTATGCATTTCGATTGCTGGAACCAACGCACCAGCGACCAACGCACCAGCGCGTAAACCCCTGGCGAACAGAAGCGCGCTGTTCGCTTGTTTACTTCTGTTCTGCACAGCGCCTGTCAGGCGGACGCTGTGCAGAACAGCCTCACAATTTATTGGCATCAATCTTATGGGCATTGGTTAACGGCCATGGGCGGTAGCGTGCCTGAACAAGAGAGAACGACATGGAACATCATTCAGCAGTCCTGCTAAGACGACTTAATCATTACTGCGCCAGAGCGCTGGAAGGTGCAGCTTCGTTATGCCAGACTCGTGCGCATGCAGAAATCACGCCGGAGCATTGGCTGTTAAAATTGCTGGAGCAGGGGGAAGGTGACCTGACCGTACTTGCCCGTCGCTATGAATGGGATATGGACGCCATCTGGCAGTCACTCCTGAGCTGGCTGGATGCACAGCCACGTTTAGTACGCAGCCGACCGGAGCTCTCGGCTGCTCTCCAGACTCTGCTGAAACAGGCCTGGTTTGCTGCCACGCTTGCCGGAGATGAGCAGATCCGCAGCATACATTTGCTCACGGCCATGATTGATACCCCAGGGCTGACGCGCTGTGAGGGCCTCTGGCCTTTAATGACGCTGACCACCAGCCAGCTGGAGAGATTGCGCCCCTTGCTGGAAACCCAGTCAGATGAGCGGCGTGACGCAGTCCTCAGCGAATCAGCAGGCAATCGCACCATGATGAGCAGCCCAGCGCCATTGACGCAGGAAGGGCAAAACCCGCCTGACAGCGAAAGCGCACTTCCCGCCGTTTCACAGCAAGAGGCTGTGCTCAATCGCTTTACGGTCGATGTAACCGCCCGTGCCCGGGAAGGAAAAATTGACCCGGTCTTTGGGCGTGATAACGAAATCCGTCAGATGGTGGACATTCTCTCCAGACGCCGTAAAAACAACCCGATTCTGGTCGGCGAACCCGGCGTGGGTAAAACGGCCCTTGTTGAAGGACTGGCGCTGCGCATCGCGGAAGGCAATGTGCCCGAAAGTCTCAAGCCGGTCATCGTCAGAACACTGGACCTGGGGTTACTTCAGGCCGGTGCGGGTGTCAAGGGCGAATTTGAACAGCGCCTGAAGAATATCATCGACGCCGTCCAGCACTCCCCAGTGCCGGTGCTACTTTTTATCGATGAAGCCCACACCATCATCGGAGCCGGTAATCAGGCGGGCGGAGCCGATGCCGCCAATCTGCTGAAACCAGCACTGGCGCGCGGTGAACTGCGAACCATTGCGGCCACGACCTGGAGCGAATATAAACAATATTTTGAGCGTGATGCAGCCCTGGAGCGCCGCTTCCAGATGGTCAAGGTTGATGAGCCCGATGATGACACCGCCTGTCTGATGCTGCGTGGGCTGAAATCCCGCTATGCCGAACACCACGGTGTGCATATCACTGACGATGCGGTTACAGCCGCGGTGACGCTTTCCCGCCGCTACCTGACGGGTCGCCAGCTGCCGGACAAAGCCGTAGACCTGCTCGACACGGCATCCGCCCGCGTGCGCATGAACCTCGACACCGTGCCGGAAGCGCTGACACAGTACCGCGCGACACTCAGCGCCCTGGATATTGAAAAACAGGCGCTGCTGGAAGATATTGCGCTGGGCAATCAGTCGCACGGCGAACGCCTGGCAGCGATTGAACAACAGCATAATGACCTGATGGCCGAACTCGACGCGCTGGAAGCGCAGTACAGTCGCGAGCTGAGTCTGACGGAACAACTGCTGGAAGTGCGCCAGGATATCAGCCGTCAGAGCGATATTGCCGCGCTGCAACAGGCGCTTTCTGCCGCGCAGAGCAGCACGCCGCTGCTGTCACTGGATGTGGACACTCGCACCGTCGCGACCGTGGTCGCTGACTGGACCGGCGTCCCCCTCTCCTCACTGATGAAAGATGAACAAACCGAACTCCTGACCCTGGAAGAACAGCTGGCCACCCGTGTTGTTGGCCAGAACCCCGCCCTGAATGCCATTGCCCAACGCCTGAGGGCGTCCAAAACCGGCCTGACGCCAGAAAACGGGTCCCAGGGAGTCTTCCTGCTGGTTGGCCCGAGTGGCGTGGGTAAAACCGAAACCGCGCTGGCGCTGGCTGACGTTATGTATGGCGGTGAAAAGTCGCTTATCACGATTAACCTGTCGGAATACCAGGAGCCTCACACGGTCTCGCAGCTGAAGGGTTCCCCTCCGGGCTACGTCGGCTACGGTCAGGGCGGTATTCTCACCGAGGCCGTGCGTAAACGTCCCTACAGCGTGGTGCTGCTGGATGAAGTGGAGAAAGCGCACCGGGATGTGATGAACCTGTTTTATCAGGTCTTTGACCGGGGCTTTATGCGCGACGGGGAAGGGCGTGAAATTGATTTCCGCAACACGGTCATTCTGATGACCTCGAACCTCGGCAGTGACCCATTGATGCAGTTGCTGGAAGAGCAACCAGAAGCCACCGATGGCGATCTGCATGAACTGCTGCGCCCGATCCTGCGCGATCACTTCCAGCCTGCGCTGCTGGCCCGTTTCCAGACGGTGATATACCGCCCGCTGGCAACGGATGCTATGCGTACCATCGTCGGCATGAAGCTGGCACAGGTGAGCAGGCGCCTGCAGCGTCACTACGGCATTGCCACGCACATCGGCGCAAGCCTCACCGACATGCTGGCAGGCGCCTGTCTGCTGCCGGATACCGGGGCCCGTAACGTGGACAGTCTGCTTAACCAGCAGATCCTGCCGGTTCTGAGCCAGCAGTTATTAAGCTATATGGCGGCAAAACAGAAGCCGTCCTCGCTACAGCTGAGCTGGGATGATGATGAAGGCATAGTGCTGGCGTTTGATGAACCGGCAGAGGGAGAGGCGTCATGAGCGATGCCCTGATAAGTGAAGTAACCCGCGTGGTGCAGCCGCTGTCAGGTCAGTCACGCTACCGGGTAGAGGTGCATGAATGCCGCGAGTTTCTGGACGTGCTGCACTACAGCGCGGAGGAATCCCTCAGTCAGCCCTGGCGCTATGAGGTGACGGTCACCAGCGCCTCAGCGGATATTGCCTGCGACACATTACTGCTGAAACCGGCATCATTCACTTTCCAGACCCCGGTGTATGACGGCACACCGGCGCTGTCGGTGCGGACGGTATTCGGTGTGATTGAGTCATTTCGCCGGATATCCAGCTCGAAAGATGAAACCTGTTACGCGCTGAGGATTGTGCCGCGCATCGCTCTTCTGAACTATACGAAAGGCAGCGAAATCTACCTTAATCAGTCGGTGACTGAAGTGGCCGAACAGGTGCTGCGTAAACACGGTCTGGAAGGACCGGATTTTGAGTTCCGGCTTTCGCGGGAATATCCCTGCCGGGAGCTGATTACCCAGTGGCGTGAAACTGACCTTGAGTTTATTCAGCGCCTGCTGGCAGAAGTGGGGATTTACTGGCGCTATGAAATGGACAGCCGTCGTGAGCAGGAGGTGGTGATATTTCAGGACAGTCAGCAGCAGTATCAGTATGGGGTCACTCTGCCATTACGCAGCCAGGCGGGGATGAGTGACAGTGGTCAGGAGAGTATCTGGAATATCCAGACGGCCAGCCATGTGGTGAGCGGGAGCGTGTCCACCCGTGACTACAACTACCGTGAGGCGCTGAACCCCCAGGACAGCACTGAAAGCATTTTCAGCCGGGAAGGGATAACCAGCGGGGAAATCTATCATTATGCGGAACCCTTCCTGACGGAAGGTGATACAGAAACCCCGGAGACGGGGGCATTCTTTGCCCGGCTGCGTCATGAACGTATCCTGAAAGCGCAGTATCGGGTCAGCGGGCACGCCTCCAGCCCGCATCTGGTGCCGGGTCAGGTGCTGGAAACGGACGGCCAGTTACCTGATGTTGTCCGGGAAGGTATTGTCATCACCACGGTACGCACCCGAGGTTCACGCCAGAGCTGCTTTACGCTGGCGTTTGAGGGTATCCCTTACCGTGAAACGGTCTGCTACCGTCCGCCCCTGCGCCGTCGTCCGGTGATATCCGGTTCACTGCCGGCGCGGGTGGAAAGCGCACAGAAAGACGACATTTATGCCTGGCTCGATGCAGACGGGCGCTACCGGGTGAAACTGGACTTCGACCGCAACGACTGCGAGCGGGGTTATGCGTATCTGTGGCTGCGGCTGGCAAAACCCTTTGCCGGAGATACTTACGGATTTCACGCACCGCTTATTGACGGTACGGAAGTGGCGGTGGTCTTTGACGGCGGAGACCCGGACAGGCCGTATATCGCGTATGCCCTGCATGACTCAGAACATCCGGACCCTGTGACGCGAGACAATCATACGCGGAATGTGTGGCGCACACCGGCGAACAATAAGCTGCGGATGGAGGATAAGCGTCAGGAAGAGCATATCAAGCTCGCGACGGAATACGGCAAAACGCAGCTGAACATGGGGCATCTGGTTGACAGTCAGCGGGAAAAACGCGGAGCGGGTTTTGAACTGCGGACGGATGAGCATGGTGCCGTCCGTGCGGCCCGGGGGCTGTTCCTGACGGCGGATGCGCAGGCGAAAGCGCAGGGCGCGGTGCTGGAAATGACGCCTGCCATTAAGCGGATAAATCAGGCTAACAGCCAGATGCAGGCGCTGAACAATGCCGCAGACGCGGCCGGTGCGCTGTTATCCGATATTAACACCCAGCTCAGCCTTGTGACCGACAGACTCCAGGACCTTCAGTCTGCGGTACTGCTGTGCAGTGCGCCCCGGGGTGTGGCGTTGACTTCAGGTGAACATCTCCAGCTGTGCAGCAGCGGTAATATGATGATTAATGCCGGGCAGCATCTTGATATTGGTGCGACGGGAAATCTGTCGGTGGCGGTGGAAAAAGCGCTGGGGATGTTTGTCCATAAAGGTGGGGCAAAGCTTGTTGCCAGCCAGGGAGACATCGAAATCCAGGCGCAGCACAACACGATAGCGCTGTTTGCAGAACAGCAGCTGACGGTGAGCAGCGGTGAGGATGAAATCATTATCAGCACGCCGGAAACGCTGACGCTGAATGGTGGCGGGTCATATCTGCGGCTGAGCAGGAACGGGATAGAGCACGGCTCCGCGGGTGATTTCATCATGAAGACATCCGGCTATCTGGTGCCGGGTGCGGGTGCCAGTCAGCAGATGGAAACACCGGACTTTAAAACGACGAACGAGACGGTCACAGGAAAAAACGCTGCCAGATGGAGCAGTGAATAAAAGGGAGGGTCCATTATGACTGCCAGGATACCCGGAATCAGCTTTCCCGTCCCCGCGAATAAAAACGGCCATCCCTTTTCCTCAGCGGAAGAGCTGCTGGCGGTACTCGCCGGGGAAAGCTCAGGCCTGTATCTGGTGGGCTGTCAGGGGATGTGGCACGGGGGTATTCACATCACCAATGCGACGGTGCCCTGGTGTGCCCTGAGCACGGACAGCGAAGAGGAGCGTAAATACTGCCGTGAGCTTTATAAGGGCGAGCAGTTTATTCGCTGTATGGCGGATGGTGAGATTGTTGCCTGGCGGATATGTGAGAGCTATGAACGTGCCGGGATTGACTGGCGTAATGAAAAACTGCTGCTTTCAGACTCCTTTGTGCTGATAAAACACTATCTCCAGCCGGGAGAGAGTACAGCAAGCGGGCTGACGTTTTACACGCTGTATATGCACCTGGCACCGTACAGTGCTTATAAACAGCCGGGCGGCAGTTCAGACAGAAAGGTGGCGGGAGTCCAGCGTTATTACCTCAGTGCGGATGATGTGCAGGCAAAGCGGGTGGCGGGAAAACTGGAACAGGATACCCCTGTCACGCTGGGTGACAATACAGTGAGCCGCAGCAGGGACCAGCGCCAGTTTAGCGAAGTGACGCTGAAAGCCGCGGTGAGAAATGCAGAAGGAGAGGAACTCCCGGCGGGAACCAGAGTCTGGACGGTGTCAGACCGGGGAAGTCTGAAAGCAATGGATTCTGTTCCTGTTCCGTCATGGTGGGCAAAATGCGCACCTGCCTGTACCGCTCAGCCGGAAGGTGTGGTGAACTGTACCTCACGGACGGACTGGGCATACTATCTGAGCCGTGATGATGTACTGCAGAATAACAAAGCGGGCAAACTGGCGGCAGGTTTTCCGCTCTCTTACGAACCTGGCAATACTGCACAGCAGGTTACCCGTCCGGGAAAAACAGCGAATGAAATGGCGCGGACATTCAGTCTGGTGACTCTCGGTCGCGATAAGGACAAACTGAAAAAGGGCGACCGGGTGTGGGTGGTATCAGACGGCGACAGCCTGACCCCGGTTGTGCCAGCGGCATCGGGTGGTGAACAGGGATTTAATACCGTGTGTGTACCACCGCAACCTGTCCCGGTCAGTGCCGGAGACGGTCTCGGGCATATGGGCTTTTATCAGCTTCCGGAAGAAAACGGCAAACTTTCGCGCTACCAGGTGCATATCGAGTGCCTGAGCATGGATGATATGGAAAAGTTCCTCACTAACCCCGGCGGAGTGGGGGTGGATACGCCGGTGTATCTGACCTGGCAAAGAGAAGCGCCGCTGTATGAAAAGGGCGAGCAGGGAATGGCTGCGGGCAGCCGGAAAACCCGGACATCGGGCGTGGTGACTCTGACAAAAGTGCCGGGTGCGGATGTGCAGGGAAAGATACTGCCGGATAACCATGATGCGGCTTATTTTCAGATACGTCAGGAAGGGGGCTGGTTAGCGGCGGCCAGTGTACAGAAAGTGGCGCAGTATGCGCCGGGCGAACTGGGATTTGTGACGCTGGATCAGGTGCCGGAGAACTTTGACCTGATTGATGGCTTCAGGCAGCCGGATAATATGGTAAGGGGGATACTGGAGCATTTATATAAAGCGGCACAGGAGGAAACGCGCATCACACACATCCTGAACAAGTACAACTACCAGTGGCTGCTGGAAAGGATTGACAGTAACCGTGACGGTTATTATTCGGAGCAGGAGTACCTTCAGGCGATACATAATATTTCCTACCGCGACCATCTGTACCGTATCATCGTCAGGCATGCCAGTGAATGGTATTACGACAAGGGTGATGCGCTGCGGAAAAATTATCTGGATACCTTAACCCGGGACGCCCCGTTGTGGAAAAAATATCTGGAAACGTTTCTGGGCAGGATGACGTGGATGAAAGCGGTAATCAGAAAGGGAGTGGCCCTGGGGCCGGAAGTCTGGCATATGCATCCGGTGGTGTTTCTGGAGGCGCTTAATATTAAAATTAAAGTGTTAAAAGGAAAATTGACATATAATGCAGAGGGAAATGATATTCCATCATCGATTTACTATAGCAGGATTATTCACTGGCCTGGAAATGAGCTATCAGGTGTAACAATTGGTCGTGGTTATGATATGGGTGATCGTACTGAAAGTGAAGTATACAATGACCTGATTGCATCAGGTGTCTCTAATGATCAGGCTATTAAAATATCTAAAGGTGCAAAATTGAAAGGTAACATGGCTCGTGATTTTGTAGCCTTAAATAAAGAGAATATAGGCGAAATAACATTACAGCAGCAAGAGTCTCTTTTTGCAATTACTTATCCTAAGTATGTTGATAAAGCTATTCTTAACTATAATAAATGAACCAAAGATGTCTCTGGGGTAAAATCGTGGGATTCATTAGATGTTGTTATTCAAGAAGTACTCGTGGATTTCGTTTACCAGGGATTCACTAAAGGGCCTAAACCTATGCTCTCAGGTTCAAAAAATAATAAACAAGAGTTGATTGATTATATAAAAAATACACCGGCGATTTTTCAGTATGAACCCGGTAGGCATAGGGCTGAATATTTAGAAGGTGCTAAATAATGAAATATATTTTTTTATTTTTTTATTTTCCTCCTTTTTTTTTACATGGAGAGGATATTTGCCATGATGTTGAAAGCTCAGATCAGGTTTTTTTATGCTCTGAAAAGAAGAAGGCCATTGCCGATAAATATTTAAATGAGCAGTATTTATCTCTGCTATCAAAAGTAAATGCTGAGTATGCAAATGACAGGGTTTTAAAAGAAAGTTTTTTGAATAATATAAAAGTAGCGCAACGAGATTGGATAAAGTTTAGAGATTCTAATTGTAAGCTATATTCTTTTCAGATCGATAGTAAAAGCCAGGCTTACCAGATAACTTTTAATGAATGTGTGGTGAAAATGTCAGTATCCAGAGGTAAAGAGTTGGAGGGTATTTCTAATGACATGTAGTATATCACTAATATCTTGAAAGAACTGGGATATTTATCTGAGCCTGTAATTTAAATTGTGTATCTGCCTGTTTTTGATATCTTCACTGCAACAACAGAGGCAGGTAAATTATGGACGAAAAAAAACTCAGGGCACTGGCAACTGAACTGGCCAAAAACCTGAAAACTAAAGCTGACTTCAGTCAGTTTACCCGGATGCTAACGAAGCTGACCGTCGAAACAGCGCTCAATGCAATGCGGAGTTAACTGAGCACCCCGGGTATGATAAAAACACCAGAAAATCAGGCACAAATACCCGCAATGGCTACTCGTCTAAAACCCTGCTTTGCGACGATGGCCAGATTGAAATCAGTACGCCACGTGACCGCGAAAATACCTTTGAACCTCAGCTTATTAAGAAGAACCAGACCCGTATCACACAGATGGACAGCCAGATTTTGTCCCTGTATGCCAGAGGCATGACCACACGTGAAATCGTTGATACATTTAAGGAAATGTATGATGCGGATGTGTCACCCACTCTGATATCTAAAGTCACTGATGCGGTGAAAGAACAGGTTATCGAATGGCAAAACCGCCCGCTGGATGCCCTGTATCCCATTGTTTACCTTGACTGTATTTTCATAAAAGTCCGTCATAATGGCTGCGTGATTAACAAAGCCGTGTTCCTCGCGCTGGATATTAATACCTCAGGTCATAAGGAACTGCCGGGTATGTGGCTGGCCGAAAACGAAAGGGCAAAATTCTGGCTCAGTGTCCTGACAGAGTTGAAAAACCGGGGACTTCAGGATATCCTGATTGCCTGTGTGGACGGCCTGAAGGGCTTTCCGGATGCCATCAACAGTGTTTACCCGCAGACCCATGTCCAGTTGTGCATCATTCACATGGTACGCAACAGTCTGAAATACGTATCGTGGAAGGACTACAAAGCCGTTACCGGTGGCCTGAAAGCGGTGTATCAGGCCGCACAGAGGAAGCGGCACTGATGGCACTGGATAAGTTTGCCAGCGAATGGGATGAGAAATACCCACAAATCAGTAAGAGCTGGCGTGCGCACTGGGAAAATCTCAATACGTTCTTCGGTTATCCGCCCGATATCCGCAAAGTCATCTACACGACCAATGCCATTGAATCGCTGAACAGTGTGATCCGTCAGGCGATAAAGAAACGAAAGATGTTCCCGACAGACGACTCGGTACGGAAAGTGATTTACCTGGCAATCCAGTCAGCCTCAAAAAAATGGAGTATGCCGATCCAGAACTGGCGACTGGCAATGAGTCGTTTTATTATTGAGTTTGGTGATCGCCTGAGCGGGCACCTTTAATACGGTAATATGGTGGCAGTTACACAGAATGATTTACAGGGTCGCAAATTCATCTCTTCGGCGGCCAGTGTACAGAAAGTGGCGCAGTATGCGCCGGGAGAACTGGGATTTGTGACGCTGGATCAGGCGCCGGAGAACTTTGACCTGATTGATGGCTTCAGGCGGCCGGATAATATGGTAAGGAGGATACTGGAGCATTTATATCAGGCAGCACAGGAGGAAACCCGCATCACACACATCCTGAACAAGTACAACTACCGGCGGCTGCTGGAGATGACTGACAGTAACCGGGATGGCTATTATTCGGAGCAGGAGTACCTTCAGGCGATACATAATATTTCCTACCGCGACCATCTGTACCGTATCATCGTCAGGCATGCCAGTGAATGGTATTACGACAAGGGTGACGCGCTGCGGAAAAATTATCTGGATACGTTAACCCGGGACGCCCCGTTGTGGAAAAAATATCTGGAAACGTTTCTGGACAGGATGATGTGGATGAAGGCTTTGTCTGGCAAGGGAGTGAGCCTGGGGCCGGAAGTCTGGCATATGCATCCGGTGGTGTTTTTAAATGCCATAAGGAAAGGGAAATCAAAAATTACGCGAGAAATGCTCAGAAAGATTTGGAATAATCCAGGTAAGGTTTCTGACTCTGTTCTTGATATTGTTGCTGAAGAATTTTCGAATAAGTTTGAAATATGTAATATTAATACAAAAAATAGACTTTATCATTTTTTTGCGCAAATATTTCAAGAGGTGGGGGCTGAGTTTAATTTAAATGAAAATCTTAGCTATAGACCAAGTGTGCTTGTAGATAAATTTTCATACTATACTATTCATCCTCAGGAAGCGCAAACGGATGGTTATATCCCGGAAAGGCAAACTGCGAATAAACAAAATATTGCTAACAAGGCCTATGGTGGACGAGAGGGAAATAATGATATTGCAAGTGGAGATGGATGGAGATATCGTGGTAGAGGAATGAAACAGTTGACATTCAGAAATAACTACAGATCTTTTACAGACTATCATGAAAGGGTTTGGGGAGAACGTATTGATTTTGAATCGAATCCAGACCTTTTACTTGATACGGTTTATGCAGCAAGATCTGCTTTGTATTTTTGGGATCAAAATAACCTCTACATAAAAGCTGATAATGGAATCAGCAGGGATGTATCAGACTCGATTACACGCATTATTAATCTTCATGACGATCACTATACAGAAAGACATAATAATTTAATAAGATTCCTGCAAGGAGGAATTTTCGATGAGATATTTTAAAATAATAACACTGGCATCTGTCTTTTTTTCAATGCCATTATCGTCAATGGATTTTGAGATATCACCTCCTGATGAGGTTGATGGTATCAGGTATTTTTTATTAAAAGTAAAAGATGACAATCGAGTCAGGGATATTGATGTGATGCTTGAGGGTAATTTACGTGCTCCTCTAATCCGGCATCATTATACTTTTTCCTGCCAATGGGGGGATGCTTCTGGGGTCAGATTAAGCATGGATTCATCTTCTAACGATGGGCCATTGGTATTTGATAATATCTATGTACTGGATAACAAACTGGATATAGTTTTTGCAAAATCCTATGCTCGCATGAATAATAAATGGATTGAACCCCTCAGCCTGACTAATGCTGTTTGTAAACGTTCAGGTGGCGGTGTGAAAATTGATACAATAACTAATAAAGACTTTATTATAGATTTTGAGTTTATACACCAAGGGCCATTTTTTTTAAAAGGATTTAAAGATAAAGCTATTAAGTACGTTAGAAATGAATCTTTAAACCTTGATCTTGTTTATGAGGATGCGAATGGTGAGGTTGTTATCGATACGATAAAAAATCATGATAACAAGGCGCCTTTAGTTCGTACTGTCTTCTTTATGAATATTAATTCGGAAATGAAAATCATTAGTCTGGTCTCATGGGGGGCAGGTGATGAAGGGTATCATAAAGTATATGGATATACATATGATAAAAAAGGGCGTATATATTCCGATAAATCTTTTGATAAAGATGTTAATTTATCAGGTTATAATACAAAAGAACATCCATTTAAATATAAAGATGCGAGCTCTATAAAAGAATATTTGCATAAAAAATTTAATTCCTGATAACTGAATCCGTACTCGTCAGAGCCGTAGAGAGTTCCGGGCATATGGATTTTTATCAGCTTCCGGAAGAAAACGGCAAACTTTCGCGCTACCAGGTGCATAAGAGTGCCTGAGCATGGATGATATGGAAAAGTTCCTCACTAACCCCGGCGGGGTGGGCGTGAATACGCCGGTATACCTGACCTGGCAAAGAGAAGCGCCGCTGTATGAAAAGGGCGAGCAGGGAATGGCTGCGGGCAGCCGGAAAACCCGGACATCGGGCGTGCTGACACTGACAGGCGCTGATACGCAGCGGCAGGGTGTGTCAGCACTTGAGCAGTCAGGTGGACAGCTTGTGCGCGTAGGTCGAGAGTTTGAGCAGGAACATCAACCGGTTGATGCGTTGATTGCGCAGCATGACCGTGCCCATGTGGAGAAGCTGTGAAAGCAGCAGAAAAAGCCGACCCGTTACTATGGATCTTTGATGTAACCACTTTTCCGAAATCAGATGATGGTGTACTATGTACCTCATTAAAAACCGGAGACAACCGTGAGTCACTCGATTGAGTTTATCAAGACCCCGATGTTTAGCCGTCAGATAAAACAGATCGCTACGGATGAAGAGCTCAGGGAGCTACAAAAGACGCTGATTGAGTCGCCGGACAAAGGCGATCTCATCCAGAAAACCGGCGGGCTGCGAAAAGTCAGAATGGCGACGGGCAACCAGGGAAAAAGTAGCAGCGTGAGGGTGATTTACTTCCAGGCTACCGCCGAGGTGATTTATCTGGTAATGGCGTACCAGAAAAGCACGAAAGACAGCCTGACGGACGCGGAGAAAGCCGCACTAAAGACGCTGACCCAAAAACTGAAAGACGAGGTATAACATGAGTTTTTTTGATGAGCTGAAAGCATCGCTGGAAGAAGCCGTAGAAATCAAAAATGGTGTCAGAGCGCCAGCTCGCGTTACCCGTTACGAGCTGACAGACGTGAAGGCTATCAGAACGCAGCTGAACGTTTCACAGAGCGAAATGGCG
The DNA here is from genome assembly GCA_029433525.1 of Enterobacteriaceae bacterium ESL0689. NCBI lineage: Bacteria > Pseudomonadati > Pseudomonadota > Gammaproteobacteria > Enterobacterales > Enterobacteriaceae > Enterobacteriaceae bacterium ESL0689. Next base: position 245,709 of record JAQTIF010000002.1, on the reverse strand, counting down.
AAAGCACTGGGAACCAGCCTCGACACCATCAAGAGCTGGGAGACCGGGCGCCGTAACCCGACTGGCCTGGCGGCAAAAGTGCTGGCAACCATTCAGGCAAACCCAAAATTCTTCCAGGAGCTGGCTATACACTAAATCTACTGTGACAGAAGGATTCGACAGGATAGGCTGTTCGCGCCCAGACTGGCTGCGTTAATAACGTCTGGTGGGCCAGACTCTACGTAGTCGTTCAATTATATGAATAAAATGGGAAATAAAAAATGGACGCAAACACCATAGTTATTCAGGAATCCAGACTGCCTGTGGTGCTTTATTATGCAATATCCATGTTTATTTTCGCTGTATTATATTACGGAAAAATAAAAGTAACGCGAAAGAAGAATTATTTCATTTTTATTCTCTACTCTTTATGGGTAATTTTTTGTACCTCACTTCAGTTTGGTTTATTCACTAATGGAACAAGCTTTGCTCAGGGATTTTTACATCTCAATTTAAATGTTGATCTTTATGACTCAATACATTGGGGCGCTTTGTTTTACAGTTTGTTATATTTGTTAGCTGCCCCGAAAAATATCTTTATCAAGTATATGTGATCACCTTCCTGATACGGGAAGATCCCGAATCGGGAGGAACGTAAACCCGTCAGCAACCAGTAACAGCTATCAGTGCTCCCCCTGGGCGAAGTAGCTTTCCAGTATGATCACCGCCGAGGTGGAGTCAATACGGCCTTTATTCAGTGCGCGGAAGCCACCGGATTCGAATAATCCGCTTCTGGCTTCAACCGTGCTCAGGCGCTCATCATGAAGGATAATTTTTACGCCAAAGCGACCATGAATTCTGTTAGCAAACTTGCGGGCACGCGCAGTCAGTGGCTGCTCTGTGCCATCCATATTAAGCGGTAAACCGACAATAACGGCTTCTGGCTGCCACTCGGCCAGGAGTTTGTCGATAATCAGCCAGTCAGGTTTACCATCCTGCGCTTTCAACGCTGACAGGGGATGCGCTGTGCCAGTGATCCGTTGGCCAACCGCCACCCCGATACTGTGGGTGCCGAAATCAAAACCGAGCAGTGTGCCGTTCATTATGCATGTCCCGCGATATCTGGCATCGTCATAATATCGATGCCAATCAGTTTTGCCGCATCACGCCAGCGATCGGCAACCGGAGTTTTAAATAAAATATTTTGATCGGCTGGCATAATCAGCCAGTCGTTATCCAGAATTTCCTGTTCCAGCTGTCCCTGTTCCCAGGCGGCATAACCCAGCGCAACAAGTACGTTTTGCGGTTGTCGGTCGGTTCCCAGTGTTTCGAGGATATCGCGCGATGTCGTAATAAGCGTATTATCGGAAATACGAATACTGGAGGAAAAACCACCGGGCGGAGAGTGCAGAATAAAACCCCGATCATCAGCCAGTGGCCCGCCAAGCATAACGGGGATATTGCGCAGGCTATCTGAATTGTGGCTATCTATCGTGATGTCCAGTTTCTGCAAGATATCGGTAACATTCAGATTTTCAATCGGTTTGTTGATAATAATTCCCATGACTCCATCATCGTTATACTCACAGATATAGATGACCGAACGACGAAATAACGGGTCCCGCATCGCAGGCATGGCAATCAGAAAATGATGCTGTAAATTCATGAGCAGAGGTTTAATTCCTGGTTAAAAAATTGGCGCCTAGTGTACAGATAATGGATCAGTTTATCTGACTTTATCCTGAGATGGCAGGCAACAGACCTGTTACCCGCAGCGGGAAACAGGTCGTGCCATCAGTTTTTGCTGTTGACTGAGCCCTGTCAGCGCTTGAGACGTTGCTCAATGGCATTCATTAGCATACCGGTGATCGACACCGGAAAAGCCGCTTCGATTTCGCGTGCGCAGGTCGGGCTGGTGACGTTAATTTCAGTCAGACGATCACCAATAATATCCAGGCCAACGAAAATGAGCCCTTTGCTTTTTAATACCGGCCCGATACGGCGGGCGATGGCCCAGTCGCTGTCGCTCAGCGGACGTGCCTCACCACGGCCTCCGGCAGCAAGATTACCACGGGTTTCGCCCCCTTGTGGAATACGGGCAAGGCAATAGGGCACCGGTTCACCGTCAATCACCAGGACTCGCTTATCACCGTCTTTAATGGCTGGCAGGTAGTTTTGTGCCATGCAATAGCGATTTCCCATCATGGTGAGTGTTTCGGCGATCACTGAAAAGTTAGGGTCATCCGCTTTTACCCGGAAAACAGAGGCACCGCCCATGCCATCCAGCGGCTTGAGGATAATATCGCCATGTTTTTCGCGGAAGGATTTTAATAAGGCTTTACTACGGGTCACCAGCGTATCCGGCGTCAGATCAGCAAACCAGGCAGTGAACAGTTTTTCGTTACAATCACGCAGACTTTGTGGCTTGTTGACAATCAGGGTGCCTTTATCTTCCGCCCGTTCCAGAATGTAGGTGGCGTAGATAAATTCAGTATCAAAGGGCGGATCTTTACGCATCAGGATCACATCGAGATCGGCCAGCGGCTGATCCTGTTCGCCAGTGAAGGTATACCATCCGGCCGCATTGTTCTCGACATGCAGTGTGCGTGTGCGGGCGCGCGCCTCGCCATGACTTAAATATAAGTCGCCCATTTCCATATAATGGAGTTGATAACCACGACGTTGCGCTTCCAGTAACATCGCAAAACTGGTGTCTTTTTTGATATTGATGGTAGCGATAGGGTCCATCACGATGCCAAGTTTAATCATTATTTTCTCCGTTAATGCTTCAGCCTAAGTCGCCAAAACGCACCTGTAAGGCAGTTATGGCGGTAAGCGCCGTTGTCTCTGTCCGTAGCACCCGTGGCCCTAACAGAATATCGGTAAACTGATAACGCGCGGTCATCGCAATCTCCTCCTCCGATAATCCACCCTCAGGCCCGGTCAGCAGGCGCACGCGGGTAACCGGTTGCGGCAGGCTATTAATGCTCGCGCTGGCGCGGGGATGCAGATTGAGTTTCAGACAATCATCCGGCTCAGCACACCACGCGGCGAGTGACATGGCAGGGCGGATCTCCGGCACCACATTACGGCCACATTGCTCGCAGGCAGCAATGGCGATTTTTTGCCATTGCTGGATCTTCTTCTGTAATCGCTCACCTTCCAGTCTGACGCCACAGCGCCCGGAAAACAGTGGCGTAATCAGACTGACACCGAGCTCTATCGATTTCTGGATGGTAAATTCCATTTTTTCGCCGCGCGGGATGACCTGCCCGAGATGAATATGCAGCGGCGATTCACGGTTCTCTGTTTCGCCGCTTATCACCTCCACGGTGACATGCTTTTTGCTGACAGCGCGGATAACGGCACTAAAGACCTGATTCGTGCCATTGAACAGCTGAATCAGCTGTCCTGGGTTCATGCGCAGCACGCGGCCAACATGGCTGGCGGCGTCGTCAGAAAGCGCGATTTGGCAACCGGGGGTAAGGGCATCCGGGTGATAGATTCGCGGGATACGCATAGGCGATATTCCATTTTTTTGCAGAAGCCTCCATCGTGACGGTTAATGGAAACAGCCTCTGCCAGTTAAAAGTTATTGTGGCTGCTAGTGTAGGTTAGCGCTGTCAGGCCTGGCAAGCACGCTGAACATAGGGATTATGATTGCCCTGGATTTTAGCGATGCGTCCATCACGTTCACACTCCCATGCGCTGACAGGATACATTTTATCCCAGGCAGTAAAAAGCTGTGTTTGCTGGCGGGAGAGGGTGAGCTGATAAGTATCACGCATATAGAAGTAGATACGGGCAATTTCACCGCGTGCGCGTGCTGGCGGTTCAGCAACCTTAGCTTTGAAATCGACCTTCATGGCACACTGACCATACTGACCCTCACCTCCCAGCCACTGGCTGTACATAAAGTTGCCACGATCGCCATTCACTTCGCCAACTGCAGGTTGCAGATTGTGTAAATCATTTTCCATCTTCCGATAGATTGGATCGCCGACGCAGTTTTTACGTCCCCCTTGCTGCCAGCATTGTCGCTGATGGCCAAATTGCCATGCTGGCACCACATGCTCCCACTCCACCCGACTGGCACGGTTTTGATTTTTGCGCACTTTATAACCGCAGGATTGCAGATCGATAATGCCTTTCTTGCCCTGCCAGTGAATCTTACAACCGCAGTAAAAATCACCCGCAATATCGTGGTTGATTTTTATTCCTGCGATTTTTGCCTGAGAAAAGCTGTTGATCCCTTCGGCGGCTAGCGGACGGCTGATGGCGATACTTAAGAGCGCCATGATGAAAATTTGCCCGTATGACATGGTGAACTCCGTATTAAAACGCAGTTCACAACGTAGCGAACAGGGTTTTCAGATGCAACCAGTTAATTCCAAAAATTGTCAGTTATTGTCAGTTATGGCTCATCCGCGACCAGCAAATCACCACAGCGGAGGCAGCGATAGGTTGCTTTGCCGCGCATCACACGGTAATGGCGACGAACAGTGAGCTGATGTTGCTGGCACCGACAGTGGTAGGGAAAGGTGTTAGTACGAACCGAATCAAGCGCAAAAGAGTGAGTCCGGCGAGCGGTGACCGTCAGTACGCTTTCCATCATCCACTTCCACTCTTTACCGTGCGGTGGGACACGGCCAAAGTGTTGCCATACCAGCAAATGCGCCAGTTCGTGCGGAATGACGTGCTCAATAAAGGCCTGCTGGTTTTCCATTAACAGCACCGGATTGAGGCGAATTTCGTTTTTTTGCAGCCATGCGGTACCGGCAGTGGTGCCGCGCTGTCGGTAAACCAGGGGGGGTAGTGGGTAGTGTCGTCCGAGAGCGTGATTGGCCTGGTCAAGCTTCTGTTGCAGGCAGTCGCCCATAGCTTGTTGCAGGTCGGCAGGAATGATCAGTGTTTTCATGCGCTAAGGATAGAGAGGTCGATAAGGAAGGGCAAGCTGGAAATGATGTTTTATGGCAGGCCAGCGCAGGACTGGCCTTTTTGATCTTCGCTGATCCGCGAGGGTTTATTTCAGTCCGGCGGCTTCACGTAGCTGCGCGGCTTTGTCGGTCTTCTCCCAGGGAAAAGATTCGCGCCCAAAGTGCCCGTATACCGCCGTCTCTTTATAGATGGGGTGGAGCAGATCCAGCATCTGGATAAGACCATATGGCCGTAAATCGAAAAATTCGCCAATCAATTGGGTCAGTTTCTCGTTGGCAATTTTTCCCGTGCCGAACGTTTCGACCATGACCGAAGTCGGTTTAGCCACGCCAATAGCGTAGGAAACCTGAATTTCACAACGATCCGCGAGACCTGCGGCGACAATATTCTTGGCGACGTAACGTGCTGCATAAGCGGCAGAACGGTCAACTTTAGAGGGATCTTTCCCGGAGAACGCCCCACCACCATGACGCGCCATCCCGCCGTAGGTATCAACGATGATTTTACGCCCCGTCAGACCACAGTCGCCCATCGGGCCACCAATCACAAAGCGTCCTGTCGGGTTGATGAAGAACTTCGTCGCCGAACTGAGCCACTCAGCGGGCAGAACAGGTTTGATAATCTCCTCCATCACCGCTTCGTGCAGTGATGGCTGATCGATATCTTCCGCATGCTGGGTTGACAGCACAACGGTGTCGATGCCGACAATTTTATCGTCTTCATACTGGAAGGTGACCTGGCTTTTGGCGTCCGGACGCAGCCACGGCAGGGTGCCGCTTTTACGGACTTCGGATTGGCGCTGCACCAAACGGTGAGCATAGGTAACCGGAGCGGGCATCAGCACATCGGTTTCATTGGTGGCGTAACCAAACATCAGCCCCTGGTCACCGGCACCTTGTTCAAGCGGGTCCGCGCGGTCAACCCCTTGATTGATATCCGGTGACTGTTTACCAATCGCACTGAGAACAGCACAGGAGTTAGCATCAAATCCCATATCAGAATTGACATAACCAATATCACGAACGGTATTACGGGCAATCTCTTCGATATCGACCCATGCGCTGGTGGTGATTTCGCCACCGACTAATACCATGCCGGTTTTGACATAGGTTTCACATGCGACACGCGCTTTAGGATCTTGTTGCAGGATGGCGTCCAGCACGGCATCGGAGATTTGATCAGCAATTTTATCCGGATGTCCTTCTGATACGGATTCTGACGTAAAGAGATGTTTTGCCATGTTTTTATTTACCTGTGAATATTTGTATCGTTCAAACTGCGGGATAGACTGGTGTGGAGCGATGATGCTATCCCATCTTACCGGTAGCGATACGAGTAGGCGGTGTGTTAATCAGTATAGATGGATTAACTTCTGGATGGCTATTCTAGGTCAAATCTTAACCCTGGTGCTACTCTTTTTTGTTATCTGTTACCCTGGCAGTCTGTCAGGTGGCGGAATTTTCTCTGTTTTCCGTCGCGGAATGCGTTACAAAATATCAGATATACCGCCATATATCGGCAGATATTATGCGATGACAGTCGTTTATTAAAAAAACGTCAGCGTGCGTCATGGCCCCCCGTCTGAGGGCAAAAGTGACTCACTGTGCCGCCAGGGTGGCTAAAAGGGGAGCGCTGTGATGTCGGATAACGGTTTTTTATTTCACTTTTTTGTCAGAAAGCGTATACGTTATTTTTCGTTTTATGCAGGAGGTGGCTGATGAGTTCCTGGCAAGTCAGTAAAATGCTACGTACTTATAATATTGCCTGGTGGGGAAATAATTACTATGACGTTAACGCACTGGGACATATCAGTGTTTGCCCGGACCCGGATGTTCCCCAGGCACGGGTTGATCTGGCTGAACTGGTAAAAAAACGGGAAGCTCAGGGGCAGCGCCTGCCTTCGCTGTTCTGTTTTCCGCAAATCCTGCAACATCGCCTGCGTTCAATTAATGCCGCGTTTAAACGAGCGCGTGACTCTTATGGTTATCATGGCGACTATTTTCTGGTCTATCCGATCAAAGTTAACCAGCATCGCCGTGTGATTGAGACCTTAATTCATTCGGGTGAGCCCCTCGGACTGGAAGCGGGATCGAAAGCCGAACTGATGGCGGTGCTGGCTCATGCCGGAATGACCCATAGTGTGATTGTCTGCAACGGCTATAAAGATCGTGAATATATTCGTCTGGCGCTGATTGGCGAAAAGATGGGCCATAAGGTCTATCTGGTGATCGAAAAAATGTCAGAAATTGCGCTGGTGCTGGAAGAAGCCCGGCGGCTGAATGTGGTGCCGCGTCTTGGTGTGCGTGCCCGACTGGCTTCCCAGGGGTCAGGGAAATGGCAATCTTCTGGCGGTGAAAAATCGAAGTTTGGTCTCGCGGCCACTCAGGTTCTGCAACTGGTGGAGACGCTGCGAACAGCCGGATATCTCGATAGCCTGCAACTGCTGCACTTCCATTTAGGATCACAGATGGCCAATATCCGCGATATTGCCACCGGTGTCCGTGAATCAGCCCGTTTTTACGTCGAATTACATAAGCTGGGGGTGAATATTCAGTGCTTTGATGTCGGCGGTGGGCTGGGCGTTGACTATGAAGGCACCCGTTCGCAGTCCGACTGTTCGGTGAATTATGGCCTCAATGAATATGCCAATAATATCATCTGGGCGATTGGCGACGCCTGTAAAGAGTATGGCCTGCCGCATCCTACGGTGATCACCGAATCGGGGCGGGCGGTGACCGCCCATCATACGGTACTGGTTTCCAATATTATCGGTGTTGAGCGGAGTGAATACAGCGAGGTGACGCCCCCCGCGCCCGACGCCGCACGGCCGTTGCAAAGTATGTGGGGAACCTGGCAGGCGATGCACGAGGTGAATAACCATCGCTCACTACGGGAATGGTTGCATGATAGCCAGATGGATCTGCATGATATTCATGTTGGCTACTCGTCGGGTGTGTTTACCTTACAGGAGCGCGCCTGGGCCGAGCAGCTCTACCTCAATATCTGTCATGAAGTACAGAAACAGCTCGATCCCAGTAACCGTGCCCATCGGCCGATCATCGACGAACTGCAGGAGCGCATGGCAGATAAAATATATGTCAACTTCTCCCTGTTCCAGTCGATGCCGGATGCGTGGGGGATCGATCAGCTCTTTCCGGTGATGCCGCTGGAAGGACTGAACCGGCAGCCTGAGCGTCGTGCGGTATTGCTGGATATTACCTGTGATTCCGATGGCGCTATCGATCACTATATCGATGGTGACGGTATCGCCACCACGATGCCAATGCCGGAATATAATCCTGAAAATCCGCCAGTGCTGGGTTTCTTTATGGTCGGCGCTTATCAGGAAATTCTCGGCAATATGCATAACCTGTTTGGCGATACCGAAGCGGTTGATGTCTTTGTCGCTGCTGATGGTTGTGTCACCGTAGAAGTCTCTGATGAAGGGGATACGGTTGCCGATATGCTGCGCTATGTGCAGCTGGACCCTGATACTTTACTGACCCAGTTCCGTGATCAGGTGAAAAATTCCCCCCTTGATCCGACATTACAGCGGCAGTTTATCGACGAGTTTGCCGCCGGACTGTACGGTTATACTTATCTTGAAGATGAGTGACTGTATTATCTGATGCACAGAAGCCGCAATCAGCGTATTGATAATCAAGACACGGTTATCACGCTGTGCCCGCCTGACCCTTCCGTGCCGGATTTGCCGACGCGGAAGGGTTTTTTATCGTGATTAACAAGAGGTTTTGCCATGAGCAGTTTAGGCTATCAATATGATAATTCTCTGGTATCTAACGCATTTGGTTTTCTGCGCCTGCCACTCAACTTTCAGCCCTATGACAGCGAAGCGGAATGGGTGATTACCGGGGTGCCTTTTGATATGGCGACCTCCGGGCGTGCGGGCAGCCGTCATGGACCCGGCGCCATCCGTCAGATATCGACCCATCTGGCATGGGAACATCACCGCTTTCCGTGGCATTTCGACATGCGTGAACGTCTGAATGTGGTTGACTGTGGCGATCTGGTTTACGCTTTCGGCGATGCGCGTGAAATGAGTGAAAAACTGCAGGCCCACGGTGAAAAGTTACTGGCTGGTGGAAAGAAGATGTTGTGCTTTGGCGGCGATCATTTCATTACCCTGCCATTACTGCGCGCACATGCGAAGCATTTTGGCAAAATGGCGCTGGTACACTTTGACGCCCATACCGATACCTACTCTAACGGCTGTGAGTTTGATCACGGGACGATGTTCTATACCGCGCCCAAAGAGGGGTTGATCGATCCCTGTCACTCGGTTCAGATCGGTATTCGCACTGAGTACGAGAAAGATAATGGTTTTACGGTGCTGGATGCCTGCGAGGTGAATGATCGCCCGCTGGAGCAGATCATCGCCCAGGTGAAGCAGGTGGTGGGGGATATGCCGGTTTACCTGACGTTTGATATTGATGTTTTAGATCCCGCTTTTGCCCCCGGAACCGGGACACCGGTACTGGGTGGGCTGAGCTCCGATCGTGCCCTGAAAATATTGCGCGGTTTACAGGATCTGAATATTGTCGGTATGGATGTCGTGGAGGTCTGCCCCCCTTACGATCACGCCGGGATCACCGCGCTGGCTGCGGCGACTATCGCGCTGGAGATGTTATACCTCCAGGCGGTGAAAAAGGGATAATCATTCAGAAATGCTGACGGCATAACATTTTACGGCGCTTTCTCCGCTCATGCTCCATGTACATGCTTTGTCTCTTGGGGTACATTGTTGACACTTTTTCTGGCGTAGCCCAAAACGTGCATTCGTCAAGGCGTTACGGGTATGGCCTTCTACAATCTGAACTGGAGTCAAAATGTCCTCACGTAAAGAGCTTGCTAATGCGATTCGTGCGCTGAGTATGGACGCTGTACAGAAAGCCAATTCGGGCCACCCTGGCGCCCCGATGGGTATGGCTGACATTGCTGAAGTCCTGTGGCGTGATTTCCTCAATCATAATCCGGCCAATCCGCTATGGGCAGATCGTGATCGTTTTGTGCTGTCCAATGGTCACGGTTCGATGCTGATCTATAGCCTGCTGCACCTGACCGGTTATGAACTGTCGATCGATGATCTGAAAGCCTTTCGCCAGTTGCATTCAAAAACACCCGGCCACCCGGAAGTGGGCTATACCCCAGGGGTGGAAACCACCACCGGGCCACTGGGGCAGGGCATTGCAAATGCCGTGGGGATGGCGATCGCTGAAAAAACCCTCGCCGCCCAGTTTAACCGTCCCGGTCATCAGATCGTTAATCATTATACCTATACCTTTATGGGGGATGGTTGCATGATGGAAGGGATCTCCCATGAAGCCTGTTCGCTGGCGGGTACGCTGAAGCTGGGCAAGCTGGTGGCGTTCTATGATGATAATGGTATCTCTATCGATGGTCATGTCGAGGGCTGGTTTACCGATAATACCGTAGAGCGTTTCGAGGCTTATGGCTGGCATGTGGTGCGTGGCATTGATGGTCATGATGCCGCTGCGATTAAACGCGCTATCGAAGCGGCGCGGGCGGTGACAGATAAGCCTTCTTTGCTGATGTGCAAAACGATTATTGGTTTCGGTGCCCCCAATAAAGCCGGTACACATGATGCCCACGGTGCACCATTAGGCGACGCTGAAATCGCTCTGACCCGCCAGCGGCTGGGCTGGGATTACCCGCCGTTTGAGATCCCGTCTGATATTTACAGCCAGTGGGATGCCAGAGAAGCCGGGCGGACCAAAGAGTCAGCCTGGAACGAGAAGTTTGCCGCTTATGCTAACGCTTTCCCCCAGGAGGCGGCAGAGTTTACCCGTCGTCTGCGTGGCGAACTACCAGCGGATTTTGACGCCAAAGCCACTCAATTTATCGCTAAATTGCAGGCTAATCCGGCGAAGATCGCCAGCCGTAAAGCATCACAGAATGCCATCGAAGCCTTTGGGCCATTATTGCCGGAGTTTCTCGGTGGTTCGGCCGATCTCGCCCCCAGCAATCTGACCTTGTGGTCAGGATCGAAACCGCTTAATAAAGATGCGGCAGGCAATTATATCCACTACGGGGTGCGGGAGTTTGGCATGACTGCGATCGCCAATGGTCTCTCGCTGCATGGTGGTTTCCTGCCATACACCTCCACCTTCCTGATATTTGTCGAATATGCGCGTAACGCGGTGCGTATGGCGGCGCTGATGAAACAGCGCCAGATCATGGTCTATACCCACGACTCGATTGGCCTTGGCGAAGATGGCCCGACACACCAGCCGGTGGAGCAGGTGGCCTCCCTGCGCCTGACGCCCAATATGAGCGTATGGCGTCCCTGCGACCAGGTGGAATCCGCTGTCGCCTGGAAGCACGGGGTTGAGCGTCAGGATGGCCCGACAGCACTGATTTTGTCACGGCAAAATCTGGCACAACAGGAACGTAGCCCGCAACAACTGGCTAGTATTGCCCGTGGTGGTTATGTGCTGAAAGGTGAGTCGGATCAGCCCGAACTGATCCTGATTGCCACCGGTTCGGAAGTGGAACTGGCGGTGGCGGCATACGAAAAACTGACCGCAGATGGCGTAAAAGCGCGTGTGGTTTCGATGCCTTCGACGGACCAGTTTGATAAACAGGATGCGGCTTACCGCGAATCAGTGTTGCCGGCAGCGGTCACTGCGCGTGTGGCGATTGAGGCCGGAATTGCCGATTACTGGTATAAATATGTCGGGCTGAACGGCGCGATTATCGCGATGACCTCTTTTGGTGAGTCCGCACCGGCCGATCTGTTATACAACGAATTTGGTTTTACCGTTGATAACATCATCGCCAAAGCGAAAGCGTTGTTGTAACGATTAATTGTTGTCAAGGTTAAACGCCCCAGCCTTGCACTCAGCCGGGGAAAATCCCCGGCTTTTTTATCCGCCAGTGCTTGTGCCAGCCTGATTTTTCATCGCTAGTGATGTGATTTATATCAGATAAATCACATCTTTCAGTGGCCAGCGATTCCTTTTCCTCGCTAATTGCATTATGCTCGCTGAAGCGTTTCAGTCGATGAAACAGGTAATAATTAATCGGTCACAGTTGTGACAGGTAAGGTTTTTCTCCCGCCGTGACCAGGTTAGGCTGTCAGTCGGTTGATATCGGGATAACCTTGCAGGAGTTCTATGACTATACGCATTGCGATTAATGGGTTTGGTCGCATAGGCCGTAATGTGGTTCGTGCGTTGTATGAATCCGGGCGCTGTGCGCAAATAACCGTCGTGGCGATCAACGAACTGGCAGATGCCGTCAGTATGGCGCATTTGCTGAAATATGATACCAGTCACGGCCATTTTGCCTGGGATGTGCGTCAGGCGGGAGAGCGGCTGTATGTCGGCAATGATGCTATCTGTGTGCTGCATGAGCCTTCACCAGAGAAGCTGCCCTGGCAGGCGCTGGGGGTCGATATTGTGCTCGATTGTACCGGTGTTTTCGGTAGTCGTGCCGATGGCGAAGCCCATCGGCAGGCGGGGGCAAAAAAAGTGCTCTTTTCTCACCCCGGCGATCCTGATCTCGATACCACCGTGGTTTTTGGCGTCAATCATCACCAGTTACGTAAAGCGCATCGTCTGGTCTCGAATGCTTCCTGTACCACCAACTGCATTATTCCGGTGATTAAGCTGATAAATGATGCTTATGAAATACAATCAGGAACGGTGACCACCATCCACTCGGCGATGCATGATCAGCAGGTTATCGACGCCTATCATCCGGATCTGCGTCGAGCCCGTGCGGCCGGTCAGTCAATCATCCCGGTTGATACCCGGCTTGCGGCGGGTATTACGCGCTTTTTCCCTCAGTTTAAGGATCGTTTTGAGGCGATTGCCGTTCGTGTGCCGACACTCAACGTTACCGCGATTGATCTGAGTGTCAGCGTAAAAAAACCGGTCACTGTCGATGAAGTGAACCATCTTTTGCGAAAAGCAGCACAAGATACGTTTCATGGTATAGTTGACTATACGGAACTAGCGTTAGTTTCGACCGATTTTAATCACGACCCGCACAGTGCGATTGTCGATGGCACGCAAACCCGGGTCAGCGGTGCGCAGCTGATCAAGACGCTGGTCTGGTGTGATAATGAATGGGGCTTTGCTAACCGGATGCTCGATACCACGTTAGCGATGGCTAGCTGCGGTTTCGGGTGAAATATCCCTGTGTAATAGCATGAAATATATACGTATAACATCTGAAAAATTTTAAGGATTATCAAGAGGGTTCACTATGTCAATAATTAATATGACCGATCTGGATCTGGCCGGAAAACGTGTTTTTATCCGCGCCGATCTCAACGTCCCGGTGAAAGACGGTAAAGTTACCAGCGATGCCCGTATCCGTGCCTCCCTGCCAACCATCGAACTGGCGTTAAAGCAGGGCGCTAAAGTCATGGTAACTTCTCACCTCGGCCGCCCGACAGAAGGTGAATACAACGAAGAATTTTCCCTGCTGCCGGTGGTCAATTATCTGAAAGAGAAACTGCCTGGGCATCAGGTTTGTTTAGTGAAAGATTATCTTGATGGGGTTGATGTTGCCCCCGGTGAGCTGGTAGTGCTGGAAAATGTCCGCTTTAATAAAGGCGAGAAGAAAGACGATGAAGCACTGTCGAAAAAATACGCGGCACTCTGTGATGTGTATGTGATGGATGCTTTCGGAACTGCTCACCGTGCGCAGGCATCGACTCACGGTGTTGCTAAGTACGCGAAAGTAGCCTGTGCAGGCCCACTTCTGGCGGCAGAACTGGATGCATTGGGTAAAGCGCTGAAAGAGCCTGCACGCCCGATGGTGGCGATCGTCGGCGGGTCGAAAGTTTCTACTAAACTGACCGTGCTTGACTCACTCTCTAAAATTGCCGATCAGCTGATTGTTGGCGGCGGGATCGCCAATACTTTCGTGGCCGCCCAGGGGCACAATGTTGGCAAATCGCTGTATGAGGCTGATCTGATCGATGAAGCGAAACGTCTGCTGACGACCTGTGATATTCCGGTGCCGACAGATGTGCGTGTTGCGACAGAGTTCTCTGAAACCGCGCCAGCGACGCAAAAATCAGTCAACGATATCAAAGATGATGAACAGATCCTCGATTTGGGTGACGTTTCAGCACAGAAACTGGCTGATATTCTCAAAAACGCCAAAACGATCCTCTGGAATGGGCCGGTAGGGGTATTTGAATTCCCGAACTTCCGCAAAGGCACTGAGATTGTGGCGAAAGCGATCGCCGATAGCGATGCTTTCTCGATTGCCGGGGGCGGCGATACGCTGGCAGCGATTGATTTGTTCGGTATTGCTGACAAAATTTCTTATATTTCCACCGGGGGCGGCGCTTTCCTCGAGTTCGTCGAGGGTAAAGAACTGCCTGCGGTTGCCATACTGGAAGAGCGTGGTAAGCAGTAAACCGGTCAATCAGGCGGCGCGATAAGCCCGCCTGATTTTTTATGTTCGCTCCTTTCTTCATTGAGTCCCGACGATACAGATACAGGATTTCGCAAACATGTCTAAAATTTTTGATTTTGTAAAACCAGGCGTTATTACTGGCGATGACGTACAGAAAGTTTTCCAGGTAGCAAAAGAGAATCACTTTGCGCTGCCTGCGGTTAACTGTGTGGGTACTGACTCTATTAATGCCGTTCTGGAAGCGGCCGCAAAAGCGAAAGCACCGGTCATTGTCCAGTTTTCTAATGGTGGTGCTGCCTTTATCGCAGGTAAAGGGCTGAAAACGGATGTTCCTCAGCAGGCCGCTATCCTCGGTGCCATCTCTGGCGCACACCACGTTCACCAGATGGCCGAACACTACGGTGTTCCGGTGATCCTGCATACTGACCACTGTGCGAAAAAACTGCTGCCGTGGATTGATGGTCTGCTGGATGCCGGTGAAAAATATTATGCGGCCACCGGAAAGCCGTTGTTCTCTTCACATATGATCGATCTTTCAGAAGAGTCGCTGCACGATAATATCGCTATTTGTTCTAAATACCTGGCACGAATGGCGAAAATGGGCATGACGCTGGAAATCGAACTGGGTTGCACCGGGGGAGAAGAAGATGGGGTCGATAACAGCCATATGGACTCCTCCGCCTTGTATACTCAGCCAGAAGATGTTGATTACGCCTACACCGAACTGAGTAAAATCAGCCCACGCTTTACCATTGCCGCCTCTTTTGGCAATGTTCATGGGGTTTATAAACCCGGCAATGTGGTTCTGACGCCGACTATCTTGCGCGACTCCCAGGAGTATGTTTCTAAGAAACATAACCTGCCACACAATAGCCTGAATTTTGTGTTTCATGGTGGCTCCGGCTCTTCTGCCCAGGAGATTAAAGACTCCGTCAGCTACGGGGTGGTCAAAATGAATATTGATACCGACACCCAGTGGGCTACCTGGGAAGGGGTGCTGGATTACTATAAAGCCCATGAGGCGTATCTGCAGAGCCAGCTTGGTAATCCGAAGGGTGCTGACCAGCCGAATAAAAAATTCTACGATCCACGTGTCTGGCTGCGTGCCGGGCAGGTATCGATGATCGCTCGTCTGGAACAGGCGTTTAAGGAATTGAACGCGATCGATGTTCTGTAAGCCAAATCATCACCTGTCAGCCTGCTAAATCATTAGCAGGCTTTTTTATGCGCTCAAATATTTTCGCTCTTGTTCTGGTGCGCGATTTGCTAAAACAGCAAGCTATTGCTTACCTTTATGGTATCGAGTGATGAGCCAGCCTGATCGCTCTGTCCTCTGTCGCTATACCTAAGGAAAGTGAAATGGAAGATTTGAAGGTCGCTGAGAATATCACCCACTTCGGCTCATGGCTGGTGCATCATCAGGAGTGGCTGTTGAATTATATGGTTAATCTGGCTGCGGCGATCGCCATCGTTATTGTCGGCATCATTATTGCTCGCGTCGTCTCTCATATGATTAATCGCCTGATGCTCACCCGTGAGATCGATGAAACCATCGCTGACTTTATCTCTGCGCTGGTGCGCTATGCGGTGATTGCTTTTGCGGTGATTGCGGCTCTGAGTTGTATCGGGGTACAGACAGCATCGGTCATCGCAGTGCTGGGTGCGGCGGGATTAGCGGTCGGTCTGGCATTACAGGGCTCGTTGTCTAATCTGGCTGCAGGCGTGTTACTGGTGATGTTTCGTCCGCTGCGTTCGGGGGAATATGTTGATCTTGGGGGTGTTTCCGGTATGGTATTAAGTGTGCAAATTTTTTCTACTACCTTGTATACCGAGGACGGTAAAATTGCCGTGGTGCCGAATGGCAAAATTATTGCTGGCAATATCATTAATCATTCTCGTGAACCGATACGTCGCAATCAGTTTATTATCGCGGTTTCCTATGATGCGGATATCGATAAAGTGAAAAAGTTGCTGACAAATATTATCGATAGCGATAACCGTATTCTTAAAGATCGTGAGAGAATTGTACGTCTTAATGAACTGGCACCTTCATCGGTGAATTATATTATTCAGGTCTGGAGCCTGCACCGTGATCTGCAGGACGTTTACTGGGATGTACTGGAGCGCATTAAGCGTGATTTTGATGCCAATGGTATCAGTTTCCCGTATCCGCAGCTGGATGTGCATGTCACTCGACCATCCAATGACACTCAGTGATCAGAACCCGGAGAGATAGCCGTGAAATTAATATTAATAGCGTTAGCCGTAATGACCACATTGGGTCTGGCTCAGGCCAGTGAAATTCCCGATGGTCCACATATTATCACTTCCGGTAGCGCCAGGATTGAGGCGGTGCCGGATATCGCAGAACTGACTATTGAGGTAAATATCATCGCCAAAGAAGCCACGACCGCCAAGAAACAGGTTGATGATCGGGTGGCGCAGTATCTGGCTTTTCTGGAAAAGAGTGGTATCACCCGAAAAGATATTCGTTCAGCGAATCTGCGTACCCAGCCGGAGTATAGTTATCAGAACGGGAAAAGCATCTTTAAAGGCTATCGTGCCTCGCGCGTTGTTGAAGTGACCTTGCGTCAGTTAGATAAACTGAATAGTTTGCTGGATGGGGCGTTAAAATCGGGGCTAAATGAAATTAGTTCGGTCAGGTTGGATGTCGCGCAGCCCGAAATATATAAAGATAAAGCACGCCAGGCGGCGATTGATGATGCACTGCATAAAGCACAGGCGCTGGCATCTGGCTTTCACAGCAATCTGGGCACGGTTTATCGCATACAATATCAGGCCTCCGCTGTTCCGAAACCCCGGATGATGCGTGCGTCGGGGGCAATCAGCGATGAGGCCGTTTCCGCACAGCAAACTTACCAGCAGGAAACCATTCCGTTTAATGACCAGGTGGATGTGGTCTTTGAATTACAGCCAGCGCCAGTCAGTCAATAATATCTGTGTTTCTGTCGTCACATACAGGCATGGATAATGATGAACGCTGTTTTTGGCGCCAGTGACTTTTATTGCTGGCGCAGGACTTTATGCCCATAGTTGATTAACGCATCGGTGACCTGACGCATCATTCGGCTTTCAGGGGCAAAACGGTGCCAGTAAAGCATCCGGCGCTGAAACAATCCGGGGGTTAAATCGATAAGTTCACCGCTGTTAAGCTCTTTTTCTATCTGCAGATGGGGGATCATGCAGCAAGTAGTTCCCTGACGCGCGAGCTGGACAAACGCCTCGGATGAATTAACGATATGACAAGGGACACTGCCGGGGGGCAAAGAGAAATTTTGCTGCAAAAACGCCTGATGCATATCATCAAGATGATCGAAAGCAACAACCGGGGCTTTAAGCAGTGCCGAACGGGTTACCCCAGCAGGGAAATAGCGTTGTGCAAACGCTTTTGACGCGACAAACAGATAGTCGAGTGCGCCCAGCTGATCCACCAGGCAACTGGGTAACGCCTGAGGCTGGATACTGACTGCGCCGACCACTTCGCCCCGCCGTAAACGCTCCTGAGTGCGGGTTTCATCTTCTACCTGTAACTTCAGACGGACAGAAGCACTGGACAGCACCGGAGAGAGTGCCGGGAGCAGCCAGGTGGCGAGACTGTCGGCATTGACGGCCAGCGAGAGCAATAACGGTGTAGAGCCGGTCTGTCCATCGCTCAGCCACTCCTCCTCCAGCAACTCCACCTGGCGTAACAGAGCTAACAGTTTTTGTCCCTGCTCTGTCGGGCGTGGTGGGACGGTACGAACCAGCAGGGGCTGCCCGAACATATTTTCCAGTTGTTTAATACGCTGTGAGACGGCGGACTGAGTAATACAGAGTTTTTGTGCCGCGCGCTCAAAGCCACGCTCTCTGACTACGGCGTCCAGTGCTTGCAGTGTTTTATAGTCCGGCCGTTTCATTATTCTGCGATATCTCCATAACGTTGTAATAATTTTCACTATGACATAAATTTGCTTTTGATAAAGTTAAAAATGATTTGTTGAGTGATGATAATTCTGCTACAGCGGACAATTCTCATTGCCATACACTATAATAAGCGCCTGACCCATCAGGCTATTTGACTCGCCACTCTGGCTTCCGGCAGTGCCCGAAAACCGCACGTACTCCCGGTACGCTGCGGTTTCGGCGCGCTCTCGGTGTCGCCTGGTAGGATGGGCTCTCAGTTATCAATAATCACATTCTGGATCAGGGCCATGACACAAGATGAGCTAAAAAAAACAGTCGGTTGGGCAGCATTACGGTATGTACAACCAGGGACTATTGTGGGAGTGGGGACGGGCTCCACTGCCAGCCATTTTATTGATGCGCTGGGTACGATGAAAATGCAGATTGAAGGTGCGGTTTCCAGCTCAGATGCCTCTACCGAAAAGCTAAAAAGTCTGGGAATACCGGTTTTTGATCTCAACAATATCGATTCCCTAAGTGTTTATGTCGACGGAGCTGACGAAATTAATGATCAGATGCAAATGATTAAAGGCGGCGGGGCGGCATTAACACGTGAAAAAGTGATTGCTTCAGTGGCAGATAAATTTATCTGTATCGTTGATGCCTCTAAACAGGTGCCCATTCTGGGGACGTTTCCTCTGCCGGTCGAAGTGATCCCGATGGCACGGAGTGCGGTAGCGCGTAGCCTGGTAAAATTGGGCGGACGCCCGGAATATCGCCAGGGAGTGATTACCGATAATGGCAACGTGATCCTCGATGTTTATGGCCTCGAAATTCTTGATGCTATCGCGCTGGAAAACGCCATTAACGATATTCCTGGGGTTGTCACCGTTGGCTTATTTGCTAATCGTGGGGCGGACGTGGCACTGATTGGTACCAGGGAAGGGGTGAAGACGGTTATCAAATAGCCGCTATCAGGGAGAGGGAGACTCCCCGATAAAAAATTTTTCCTGCACAATGTCGGTTTTTTCTACTGTATTTTTATAATTCATATAAATATGATATTAAAAATTTCTATTTCCTGATGTTTTATTCTGTTATTCCCTGTTGTGTGAAAATTATTCCTTTGGTCAGGATAAACGCTCATATTGCTGTGCGCATTTTTTTGATATGTTGCAGGCAGGGCTGACATTTCACAGACACAGAAAGTCTGACTCACCAGGGTTCATTGACGGGCTATTTTGCTTTCAGGCAGGGTCTGAACTCGTTAAGTATTCGTGTACGTTGTGGTTTCTGCGCACTGTCCGGGTCAATAACGCCTGGTGAGATAGACGCTCAATCAAAAACAGGACGGGGAAATGGCTAAAGTATCACTGGAAAAAGATAAGATTAAATTTCTGCTGGTTGAAGGTGTACATCAGAAAGCGCTGGAGAGTCTCCGTGCTGCTGGCTATACCAATATTGAGTACCATAAGGGCGCGCTGGACAGCGAAGCGCTGAAAGCATCGATCCGTGATGCGCATTTTATTGGCCTGCGTTCGCGCACCCATCTGACAGAAGAGATCTTTGCGGCCGCAGAAAAACTGGTCGCCGTCGGCTGCTTCTGTATTGGCACCAACCAGGTCGATTTAGATGCCGCAATGAAGCGCGGTATTCCGGTGTTTAACGCCCCTTTCTCCAATACACGCTCGGTAGCGGAATTGGTTATTGGTGAACTGTTGCTGATGTTACGTGGCGTTCCAGCGGCCAACGCCAAAGCGCATCGTGGGGTATGGAACAAACTGGCGGCGGGCAGTTTCGAAGCGCGTGGAAAAATACTGGGTATTATTGGTTATGGTCACATCGGAACACAACTCAGCATTCTGGCGGAATCGCTGGGGATGCGGGTCTGTTTTTATGATATTGAAAGCAAGTTAACCCTCGGTAATGCGACCCAGGTAGCGCAGCTCTCCGATCTCCTGCAAATGAGTGATGTGGTCAGCCTGCATGTACCCGAAAATGCCTCGACGAAAAATATGATCGGCGCAGCAGAGCTGGCGCAGATGAAACCCGGAGCACTACTGATTAATGCGTCCCGTGGCACCGTGGTCGATATTCCGGCGTTATGTGATGCGCTGAAGCGTCAACACCTGGCCGGGGCCGCCATTGATGTATTTCCTGCTGAACCGGCAAGTAACAGCGACCCGTTTGATTCCCCATTATGTGAATTCGACAATGTATTGCTGACGCCACATATTGGCGGTTCTACCCAGGAAGCACAGCAGAATATTGGTCTGGAAGTAGCCGGGAAACTGGTAAAGTATTCTGATAATGGTTCGACACTCTCGGCAGTGAACTTCCCGGAAGTCTCCCTGCCGGTACTGGGTGGGCGTCGTTTACTGCATATTCATGAGAATCGCCCTGGGATACTCACCGCCATTAACCAGATTTTTGCCACTCAGGGGATTAACATTACGGCGCAATATTTGCAAACCTCACCTCAGATAGGTTATGTGGTGGTCGATATTGAAGCGCAGGATGATGTGGCACACCAGGCACTTCAGGCGATGAAAGCGATCCCCGGCACGATCCGTGCGCGATTGCTGTTCTGAAACAGCACGCCAGGCGTTGGGAAAATATCTGTCCGTCTGGCGTCTGAAAAAACAGATGGATTATCACCACTGCCATCGTTTTGTCGGCGTGATCACTGCCGGTAGCGGAACATCCCATTGTGCGGCAGGCAGTGTCGCTACATGCTGACAATCATGAGCATAGCCGACAGGTTGCAGACGATGCTGCTGCCAGTTTTGCAATGTGCGATCATAATAACCGCCCCCCATCCCGAGACGTTGCCCAGCGGCATCAAAAGCGACCAGTGGCACGACGAGCACATCAATGTGACTGAGCGGCACCACATCACGCACGTCCAGTCGTGGTTCGGCAATGGCGAACCGGTTTCTGATCAGTGTGCTGCCGGGATGGTAGCGTAAAAACAACAGCTGTCCCCGGCTGCAGGGATGTAACCGCGGAAGACACACCTGCTTGCCCGCTTGCCAGAGTCGATCGATTAACGGGCTGGTATCCAGCTCACCATCAAAGGAGAGAAACAGCGCGACCGTTTGCGCGGCAACCACCGGCGGATAGGTCATCATACGATCTGCCGCCTGGCGGGAAAATTGTCTCTGCTGTTCTGCTGTTAAAGCGCGCCGACGCTGGCGAATCAGCCGACGAAGTTGCTGGCGTAAAGAGGCGTGAGAGATATCGATGATCATCTGTTTCGCTATCTGGCTGGTCAGCGATAAGAATAAACAGCAGGGATCTCCGGGATGCCGTCGCAGGCTGTAACCCTTGAACCCTTGGTTCAAGGTGAATGAGTCGTCACAGTTTTAAGGCTTCCCGGATAAACCGGGTATGCTCACCAACTGTGTAACGCCCCATTCTGGTGGTATGAAATATCGGCTCAGGGGACTCGCCCGCAAACGAACATCTCAGAGAAATACTGTTATTAAAACAACTTTAACACAATTAAGTAAAAAATGTTATTCAAACTTCGGCTCGGGTCTTTCACTGATCCGGCCTTGTTCCAGTAACGCTTGTTCGATGGTTTGCTGAAGTATCCGGATCCGCTGTTCCATATTGGAAGCGTAATCATCGGTTCTGGCCTTTTCCTGAGCCAGCTCGTAGCTGATATTGAGGGCAGCAATAAAGATCAACTGCTCTGTATTGCTGACGCGGGTACGTTCCTTTAAATCCTGTAACCGTTGATTCAGGTCAGCGGCGGCCTGATTCAGGGCCTCTCTTTGTTCCGGTGGACAATTCACACGCAATGAACGACCAAAAATCTGGAGATCGACGGGTTGTGCAGACATGACACCTTCCTGCTGATTGACTGCGCGGCCTTTACACCAGCCAGAAGGGCTGAATTATGCCACACAATAGTGCTTCCCTGGTGTGCTGTTCTGGTTCACCAGAGCCCAAAGTGATAGCATACCATGAATATTCCTCCTTATGATGATGAATGCGCATGTCTATACAGAATGAAATGCCGGATTACCATGCTGTAGAACAGTTACTCAACCAACAGAACGTCGGATTAACCCCTGCCGAAATGCACGGACTGATAAGCGGAATTTTGTGCGGTGGTAATACAGGCCCTGGCTGGCAATCGCTGGTCTATGATCTGACCAACGAGGGCCTCGCTTTTGGTCATGATCTGGCCGAAGCGCTGCGTCAGATGCATGCCGTCATCAGCAACGAGCTGGAAGATGATGGTTTTTTATTTCAGCTTTATCTGCCGCAGGGGGATAACGTCAGTGTATTTGACCGTGCTGATGCCCTGTCAGGCTGGGTGAATCATTTCCTGCTCGGACTGGGTGTCGTTCAGCCAACCCTCGATAAAGTCAGAGGTGAAGCCGGAGAAGCTATCGCCGACCTGCGCAATATCGCACGCTTAGGTTATGACGAAGATGAAGATCAGGAAGAGCTGGAAATGTCACTGGAAGAGATTATCGAATATGTGCGTGTCGCTGCACTGTTATGCCATGATACCTTTTCACACCAGCCGCCAGCGGTAACGGAAGTTCACAAACCAACATTACATTAAGGATAACCGGGGGCGTCATGATACAACAGGAGTTTCTTTCTCGTCGCCAGGCACTGTTAGCGCAAATGCAGCCTGCCAGTGCCGCGCTGATTTTTGCCGCGCCGGAAGTGGTTCGGAGTGCTGATACCGAATACCCTTACCGGCAAAATAGTGATTTCTGGTACTTCACCGGGTTTAATGAACCGGAAGCCGTACTGGTGTTGATTAAAAGTGATGACAGCCATCATCATAGTGTCCTGTTTAATCGTGTTCGTGACCTGTCATCAGAAATCTGGTTTGGTCGTCGTCTTGGACAGGAGGCGGCTCCGGCAAAGCTGGCCGTCGATCGCGCGCTGGCATTCAGTGAAATTAATCAGCAACTGTTCCAGCTATTGAATGGTCTTGATGCGATTTATTTTGCCCAGGGGCAATACGCCTGGGCGGATGAGATTGTTTTTCAGGCGCTGGAGCGTTTACGTAAAGGCGAACGCCAGAATATGCAGCCCCCTGGGGCGGTGATTGACTGGCGACCCATCGTCCATGAAATGCGGCTGTTTAAATCGCAGGAAGAGTTAAAAGCAATGCGTCGCGCCGGTGAAATCTCTGCGCTGGCTCACACCCGCGCCATGCAAAAATGCCGTCCAGGGATGTTTGAATATCAACTGGAGGGCGAGATCCTCCATGAATTTAACCGCCACGGTGCCCGATTCCCCTCCTATAATACTATCGTCGGTGGTGGCGAAAACGGCTGTATCCTGCATTACACTGAAAATGAGGCCGCATTGCGTGATGGCGATCTGGTGCTGATTGACGCAGGCTGTGAATATGATGGCTACGCGGGTGATATTACCCGCACTTTTCCGGTGAACGGTAAATTCACCCCGGCACAGCGCGAGATTTACGATATTGTGCTGGCGTCGCTGGAAACGGCGCTGGCGCTTTATCGTCCCGGTACCTCGATTCAACAGGTTAATCAGCAGGTGGTGCGTGTTATGGTAAGTGGTCTGGTGCGTCTGGGGATTTTACAGGGCGAAGTTGATGCGCTGATCCAGAACAATGCCCATCGCCCCTATTTTATGCATGGCCTGAGCCACTGGCTGGGGCTCGATGTTCATGATGTCGGTCACTATGAGCGCGAGCGCTCGCGCCTGCTCGCGCCGGGCATGGTGCTGACGGTCGAACCGGGATTATACATCGCCGCCGATGCCGATGTGCCGCCACAATACCGGGGTATTGGTATTCGGATCGAAGATGATATTGTCATCACCGCCGATGGCAACGAAAATCTGACCGCCGGTGTCGTCAAGACGGCGGATGAGATCGAAGCATTAATGGCAGCGGCACAGCGTCCATGAGCGTGCTGATTGTCGGGGGAGGCATGACGGGGGCGACGCTGGCGCTGGCGATTTCTCGCCTGACCGCAGGTCAGTTGCCGGTTCATCTGATTGAAACCGTCTCCCCAGGTGCTGCGCGGCATCCTGGGTTTGACGCCAGAGCCATCGCTCTCGCCAGCGGCACCTGTCAGCAGCTGGCACGGATTGGCCTGTGGCAGGAGCTAGCCGACTGTGCGACGCCGATCGACACCGTCCGGGTCAGTGATCGCGGATATCCCGGTTTTGTGACCCTGCGGGCGCAGGATTACGCCCTGCCCGCGCTCGGGCAGGTGGTTGAGCTCCATGAAGTAGGGCGACGTCTGTTTGCGCAACTGGATGGGGCACCGGGTGTCACGTTGCACTGCCCGGCGACGGTCACGCACGTCAACCGCCGTCCCCAGGATGTCGGGCTGACACTGGATAACGGCGAAACCCTGAGCGGGCAGTTGCTGGTCGCGGCGGATGGATCACAGTCAGCACTGGGTGCGCGCTGTGGTATCAACTGGCAACAGCAGGAATATGAGCAACTGGCGATCATTGCCAATATCAGCACCGCCTTGCCGCACCAGGGCGCGGCGTTTGAGCGTTTTACTGAACAGGGGCCCCTGGCGATGTTGCCGATGTCACAAGGCCGTTGTTCACTGGTATGGTGTCACTCCCGCTCACACTATGATGAGGTACAGAGCTGGTCGGATAACCAGTTCTGCCATCAACTGCAACGCGCCTTCGGCTGGCGGCTGGGGCGTATCACACATGCTGGAAAACGCAGCGTATATCCTCTTGCGCTCACCCGCGCTGAACGGATCATCTCACATCGTCTGGTGCTGGTGGGCAATGCGGCACAGACCCTGCATCCTGTCGCCGGTCAGGGTTTTAATCTTGGCTTGCGGGATGTGATGAGCCTGGCGGAAACCCTGGCGGCCGCACATGTCGAAGGCCATGATCCCGGTGATCATGCGCTGCTTTGTCGCTATCAGGCACGACGGGCGGCGGATAAAACCGCCACGATAGCGATGACCGATGGTCTGGTGCATCTCTTTGCCAATTACTGGCTGCCGCTGGTCGCGGGACGTAATCTTGCGATGATGGCGATGAGCTTGTTTCCCCCGGCGCGCCATGCGCTGGCCCGGCGTGCGCTCGGCTGGGTATCACGTTAAGGAGTATTCAGGATGCAAAGTGTTGATGTCGCGATTGTCGGCGGCGGTATGACCGGGCTGGCCATTGCCTGTGGACTGCAGGGGAGTGGCTTAAACGTTGCGCTTATCGAACAGACGCCCCCACCGCCTTGCGATATGGCGTCGCCCCCGGCATTGCGTGTCTCGGCGATCAATGCCGCCAGCGAGAAATTACTGGCTAAACTGGAGGTCTGGCACGACATTATCACCCAGCGAGCGAGCTGCTATCACGGCATCGAAGTATGGGATAAAGACAGTTTTGGCCGGATAAGTTTTGATGCCCAGAGTATCGGCCTTAGTCACCTCGGCTATATTATTGAAAATAATATTATTACTGCGGCGTTATGGCAAAAAGCACAACACTGTCGCGATATCACTTTACTGGCACCGGCACAACTGAAACAGGTGATCTGGGGAGAAAACGACGTTTTTCTCACCCTGGAGGATGGCACCATGCTGACAGCGAGGCTGGTGATTGGTACTGACGGCGCTCACTCCTGGTTACGTGATAAAGCCGATATTCCGCTGATATTCTGGAATTATCGCCATCATGCCCTGGTCGCTACGGTGCGTAGTGAAGAAGCCCATCAGGCGATTGCCCGTCAGGTGTTCCACGGTGATGGCATTCTGGCGTTGCTGCCGTTGAGTGATCCCCATCTGTGTTCTGTGGTCTGGTCATTACCCCCCCAGCAGGCGCAGCGGCTGCAACAGGTGACGGAAAGTGACTTTAACCGCGCATTGAGCCTGGCGTTCGATAACCGCTATGGTGCCTGTCAGGTGATCAGTGAACGCCAGGCCTTCCCGTTGATTGGCCGCTATGCCCGCCAGTTTGCGGCTCATCGTCTGGCACTGGCAGGTGATGCGGCGCACACCATCCACCCACTGGCTGGTCAGGGAGTTAATCTCGGTTTTATGGATGCCGCAGAACTGATTGCCGAATTAAAACGTCTGCATCGCCAGGGGAAAGATATTGGTCAGTATTTGTATCTGCGTCGTTATGAACGGCGTCGCAAACACAGTGCTGCCTTGATGCTGGCCGGGATGCAGGGTTTTCAGGATCTGTTTTCTGGTGTGCATCCAGTGAAGAAATTAATCCGTGATGTCGGACTGGCGCTGACGGACAAAATTCCGGCTGCTAAATCACAACTCATTCGCCAGGCGATGGGACTCAACACGCTTCCTGACTGGTTGCGCTAAATATAGCGTCATCTTACCCGGCTTTTTGCCGGGCTTAACGTCTGATGAGCCAGGTAGTTATTCTTTCACTGGCAATAAATTGATTGCTATTATTTTCTCATATTAGTTTTATTTATCTTTTTCTTATTTTAGTGACCGGAACGGCTTTTTTGTGGGCTAACGAAATAATAAACTATTTATTTAATGTATATTGTTTTTTTATAAAGTAACACGTTAATTTAATAGCATATTTATCTGAATAAGTATTGTTTGTTTTAATGATTGCGCAGGATAATACCCTGGTCCTGTTGATGGTCTGGTCACCGATTCAATGGTAAGTTCAGCAGGAAGACGATGAGGGTATACAGTGCGTCTGGTCATGCCAGAAAGCGCCTGTCGCATCGTTCGCCACGGTAGATATCTATTTCATTCGTGATTTGATGAGGTAAAGATGGCTCAACAGACTCCGCTTTATCAACAACACCAGCTATGCGGGGCTCGCATGGTCGATTTTCATGGCTGGATGATGCCCCTCCATTATGGTTCCCAGATAGATGAGCACCATGCCGTGCGGCGCGATGCTGGCATGTTTGATGTTTCGCACATGACGATCATTGATTTTCATGGCTGTCGTAGCCGTGATTTCCTGCGCTATTTGCTGGCGAATGATGCTGCGAAACTGACGGTGCCCGGCAAAGCACTCTATAGCGCGATGCTGAACGCTTCTGCCAACGTCATTGATGATCTCATTGTCTACTACCTGACGGAAGACGATTTCCGGATGGTGGTGAACTCGGCGACACGAGAAAAAGATCTGAGCTGGATCCGTCAGCAGGCGCAGCCTTATGGCCTTGAGATAACGGTTCGTGATGATCTTGCTCTTATCGCCGTACAGGGGCCGCAGGCAAAAGAAAAAACCGCCACTCTGCTGAGCGCCGCACAGCGCCAGGCGGTCGCGGAAATGAAACCGTTTTTTGGCCAGCAGTGTGGTGATCTCTTTATTGCCACCACTGGCTATACCGGTGAAAGCGGATATGAAATTGCCCTGCCGAACGATCAGGCGGTCGCTTTGTGGCAGGGTTTGCAGGCCGCAGGGGTCAAACCGTGTGGCCTGGCTGCCCGCGATACCCTGCGGCTGGAAGCCGGGATGAATCTGTATGGCCAGGAGATGGACGAAAGCATCTCGCCGCTGGCCGCCAATATGGGCTGGACAATCGCCTGGCAACCGGAAGACCGCTCGTTTATCGGTCGTAACGCACTGGAGTTAGAGCGTGAAAAAGGCACTGAAAAACTGGTCGGACTGATCATGACCGCAAAGGGTGTATTACGCAGCGGGCAGGTGGTACGTTTTACCACCGCCGCCGGTGAGCAAAAAACTGGCGTCATTACCAGTGGTACATTCTCTCCCACGCTCGGTTACGGTATTGCCCTTGCACGGGTGCCTGACGATATCGGTGACCACGCGGTTGTACAGATACGTAACCGCGAAGTGCCGGTAAAAGTGACAAAACCTGTTTTTGTACGCAACGGTAAAGCCGTTGTGTCATTTTCCCCTCTGACTGGAGATTAATCGATGAACAACATCCCTGCGGAACTGAAATACAGCAAAGAACATGAATGGCTACGTAAAGAGGCGGACGGGACCTACACCGTTGGGATCACCGATCATGCTCAGGCGTTGCTTGGGGATATGGTTTTCGTCGAATTACCGGCGGTTGGAACCGTGGTGGCCATCGGTGATGACTGCGCGGTGGCCGAATCGGTCAAAGCGGCTTCTGATATTTATGCGCCGATCAGTGGCGAGATTATCGCCATTAATGAAGCGTTAAATGATGCACCGGAGCAGGTCAACGACAACCCTTACAGCGAAGGATGGATTTTTAAAATCAAAGCCAGTGATGAAGCGCAGGTGGCCACATTGCTGGATGCGCATGCCTATGCAAGCCTGGTGGAAGAAGAGTAGGCGTGACTTGCCATCCCTCCGCTGCCAGTCGGTTATCCGCTGAATGGCAGTCAGTACGTTGACGATATTCAGGAGTACTCGCGTATGACATCAACATTAGGCCAGCTGGAAAACCATGACGCTTTTATTGACCGTCATATTGGCCCGACGCCCCGGCAGCAACAGACGATGCTGGATGTGGTGGGGGCGGATTCACTGGATACACTGACGCAGCAGATTGTGCCGCAGGATATTCAACTGCCGGCACTGCCGAATATACCGCAAGCGATAAGTGAATTTGCCGCTCTGGCTGAGTTACGCGCTATCGCGAAGCGTAATCAGTGTTTTAAATCATACATCGGCATGGGCTACAGCGCGGTACAGCTACCGCCGGTGATCCAGCGTAATTTGCTGGAAAATCCGGGCTGGTATACCGCCTATACCCCTTATCAGGCAGAAGTTTCCCAGGGGCGCCTGGAAGCGCTGCTCAATTTCCAGCAGCTGACTATCGATCTGACAGGACAGGATATTGCCTCCGCCTCCTTGCTGGATGAGGCGACGGCCGCCGCGGAAGCGATGGCGATGGCGAAACGGATCAGCAAACTGAAAAACGCCAGCCATTTCTTTGTGGCGGCGGATGTGCATCCGCAGGTACTGGATGTGGTACGTACCCGTGCACGCACCTATGGTTTCGGGCTGATCGTTGATGAAGCGCATAAAGCGCTGGATCATGAGGATATCTTCGGGGTGCTGCTACAACAGGTGGGGACGACCGGTGAACTCCGTGATGACACCGATCTTATCGGCGCACTCAAGGCACGGCAGATTATTGTCACGGTCGCCGCCGATATCATGGCGCTGGTGTTATTAACCGCCCCAGGCAAGCAGGGCGCGGATATTGTCTTCGGCTCGGCACAGCGTTTCGGTGTCCCGATGGGTTACGGTGGGCCACATGCCGCGTTCTTTGCCACCAAAGATGAATTTAAACGTGCCATGCCGGGGCGTATTATCGGTGTGTCGCGGGATGCGGCAGGAAACAGCGCGTTGCGCATGGCGATGCAGACGCGCGAACAGCATATCCGCCGCGAAAAAGCAAATTCCAATATCTGTACCTCACAGGTATTACTGGCCATGATCGCCAGTTTTTATGCGGTATATCACGGGCCTGATGGCCTGAGAGATATCGCCAGTCGCATCCATCGACTGTGCGATATCCTCGCCGCCTCTGTGCAGCAAAAAGGGCTGAAGTTACGCTATACACACTATTTCGACACCCTGTGTGTCGAAGTCGCCGATAAACCCGCTGTGCTGGCGCGGGCCGCGGCGCGAAAGATCAATCTGCGCAGTGATATCGATAACGCGGTCGGTATCACACTGGATGAAACCACGACCCGTGACGATATTCAGACCCTGTGGTATGTCATCACCGGTGACGATCAGTCGCTGGCGATCGATACACTGGATAAAGCGGTGATGGAGGATAGCGCATCGATCCCGCCCGCCATGTGGCGCGACTCGCCGATCCTCGAACATCCGGTATTCCATCGCTATCATAGTGAAACCGCCATGATGCGCTATATGCACACCCTGGAGCGTAAAGATCTGGCACTCAATCAGGCGATGATCCCGCTGGGCTCCTGCACCATGAAGCTCAATGCGGCGGCAGAAATGATCCCCATCACCTGGCCTGAATTTGCCGATCTGCACCCGTTCTGTCCGCCGGAGCAGGCGGAGGGTTATCAGCAGATGCTCAGCCAGCTGGCAACGTGGCTGAGCAGATTAACCGGCTATGATGCCGTGAGTATGCAGCCAAATTCCGGCGCCCAGGGGGAGTATGCTGGTCTGCTGGCGATCCGTCGTTACCATGAGAGCCGCCAGCAGGCACAACGCGATATCTGTCTGATCCCGGCCTCGGCGCACGGCACGAATCCGGCCTCGGCATATATGGCGGGAATGCAGGTAGTGGTGGTAGCGTGTGATAAAAATGGCAATATTGATCTCGCCGATCTGCAGCTGAAAGCGGAACAGGCCGCAGAGCGCCTCGCCTGTATTATAGTGACCTATCCGTCAACCCATGGGGTATATGAAGAGGCTATCCGCGATGTCTGCGCGGTGATACATCAGGCGGGAGGGCAGGTCTATCTTGATGGTGCCAATATGAATGCCCAGGTCGGTATGACCTCACCAGGATTTATTGGCGCTGATGTCTCGCATTTTAATCTGCATAAAACCTTCAGCATCCCACATGGCGGTGGTGGCCCAGGGGTCGGGCCGGTGGCGGTCAAAGCGCATCTGGCTCCATTCCTGCCAGGCCATAGCGTGGTACAAATCGACAACATGCTCACCCGCCAGGGTGCCGTTTCAGCCGCCCCTTTCGGCAGCGCTTCGATTTTGCCGATTAGCTGGATGTATATCCGGATGATGGGCGCACAGGGGCTGAAACGCGCCAGTCAGGTGGCTATCCTGAATGCCAATTATATCGCCACACGCTTACAGGCGGCTTATCCGGTGCTCTACAGCGGGCGCGGGGGGCGTGTGGCGCACGAATGTATTCTTGATATCCGTCCGTTAAAAGCGCAGAGTGGCATCAGTGAGCTGGATATTGCCAAACGGCTGATTGACTTTGGTTTTCATGCCCCCACCATGTCCTTCCCGGTGGCCGGAACCCTGATGGTGGAGCCCACTGAATCAGAAGATAAAACCGAACTGGATCGTTTTATCAACGCCATGTTGATGATCCGTGATGAAATTTCGCGTGTGGAAGCAGGGGAGTGGCCGCAGGATGATAATCCGCTGGTGAATGCGCCACATACTCAATGGGAACTGGCGGCAGCATGGCATCATCCCTACTCCCGTGAACAGGCGGCATTCCCGGCAGGAAGCGTCAATAAATACTGGTCGACGGTGAAACGGGTGGATGATGTTTATGGCGATCGCCATCTGTTTTGCCGCTGTGTACCAGAGAGTGAAGATTCCTGACGGCAGGTCGGGCCTGAGGTTAAAATCTTAACCCAGGCCCTGATGTGGTGATTGACGGGCGGACGGGGGGTATTCAGGAGAATAACGCGGTACTGACACGATCCTCCGTTACGTTCAATAAGCGCATGGGCAGCATGATTTATTTGCGGAGATAAATATGGTTCACCAGCCGTTAATCAGCCACAGCTATTCGCTGGCAGAAGAGATCGCGAACAGCGTCACTCATGGCATTGGCCTGTTATTGAGCATTGTCGGCCTGGTTCTCCTGCTGACACAGGCGACGAATCATCACGCCAGTGTGGCGGCCATCACAAGTTATGCCCTGTATGGTAGCAGCATGATTGCGCTGTTTCTGGCTTCCACGCTCTACCATGCAATTCCCTCCCCAAAAGCCAAACAGTGGCTGAAGAAATGTGACCATTGTGCTATCTATCTGTTGATTGCTGGCACCTATACCCCTTTTTTGCTGGTGGGACTCAATTCAACCCTGGCGCGGGTGCTGCTGATTATCATCTGGAGTCTGGCGCTGGCCGGTATTTTATTTAAGCTGACCATTGGCCATCGTTTTAAAACCCTCTCTCTGGCGACCTATCTTCTGATGGGCTGGCTGTCGTTGATTGTTATCTATCAGCTGACGATAAAGCTGGCAAGCGGTGGGGTGATCTTACTGGCGGCAGGTGGGGTGATTTATTCACTGGGGGTTATTTTTTATGTCTGCAAGCGGATCCCTTACAACCATGCCATCTGGCATGGTTTTGTGCTGGGGGGAAGCATCTGCCATTTTCTGGCAATCTATCTGTATGTCGGGCCGCTTTAAGCGTTTTGCCGTGTACACTGAGGCCAGACTCTTAATCTGTCGGCAGGGAGTAGGACAGCGGGGTGATACGCAATTCACCGGCATCATCACAGACACGAAACTGGCTCTCCGGTGCGATATCACGGCTCATAACAGCCTGCAGAATCAGATGTCCGTCATCCCGTTGTACCGCTGCCAGTACGGTGCCGGTACGACGCCAGTTCTCTCCGGTTTTTAACTCCAGCGCTTCTCCGGGGGCGGGAAGACGATCAGCATGACCGATCAGCGACCATAACGCCCGCTTATTGGCACCGCGAAATTTCGCGCGGGCAACCATCTCTTGTCCGGTATAGCAGCCCTTTTTAAAACTGATCCCACCCAGTGCCTGCAAATTAGTAGCTTGTGGGAGAAATTGCCCACTATTGACATCATCGATGATCGGCAACCCCGCTTCGATATCTAACGCCAGCCACTGGGCACTGGTTTTTATCTGCGCCTGGCCATGTAACGCGCTGTGTACCCGCTCAGCGGTTGGCGCATCGGTGACCAGCAGAAAACGCTCCTGCGGTGCGTCGAACCATAACAAACTGGTGGCTCCGTCAGTGACCAGCGGTTTATCAGAGTCTGGAAGCTGGCGAAACAACGGCGCGAGGGCATTCCGCGCCTGCAGACCCGCTACGCCGAGCAGGATATGTTCATCATCAGCGGCAATCGTGACCTTAGAAAAGACAGCATATTTTTTGAGTTCGGCTAACTGTATTTCCCGCAGATTGCGGCGCTCCAGCCAGGCGAATCCTCCCTGACGACGGAACAGCCGCAGATTGCTCCACATTTTTCCTTTGGCGTCACAGTGCGCGGCGAGCAGGTGCTGATCCTCGCTCAGGGCAGGAATATCGGCAGTCACTTGTCCCTGTAAATATTTTTCATCATCCGGGCCGCTTATGGTCGCCAGTGCCCAGTCATCCAGGCGCATTAAGGTGAGAGGCAGATGGGCCGAAGGCGAGGGCTGAGACGAGGAAAAAGAGGTAAAAGCCATAATCATATCCTGAAGCGTTGAGCGCAAAGTGTGCCTAATGGTAAAAGAGCCTGAAGGTAATGCAAGTGCTTTTCATTAATGCGACAAGCAATAGCAGAAAGTACATCAACGGCATACAACACATTTTTGACTCTGTAAATCATTCTGTGTAACTGCCACCGTATTAAAGGTGCCCGCTCAGGCGATCACCAAACTCAATAATAAAACGACTCATTGCCAGTCGCCAGTTCTGGATCGGCATACTCCATTTTTTTGAGGCTGACTGGATTGCCAGATAAATCACTTTCCGTACCGAGTCGTCTGTCGGGAACATCTTTCGTTTCTTTATCGCCTGACGGATCACACTGTTCAGCGATTCAATGGCATTGGTGGTGTAGATGACTTTGCGGATATCGGGCGGATAACCGAAGAACGTATTGAGATTTTCCCAGTGCGCACGCCAGCTCTTACTGATTTGTGGGTATTTCTCATCCCATTCGCTGGCAAACTTATCCAGTGCCATCAGTGCCGCTTCCTCTGTGGCGGCCTGATACACCGCTTTCAGCCCGCCAGTAACGGCTTTGTAGTCCTTCCACGATACGTATTTCAGACTGTTGCGTACCATGTGAATGATGCACAACTGGACATGGGTCTGCGGGTAAACACTGTTGATGGCATCCGGAAAGCCCTTCAGGCCGTCCACACAGGCAATCAGGACCCCGGTTTTTCAGCTCTGTCAGGACACTGAGCCAGAATTTTGCCCCTTCGTTTTCGGCCAGCCACATACCCGGCAGTTCCTTATGACCTGAGGTATTAATACCCAGCGCGAGGAACACGGCTTTGTTAATCACGCTGCCATTATGACGGACTTTTATGAAAATACAGTCAAGGTAAACAATGGGATACAGGGCATCCAGCGGGCGATTTTGCCATTCGATAACCTGTTCTTTTACCGCATCAGTGACTTTAGATATCAGAGTGGGTGATACATCCGCATCATACATTTCCTTAAATGTATCAACGATTTCACGTATGGTCATGCCTCTGGCATACAGGGACAAAATCTGGCTGTCCATCTGTGTGATACGGGTCTGGTTCTTCTTAATAAGCTGAGGTTCAAAGGTATTTTCGCGGTCACGTGGCGTACTGATTTCAATCTGGCCATCGTCGCAAAGCAGGGTTTTAGACGAGTAGCCATTGCGGGTATTTGTGCCTGATTTTCTGGTGTTTTTATCATACCCGAGGTGCTCAGTTAACTCCGCATTGCATTGAGCGCTGTTTCGACGGTCAGCTTCGTTAGCATCCGGGTAAACTGACTGAGGTCAGCTTCAGTTTTCAGGTTTTTGGCCAGTTCAGTTGCCAGTGTTCTGAGTTTTTTTTCGTCCATAATTTACCTGCCTCTGTTGTTGCAGTGAAGATATCAAAAACAGGCAGATACACAATTTAAATTACAGGCTCCCCCGTCCGTTTCCCCGTAGTAATCCCTGAGCTTTTTTCGCAGTACCAGTATCGCTGCCGCCTCCGCCAGAGCTTTCTCCTTACGCACCAGCTCTCTCTTCAGTTGTTTAATCTCTTTCTGGCTCTGCTTCAGGGCTGCTTTATCTTCCGGTGCGGAAGTCTGTAAAAAAGCCTGCTTCCACTGAATAATCTGTTCCGGATAAAGGCCTTTTTTACGGCAGTATTCTGCCACTTCAGCCTCACTGAGTGTGGCGGTTTCGACTATCACGGCAAAGCGTGCTTCTGCTGACCACTGGTCGGTTGTTTTCTCTGCGCCGGGCACGGGCTTCCCCTCTGATTTGGCCTGATTACGCCAGTTACAGAGGGTAGCTTCGGATATTCCTTCCATTTGTGCAACAGTGGAAACCGACATGTTGTAGGGGGGCAATAATTTAGCCAGTATCGCTGCTTTACGTTCAGGGGAAATACGTTTCATTTGTCACTCCATGCCCTCAGACTGATTTTTCAGAGGGGGTGACAACTATCCTGACACTGAGGGCTCTGAAATTTCCTTGTGTGTATAGCTTTAGAGTGTATAAGAAATTCTTTACACATTTCTATACAACATCATAGATTGATTTGGGGTAATCCGGGTTGAGTTCAGTTGACAAATAAATGCAAAAAAAACCGTTAAATCATGAGATAGTTGAATTATGTGGAGTTCTGGAGAGTTGAAAATGGAGCGGGCGAAGGGAATCGAACCCTCGTATAGAGCTTGGGAAGCTCTCGTTCTACCATTGAACTACGCCCGCTTTAAGATGCGCAGAGATTATAAACCTTGCGCATCGTCTTACAAGGGGGGAGGATGCTAATTGCTGATAAAATAAACCGTTAGCTGATCGTCATCCTCCGTTGTGACGGTAATTATTTTACCGGACGCATCACCGGGAACAGGATAACATCACGAATAGTATGGCTGTTAGTAAACAACATCACCATCCGGTCAATACCAACACCTAAACCTGCGGTGGGTGGCAGGCCGTGTTCCAGTGCCGTCACGTAGTCTTCGTCATAGAACATCGCTTCATCATCACCGGCCGCTTTCGCGTTCACCTGTTGCTGGAAACGCTGAGCCTGATCTTCCGCATCATTCAGTTCGCTGAAACCATTACCAATTTCACGGCCACCGATAAAGAATTCAAAGCGATCCGTAATTTCCGGGTTTTGATCATTACGACGCGCCAGTGGCGAGACTTCCGCAGGATATTCGGTGATAAACGTCGGCTGAATCAGATGCGCTTCTGCCACTTCCTCAAATATTTCAGTTACGATACGGCCCAATCCCCAGCTTTTTTCTACTTTAATGCCGATCTCGTCAGCAATCGCTTTTGCGGCATTAAAGTTATCCAGATCAACCATATTGGTTTGCGGACGATATTTTTTGATCGCCTCGCGCATCGTCAGCTTTTCAAATGGCTGACCAAAATCAAAGACCGCATCACCATAAGGCACTTCTGTTTTGCCCAGAACTTCCTGTGCAATTGTCCGGAATAATGATTCTGTCAGTTCGATTAAATCCTTATAGTCTGCATATGCCATATACAGTTCCATCATGGTAAATTCAGGATTATGGCGGACAGAGATCCCTTCATTACGGAAGTTACGATTGATCTCAAACACCCGTTCAAATCCCCCGACCACCAGCCGCTTGAGATAAAGCTCCGGCGCGATACGCAGATACATATCCAGATCCAGCGCATTATGATGGGTGATAAACGGACGCGCAGAGGCCCCTCCTGGGATAACCTGCATCATCGGGGTTTCCACTTCCATAAAATCACGATCCACCATGAATTTACGGATAGCGGCCAGAATGCGCGAGCGTACTTTAAAAGTGTGGCGCGACTCGTCATTGGCAATCAGATCGAGGTAACGCTGACGATAGCGCGCTTCCTGATCCTGCAAACCATGAAATTTATCCGGCAGGGGACGCAGTGCTTTGGTCAGCAGGCGCAGTTCGCTGCAGTGAATAGTCAGTTCGCCAGTTTTGGTTTTGAAGAGTTTCCCTTTGGCGCCAATGATGTCGCCAAGATCCCACTTTTTAAACTGATCCTGATAAACACCTTGCGCTAAATCGTCACGGGCAACATATAGCTGAATACGTCCGCCAACATCCTGTAGTGTTACGAATGAGGCTTTTCCCATAATACGGCGCGTCATCATGCGACCGGCCACGGAAACCTCAATATTCAGCGCCTCAAGTTGCGCACTGTCTTTGTCGTCAAAATCGGTGTGCAGCTGGTCAGAGGTATGATCACGGCGAAAATCGTTCGGAAACGGAATACCTTGTTCACGTAACTGTGCCAGCTTTTCACGCCGGTTTTGTAGTTCATTATTCAGGTCAATTGCTGTGTCATCGCCCTGCCGGTGTTGTTCAGACATGTTTGCTCCTCATAACCCTGCTTTTAAACTTGCTTCGATAAATTGATCCAGACTGCCGTCCAGCACTGCCTGAGTGTTGCGGGTTTCCACCCCGGTACGCAGATCTTTGATACGGGAATCATCCAGGACATAAGAACGGATCTGACTGCCCCAGCCAATATCAGATTTATTCTCTTCTACCGCTTGCTTTTCGGCATTTTTTTTCTGCATTTCCAGTTCATACAGTTTCGCTTTCAACTGCTTCATGGCCTGGTCTTTATTTTTGTGCTGCGAGCGATCATTCTGACACTGAGTCACTATCCCGGTGGGAACGTGGGTAATACGTACCGCAGACTCGGTACGGTTAACGTGCTGTCCCCCGGCACCCGAGGCACGGTAAACGTCAATCCGCAAATCCGCTGGGTTGATCTCAATATCAATGTCGTCGTCCACTTCGGGATAGACAAATGCAGAACTAAAGGATGTGTGACGGCGACCACCGGAGTCAAAGGGGCTCTTGCGTACCAGGCGATGAACGCCAGTTTCGGTACGTAACCAGCCATAGGCGTAATCTCCGGTGATTTTAATGGTCACCGATTTAATGCCTGCCACTTCACCTTCGGATTCTTCGATAATTTCAGTTTTGAAACCGCGACCCTCTGCCCAGCGAAGATACATGCGCTCCAGCATACTGGCCCAGTCCTGCGCTTCAGTTCCCCCCGAACCGGCCTGAATATCGAGATAACAATCGGCACTGTCATATTCACCGGAGAACATGCGGCGAAATTCAAGTTGCGCCAGTTTCTCTTCCAGGCTATCCAGTTCAGCAATAGCTTCGTTGAAAGTTTCTTCGTCGTCGGCTTCGATAGCCAGCTCCAGTAATCCGGAAACATCTTCCAGCCCCTGAGCAAGATGATCAAAAGTAGTGACGATAGTCTCCAGGGAAGCGCGCTCTTTGCCGAGCGCTTGTGCCCGCTCAGGGCTGTTCCAGACATCGGGCTGCTCCAGTTCGGCGCTGACCTCTTCTAAACGTTCTTTCTTCGCATCGTAGTCAAAGATACCCCCTGAGAACAGCAGCGCGTTCAGTGAGATCCTCAATACGGTTTTTTACCGGATTTATTTCAAACATGATCGGTTTCTTTTAATGGATTAGTCAAAAAACGGAAATAAGAGTGAAATTCTACCGGATCTGCACCCTTATTTATACAAAGTTGTTAATCTGGCCACAGATGGTCGATGATCAATTGCAGCGCACATTGTCCACGAAACTCATTGATATCGAGTTTATACACCAGCGTGACTTCGCGCACGCTCTGATCAGGCCAGAGCGTGGTATCGACATTAAACGCGATGCCATCCAGTAACGGCCCGCCCTCCACCGGTTCGACCAGCACCTTGAGATGACGTTCCCCCACCAGGCGTTGCTGCAACAGGCGAAAACGGCCATCAAACAGCGGCTCCGGGAACATTTGTCCCCACGGCCCCGCTTCCCGTAGCATATGAGCCACTTCGATGTTCAGATCCGCCGCTTGCAGTGAGCCATCAGACACCACTTCCCCTTTCAGCAACGCCGGGTCCAGCCACTCGCTGACCAGCGCGGCAAAACAGTGCTGAAATTGATCAAAGCGCGCCTCTTCCAGCGATAATCCCGCCGCCATCGCATGGCCGCCAAATTTTATTATTAACCCCGGATTGAGCGTATCAAGGCGTTCGAGGAGATCGCGCATATGCAGCCCAGGAACAGAGCGCCCGGATCCTTTTAACAGCCCGTCGCCAGAAGGGGCAAAGGCAATCACCGGGCGATGAAAACGCTCTTTGATCCGCGAGGCCAGAATACCGACCACCCCCTGATGCCACTGAGCATGATAGATAGCCAACCCTGCTGGCAGGGTGTTTTCGCGGCGTTCAAGCTGCTGACATAGTGATAACGCCTCAGCCTGCATGCCCTGTTCTATCTCTTTGCGGGTCTGATTGAGGGCATCCAGTTCGTTCGCCAGCATGCGCGCTTCACCAATGTTATCGCACAGCAGCAACGCCACACCGACAGACATATCATCCAGCCTGCCCGCCGCATTCAGCCGGGGCCCCAGCGCGAAGCCCAGATCGCTGGCTACCAGTCTATGCGGATCTCGTCTGGCGACTTCCAGCAACGCCTTAATCCCCGGGCGGCACTTTTCCGCTCTGATCCGACTTAATCCCTGCCAGGTGAGGATCCGGTTATTGGTATCCAGCGGCACTACATCGGCAACGGTTCCCAGTGCGACCAGATCGAGAAATTCAGCCAGATTAGGTTCCGTGATCCCCTGGCTGGCAAACCAGTTTTTATCACGCAGGAAAGCACGCAGCGCCAGCATCAGATAGAATGCCACGCCGACACCGGCGAGCGATTTTGACGGAAAATCACAATCACGCAGATTCGGATTGATGATTGCCGCTGCCGCGGGCACTGTTTCGCCCGGTAAATGATGATCGGTAATCAGTACCGGAATCGATAGCTCACTGGCCCGCTCAACACCGGCATGTGATGAGATGCCATTATCGACGGTCATAATCATCTGTGCGCCACGGTTATGGGCCTGGTCGACCACTTCAGGGCTCAAACCATAACCATCGTCAAAACGGTTCGGTACCAGATAAGAGACATTTTTGTAGCCCAGCGCCTGCAATGCCAGTACGCTCAGGGCGGTGCTGGTGGCACCATCGGCATCAAAATCACCGACGATAACAATATGCCATTGTTGCTGAAAAGCGTCATACAGTAATGCCAGTGCTTTTTCGATGCCCGTCAGCTGTGTCCACGACAACATGCCCTTAACACTACGTTCCAGTTCTTGTGCACTCTTCACCCCACGACTGGCATACAGACGTCGCAATAACGGTGGCAGGCTGTCGGGCAGAGACACCTCTGCCATCACCTCACGGCGGCGTAGTTTTCTCTGTGATTTCACGCGCTTTACTGGCCTGTTGTCTGTTTCTGATACGCATCAAGCATCGCTTTCAGTGCTTTCGGTGGCTGATAGCCAGGCAGCATCGTACCATTACTGAGCACTATCGCTGGCGTACCATTGATACCAAACTGGACGCCAAAGGCATAATGTTTACCGATATCAATATCGCAGCTGGCCGCCGGAACACTTTTACCGGCCATCGCGTCATTGAAGGCTTTATGACGATCACTGGCACACCAGATAGCGTTCATCTCCTGTTTAGCCTGACTTTGCAGTCCCTGGCGCGGAAAAGCCAGATAGCGCACCGTGATACCAAGGGCGTTGTAGTCATTCATCTCTTCATGCAGCTTGCGACAATACCCACAGGTGATATCGGTAAATACCGTGACGACATAGCGCTCTTGTGGCGCTTTATAGATAATCATCTCGGTTTCCAGCGCATTGAGCTTAGTCATTAATAATGCGTTGGTAATATTGATCGGCTGTTTACCACTGACATCATACAGCGGCCCATGAATAATATACTGGCCATCATCGGTGACATACATCACACCATCATCGGTGAATACCGTCTTGACGCCAGCGATCGGCGAAGGGGCAATATCGGTACTTTTTAAGTCAAGTCGGGAGAGTGACTGCTGGATTGCGGCATCGTCAGCAGACACTACGCCCGATAACGTCGTGGTCAGTAACATGGAGATCAATAAAATTTTTTTCATTCTTATTCCTTGTATTCCGCACTCAGGCGCGCGGATGATGCTGTTGATGAAGCTGTCTCAGACGCTCTGTCGCCACATGGGTGTAAATCTGCGTCGTTGAAAGATCACTATGCCCTAAAAGCATTTGTACCACACGTAAGTCGGCGCCGTGGTTCAGCAAATGGGTGGCAAACGCATGACGTAAGACATGCGGAGATAGCTTCGCACTGTCGATACCCGCCAGTGTCGCATAGTGCTTAATGCGGTGCCAGAATGTCTGACGGGTCATTTGCTGCGCGCGCAGGCTGGGAAAGAGCACATCTGACGCCACCCCATTGAGTAGCCAGGGACGACCATGCTGGAGATAGTTTTCCACCCACAGCACCGCCTCTTCCCCCAGTGGCACCAGTCGCTCTTTGTTGCCTTTTCCTGTTACCCGTACCACCCCCTGGCGCAGGTTGATATCACTTATCAGCAAGCCAACCAGTTCTGATACGCGCAAGCCGGTCGCGTAGAGCACCTCTAACATCGCCTTATCGCGCAACTCCAGCGGCTGTTCTGCTGAAGGTGCCTGTAACAGGCGAAATACCTGCTCTTCACTCAAATCTTTGGGCAGCCGTTGTGGTAGTTTTGGCGCGGCCAGCCGTGCGCAGGGATCATCAGAACGTATTTTTTCCCGATACAGATACTGACAGAAACGATGCACCGCACTTAGCAACCGGGCATTACTGGCCGCTTTGTAGCCCCCCTCCTGCCGTTCGGCTAACAGCGACTGGAGATCTTCTTCCCCCATACTGAGCAGTGTCAATCCCCGATGATGCAGCCAGGCCACCACCATCATGAGATCCTGACGATAGGCAGTCAGGGTATTTTCTGCCAGGTTACGCTCCAGCCACAAGGCATCAAGAAACTGTTCAATTCGTGCGATATCCTCTTCCACATCTTTCTCTTTTTTGTTAGAACTGCGCCAGTATACTCTAAATGAAATGTTGTTCATTTACCTCTAATGCCACAATACAGAATGGGGATCAATAATCTGCTTTGCTGTTGCTTACCCACTTCTGATAAATATCTGCTGGAGTTTTAACCTCATGAATATTGGTCTTTTCTACGGCTCCAGTACCTGTTATACCGAAATGGCGGCGGAAAAAATCCGCGATGCTATCGGCTCGCAATATGTCACATTACATAATCTGAAAGAGGACGCTCCCCAGCGGATGGAGGATTATGATGTGCTGATCCTCGGCATTCCCACATGGGATTTTGGTGAAATTCAGGAAGACTGGGAAGCTATCTGGCAACAGCTGGATACCCTGGATCTCGCGGGCAAAATTGTCGCCCTATACGGCCTGGGGGATCAGTTAGGTTACGGTGAATGGTTTCTCGACGCGCTGGGCCTGTTGCACGCAAAGCTACTGAGCAAAGAGGTTAAATTTGTAGGCTACTGGCCGACGACAGGCTATGAGTTCATCAGCCAGAAAGCGGTTATTGCGGATGGCCAACGGTTTGCTGGCCTGGCACTGGATGAAACCAATCAATATGATTTGAGCGATAAACGCATTGATGCCTGGTGTCAACAGATCCTCAGCGAAATCGCTGCGCTCTCGGCCTGATTCAGCTAAGTGGAGGGCTTGTTGCCTGGCCTATCAAGCGTCGGAGATCACGCCACTCTTTGATACTCATGCTATCTGCGGCAATCCATAGCCGCCTTCGGGTTTGGGTTTGCGGGTCCCGAAGATGAAATAATATGCCACTCTTTATCATCCACGGCGTGCCGATAATTTGCCACTCCATGGTCTTCCAGTACAGGCATGAGTTAGCCAGCAATTTGATGGCGCCCTGACAGGCGCGGATCCGCCGCTGGCTACGCACACAATCAAATACTACCAGTGTTAATAATAGCAACCATAATGGGGTGTAACGCAGCGGCCAGGGCATCAGTAATATCATCGCCGCCACAACACCATGCAGTAACAGCGAGATCCACTGCGCACGCCAGGATATGCGTAAATCAGATTGCCACAGAACCACGTTGCTGATTCCATCGCTGAATTAAATTGATTATCCGTTGCAGTCGTGCATCAGCGGGCTCACTACGATTCATCAGCCAGCTGAACAGATCGGGATCGTCATTTTTCAACAGACAGATAAATAACTGCTGGTCTTCATCGCTTAAGGTATCGTATTGCTGCTCAAAAAATGGCATGAGCAAAACATCCAGT
Organism: Enterobacteriaceae bacterium ESL0689; assembly: GCA_029433525.1. NCBI lineage: Bacteria > Pseudomonadati > Pseudomonadota > Gammaproteobacteria > Enterobacterales > Enterobacteriaceae > Enterobacteriaceae bacterium ESL0689. Next base: position 202,729 of record JAQTIF010000002.1, on the reverse strand, counting down.
TCACGCATTCCCCGTCGGCAGGCCCAGTGAATATGGGCTTTGTCAGATATTTCCATGTTGTTCCTGTTGCATAAAAAGAGTGTCTGTTATCCTTCAGGTTCAGGCTGTTTTTTTACTGGCTCTGCGTCAGGATGCGTAAAAACGCCGGTCATCGCGTTATCCGCCCGCCTGGAATTTGTTCAGCTGTCATTTCCCGTTAGCCTGAGCCATTGGCCCATAACCGACACATCACCTGAAAGATAGTGTGATTAGATTAGTTTAACCTGTTTTTTAGCTACAGCCTCACTGCAATATCGTAAATTACGTGCTGGATTCCATAAAAAAATTGGAGCCTGTAATTTAAATTGTGTATCTGCCTGTTTTTGATATCTTCACTGCAACAACAGAGGCAGGTAAATTATGGACGAAAAAACTCAGAACACTGGCAACTGAACTGGCCAAAAACCTGAAAACTGAAGCTGACCTCAGTCAGTTTACCCGGATGCTAACGAAGCTGACCGTCGAAACAGCGCTCAATGCAATGCGGAGTTAACTGAGCACCTCGGGTATGATAAAAACACCAGAAAATCAGGCACAAATACCCGCAATGGCTACTCGTCTAAAACCCTGCTTTGCGACGATGGCCAGATTGAAATCAGTACGCCACGTGACCGCGAAAATACCTTTGAACCTCAGCTTATTAAGAAGAACCAGACCCGTATCACACAGATGGACAGCCAGATTTTGTCCCTGTATGCCAGAGGCATGACCATACGTGAAATCGTTGATACATTTAAGGAAATGTATGATGCGGATGTATCACCCACTCTGATATCTAAAGTCACTGATGCGGTGAAAGAACAGGTTATCGAATGGCAAAACCGCCCGCTGGATGCCCTGTATCCCATTGTTTACCTTGACTGTATTTTCATAAAAGTCCGTCATAATGGCAGCGTGATTAACAAAGCCGTGTTCCTCGCGCTGGGTATTAATACCTCAGGTCATAAGGAACTGCCGGGTATGTGGCTGGCCGAAAACGAAGGGGCAAAATTCTGGCTCAGTGTCCTGACAGAGCTGAAAAACCGGGGTCCTGATTGCCTGTGTGGACGGCCTGAAGGGCTTTCCGGATGCCATCAACAGTGTTTACCCGCAGACCCATGTCCAGTTGTGCATCATTCACATGGTACGCAATAGTCTGAAATACGTATCGTGGAAGGACTACAAAGCCGTTACTGGCGGGCTGAAAGCGGTGTATCAGGCCGCCACAGAGGAAGCGGCACTGATGGCACTGGATAAGTTTGCCAGCGAATGGGATGAGAAATACCCACAAATCAGTAAGAGCTGGCGTGCGCACTGGGAAAATCTCAATACGTTCTTCGGTTATCCGCCCGATATCCGCAAAGTCATCTACACCACCAATGCCATTGAATCGCTGAACAGTGTGATCCGTCAGGCGATAAAGAAACGAAAGATGTTCCCGACAGACGACTCGGTACGGAAAGTGATTTATCTGGCAATCCAGTCAGCCTCAAAAAAATGGAGTATGCCGATCCAGAACTGGCGACTGGCAATGAGTCGGATCTTGTAAATCATTCTGTGTAACTATAATCGTCTCCAGGTCAACATCACTGCAAAGCAACACCGCACGATGCCTATGACGTCTTTGGCCGCCGGACGTGGAAACAGGACGCCAGCGGGGTAACCATTTTCATCTGGGACGGTGACCGGCTGCTGAACGAAATCAGCGACCAGCGCAGCCATCTGTGGATTTATGAAGACGAGCACGGCTTCGCCCCGCTGGCCCAGGTCACCCACCGGACAGGCGAGGACAAAAAAGAGGCACGGATATACTGGTATCACAACGACGCCTCCGGCCTGCCAGGCCACTTATCGTGTACTGACCAAATATGTCGTTTTGATAAAAAATTCAGCGTGAACCGGCGGTATTCAAACAGCGATTCAGCCGGACTGGTGCCAGCGTCTGTTTGATAATCAGAAAAATCCATTGCGCTTACCGGCCTTTGGTGCCAGTAGCGCTTATTATCACCAGAGAGAGATATATATGTTTTTTACTCAAGCGATTGTTCGTCTGCCAGCGGCTACCTGTGGCGCGGGCCAGACCACTGCGCAGCTCGGCGCACCGGATATAGCAGGGACGACCCGGCAATTTTATGCTTATCTGGAAACATTGTTACATCTCGGACTGCAAGTCACCGCACTGCCTGCAATAACGGATTATCCGGATGCCCACTTTGTGGAAGACACCGCCATTGTGATGCCTGAACTGGCGGTGATCACCCATCCAGGAGCCGCGAGCCGTCAGGGAGAAGAGGCGACGATTGCGCCGGTGCTGGCGCGTTTCCGCCCGCTGGTCACGATGAGCGCAAACGGTCATATGGATGGGGGCGATGTTCTGCGGATAGGTAAACAGTTTTTTGTCGGACAGACGGCGCGCACGGATGAACGGGGAATCAGTGAATTTGCCGCTGCGGTTGAAAAATATGGCTATCAGGTCACGGCTATCGAGGTCAACGCCGGGCTGCATTTGAAATCGATCGTCAATTATGTCGGGCGTCATACCCTGTTGTTGACAGAAAACTATATCAGCCATCCGGCTTTTCGTGATTTTAATACCCTGGTGATCCCGGAGGAAGAGTCCTATGCCGGAAATACATTATGGATCAATGATACGTTAATCACTCCCCAGGGATATCCCCGCGTGCTGGCGGCCATCAGTCGCCTGGGAATGCCAGTGATTCAGCTTGATACCAGCGAATTTAAGAAGATGGATGGCGGTCTGACCTGCCTTTCATTGCGTTTTTAATCCATCAGGGATAAGCCGTATGAAAAACCGTATGATTGTTTTTCTGACCAGTATGATGCTCAGTGTATCACTGGCCGCTCAGTCGTTTGATACCATCCGTTTTGGGGTGGATGGGGGCTATCCCCCTTTTGATGTCCTTGCACCGGGGGGCGAGATCACCGGCTTTGATATCGATATCGCCAGTGCGTTATGTCGTCAGTTAAATGCACGCTGCGTCTTCGTCAAACAGCCATTTGAAAGCATGATTGCCGCGCTGAACGCCGATAAATTCGACGCGATTATCGCCTCACTCAATATGACCGATGAGCGCAAAAAAGAGGTCGATTTTACCGAGCGTTATTATCGTAGCGCGGCACAGCTAGTGGCCCGTAAAGGAAGTCCGCTGTTACCTGATGCGGCTAGCCTCAAAGGTAAAAAGGTTGGGGTGCAAACCGGCTCTACCCATGAAGCTTACGCACGGAGCCACTGGGCTAATCAGGGGGTGAAAGTGGTCAGTTATGCCAATCAGGATAACGTCTATCTCGATTTGCTCTCCGGGCGTATTGACGCCTCTTTGCAGGACAATATTCAGGCCACTATCGGTTTTCTCAATACCCCCAGGGGGCAGAATTTTGCTTTTGCCGGCCCGGTTATCAGCGATAACACGATCTCTTCTGATGTTGGTATTGCTGTTAATAAGGACAATCCCGCATTGCGTGATGCGCTGAATAGTGCGATTCAAGCGATCCGCGCTGATGGCACCTACACCCAGATTAATGAAAAGTATTTCCATTTCGATATTTACGGTAATTAATAACGTTGTCTGGCCACAGTCATTATCCGCATAGCAAAAAGGGAGAGTAATAGCGTTCTTATTGATCCGTGATCAAGTCGAACAGAGGCATTAAACGATTTTTCTTTTCAGTTCAGATGGGAAACAGAATATGGTTACCGATTATTTGCCGTTATTGTTACGTGGTGCCGGGCTATCGTTATGCGTCATGCTGTTTTCATTACTGGTGGCGCTTGTGCTGGGATTGATCAATGCGCTGATTAAGCTATTTGGCCCACGCTGGTTATGCTGGCTGTCTGGCACCTATACCACCCTGGTACGTGGTATTCCGGAGCTGGTCATTATGCTGCTGCTATTTTTTGGTGGTGAAATGCTGGTTAATACGTTGTTGCTTTTGGTGGGACTGAAGCCGGTTCATTTTAATACCTTTATTTCTGGCGTGCTGGCGATTGGTTTCGTGTTTGGTGCCTATTATTGTGAAACTTTTCGCGGTGCTTTTTTGACCGTCCCGTCAGGGCAGACGGAAGCCGCTGTGGCTTACGGGATGTCATCATGGCAGGTTTTCCGGCGGATTATGCTACCGCAAATGCTGAGTTTTGCGATTCCTGGTGTCAATAATAACTGGCTGGGATTAATGAAATCTTCGGCGCTGGTTTCGATTCTGGGGCTCGAAGATATGGTGTGGCTGGCGGAGCAGGCGGGTCGTGCTACGCAAAAACCTTTTTTATTCTATTCGCTGATTGCCTTGATTTATATGCTGATTACAGCGTTATCTGGCTGGTTTTTTAGCCATCTTGCGCAGCGTTACGCGCTGCACTCCTCTACCGCCAGGGCCGTATTATGAATTTACAGACGGTGATCGATGTCATACCCGACTATTTATGGCGTGATGGTAATGACAATATCAGTGGGCTGGCCGTCACGGCAGAGCTTTTTTTGCTCTCGCTTATTCCGGGTATGATCCTGGCGATAGTGATGGCCATCGTACAGGTCTATGGCCCGCGTTATCTGGCGTGGCCAATCCGTAGCGTGAGCTGGTTTTTTCGCAGTACGCCGCTCTATTTGCAACTGATGTTGATTTACTATGGACTTTCACAGTTTGAAATAGTGCAGTCAGGCTGGCAACACGAACGGCCATTCTGGTTGTTATTTCGTGATGCCACCTTTTGTGCAATCTTAGCGTTTGTCCTCAATACCTCCGCCTATGTGGCTGAATTGCTGGCGGGCATGATGATAACCTTTCCACATCAGGAGTGGCTGGCGGGAGAGGCTTATGGCATGAGCAAAGGGCAAATCATAGGTCGACTGGTTCTGCCGGCGACCTTGCGGCGTGGAATACCGGCGCTGAATAATGAAATGGTGTTTTTACTTCATGCCACGTCGCTGGCCAGTACGGTAACATTATTCGATATCACCGGGGTTGCGCGAATGTTTTACGCGATGACCTATTCCCCCTTTATCCCGTTTCTGATCGCTGCCGCGCTTTATTTATTCTGTACTTTTTTACTGATTTTTATCTTTCACCGTGCCGAGAGACACTGGCTGGGATTTATTCGTCGTGCTTAGCGCCTGGTCGGCCAGGGCTTCATCGATAGGGTGTGTTTTCACTGGGTTTGTGGCCAAACAGTGTCATCAGGGTTGCTTGAGTGATCGCAATTCTGTCAGGGTGACTATCTTATCGATATGAAATTTTTTGCTGTTTAGCCAGCGATCAGCCAGTTGACAGTATTGCGTCATCGTGTGGCAGCCAATGCGCAGTAAAAAATCAAAACTGCCGCTGACCAGCCAGCCGTTGAGCACTTCCGGTGTTTGCTGTATTTCCTGTTCAAACATCAATTGTGACTGGCCGTGATCCGCGAGGGTAACTTGTGCCTGAATCACAAATGCATGTTCTGTATCGGGAAGTGCGATCACAGCGCGGTAACCACGGATAACGCCAGCCTGTTCCAGTCTGCGTACCCGTTCCAGACAGGGACGGGCGGTAAGGTTAACCTGTTCTGACAGCTTTTGATAAGAGATGCGTCCATCATGGTGCAAAATCTCAAGGATCTTACGGTCAATGCGGTCAAGATGCGCTTTTTTTTTCACAGTGATCGGGTTCCATGAAAACCAAACAGATACTCTAACCGAACCGTGCTTAAACAGGTGAGAAGAAAGTGAATTATTTTGTGGTCAGCAAAACCCGCACAGAGCAGAAATCGTTGGTTAACATTCCGGCTGGCCTGCGCATATTTTTTGTCATCTGAATCTGTGTTGCTGGTTAACCGTGAGGCAGCAAAATAACCGCTTACTGTGACCGTCGGTTTTTCAGATTGTGCATTTATTATTCCCTGGTTCAATGGAGGGTGATGAAATAGCGTGATGATGCGTATATTACTGGTATCGTCGTACTTAAGCCCCTATAATTGCAGCGTTTGACGGTTAAATGTCACTCATCCTACCTATCCAGATTAATCAGGTCGCAAAAGTTATGACTGATACGTCTCGTCAGTGCGTCATTATCGGTATCGCTGGCGCATCAGCTTCCGGAAAAAGCCTTATTGCCAGCACCTTGTATCGCGAGTTGCGCGAACAGGTTGGCGATGAACATATTGGGGTGATCCCGGAAGACAGTTACTATAAAGATCAAAGTCATCTGTCAATGGCCGAGCGGGTAAAAACGAACTATGACCATCCGAGTTCGATGGATCACAGCTTACTTCTCCAGCATTTGCAAATGCTGAAAAGCGGCCAGCCGATCGAGTTACCTGTCTACAGTTATGTTGAACATACCCGGATGCCGGAAACGGTTCATATTTCACCGAAAAAAGTGATTATTGTCGAAGGCATTCTTTTGCTGACCGATATTCGCCTGCGCAATGAGCTTAATTTCTCTATTTTTGTCGATACGCCGCTGGATATCTGTCTGATGCGGCGTATAAAGCGTGATGTTAATGAACGCGGACGCTCAATGGATTCGGTGATGGCGCAATATCAGCAAACAGTGCGCCCGATGTTTTTACAGTTTATCGATCCTTCTAAACAATATGCCGATATTATCGTGCCACGCGGGGGCAAAAATCGTATTGCGATTGATATTCTGAAAGCAAAAATCAGTCAGTTCTTTGAATAACGTGAATGAATTGTGTAACGTGCATAAGCAACGTCCATTGTCCCGTGTGATAAAAGGTGCAAAAAATGCTGTTTTACAAGGAGAAAACTTATGCGTCTGTGCGATCAGGATATAGAAAACTGGCTGGATGAGGGGCGGTTATCCATCACGCCGCGTCCACCGGTGGAGCGTATCAATGGTGCGACTGTTGATGTCCGGCTGGGAAATAAATTTCGTACCTTTTGCGGCCATACCGCGCCTTTTATCGATCTCAGTGGGCCAAAAGCGGAAGTGAGCGCGGCGCTGGAGCGCGTGATGAGTGAAGAGATTGTGCTGTCGTCTGATGAGGCTTTTTATCTGCATCCCGGCGAGCTGGCCCTGGCGGTGACCCTTGAGTCGGTGACGCTGCCCGCTGATCTCGTCGGCTGGCTGGATGGGCGCTCCTCACTGGCCCGCCTCGGGCTCATGGTGCATGTCACCGCGCATCGTATTGATCCTGGCTGGTCTGGTTGCATCGTACTTGAATTTTATAATTCCGGTAAATTGCCGTTAGCCCTGCGTCCCGGCATGTTGATTGGCGCGTTGAGCTTTGAGCCACTTTCCGCCCCTGCGATACGGCCTTACAACCGCCGTGAAGATGCGAAATATCGCGATCAGCAGGGTGTCGTGGCAAGTCGTATTGATAAAGATTGATAACGCAGGTGTTGTACCGAGGTGCCATGAGACGAATTCTGACGACACTGATGATTTTACTGCTCGTGATAGTCGCCGGGCTGGCTGCATTAATCGTGCTGGTCGATCCCAATGATTTTCGCACTTATATGGTGCATAAGGTGGCGGAGCGGAGCGGCTATCAGCTTGAACTCGATGGCCCGTTGCGCTGGCATGTCTGGCCGCAACTGAGCATTCTCTCTGGTCGCATGACTTTGACTGCTCCAGGGGCAGCAAAACCCATCATCCGTGCTGATAATATGCGTCTGGATGTCGCCCTGATCCCGCTTATTTCTCATCAATTACAAATCCGCCAGATCATGCTGAAAGGTGCTGTTATCCAGCTGACGCCGGAGAGTCGCGCCAGCGTTCAGCAGAAAGTGCCCGTCGTGCCGCATGATAGGCTGTTACCACAGATATTTGACGGCAGCCGCTGGTCTTATGATGTGCAGCGTTTACAACTGGTCGATAGTATTCTTTTTGTCCAGCTGCAGGAAGATAAACAGTTGACCGTTCGTCATATTGATCTCCAGATGGAGCAGGATGAGAAACACCATGCCAGCGTTGATTTTTCCGGACAAATCAATCGTGATCAGCGTGATTTAACCCTTGCGTTCTCGGCGCAAATCGAGGGCGAGGATTATCCCCGTTCATTCAAGGCCGATATTTCCCGCTTAAGCTGGCAGTTAACCGCGGCGGGATTGCCCGACAAAGGCATCCGTGGCGAAGGGAATGCCCGGATGAGCTGGCAAGGCGATAAGAAAAGTTTGCGTGTTGATGATTTTAATTTAACCGCGAACGACAGTGCGATGGCCGGAAAATTCACGGTAATGCTGGCGGCGTATCCCGATTGGCAGCTTGATTTACACGCGGAAAAACTCAATTTCGACAATCTGTTACTCCAGAATGATATTCCGGCAGGCGCTTCATCTGCCCCATCAGCGCCAGGCAATCTGTTATCGGGACAATCGCGCCCTGTGATTGCCCATCGTGATGATGACAATGATAATCTATGGCGTGAATTTAACGGCCATATGAGATTGACGGCTGATCAACTGCAGTGGCGTGGAATGACACTGAGCCAGGTGAAAAGTGATCTCAGTAATCAGCAAGGATTAGTCACCGTTAATCAGTTGCAGGGTGAGTTGTCGGGCGGACAATTATCATTACCTGGCATACTGGATCTCCGTGGCGATACGCCACAGGCTGTTTTTCAGCCAGAGCTGAAGCGTGTTGAGATCGCGACTTTGTTGAAAGCATTTAATTATGCGCTGAGCGTGAGTGGTAAACTTTCATTAAGCGGAAAATTTTCGGGTGAAAACATCGATGCCGATACATTCCGTCGTCACTGGCAGGGAGACGCGCAGATCCAGCTACAGGACACGCGCGTGGAAGGGCTGAATATCCAGCAACTGGTACAGCAAGCGATGATGCGCAGCAATAACCACCTTCAGGCTGAGGAAAATGATGACAACGCGACGCAACTGAATGCGCTGAGTGGTCGGTTACAGCTCGCGGCTGGCAAAGTCACGCTGGATAATTTGCAGGGACACTCTGCGCTGCTGACCCTGAGCGGGCAGGGCGATGTGAATTTGCAGCAGCAAGTCTGTGATATGCACTTTGATCTGCAGATCCTGGATGGCTGGAAAGGGGATAGTAAACTTATCGCCGCACTGAAACAGACCACTATCCCGTTACGTATTTATGGTAAATGGCATCAACTCAGTTATCATCTGCAGGTTGATCAGTTACTGCGTAAACAATTACAGAACGAAGTCCGGCAACGGGTTAATGACTGGATGACACGCAATAAGCGTCTCCAGCAGAGCACCGAAGTGCATTAGTCACCGGATTGCAGTAAACCTTATGCCCGCATAACCTGAAGTATAATGGGCATAATCAAGACGTTACGTTTATCAGAACGTACATTAAAGACACCATGTAATCACATACGATGGACAAAAGAATGACCAATTTGAAAGCAGTAATTCCGGTGGCGGGGCTGGGGATGTGTCTGTTACCTGCCACCAAAGCAATTCCAAAAGAGATGCTGCCGATCGTCGATAAACCGATGATTCAGTATATTGTTGATGAAGTTGTTGCGGCGGGCATCAAAGAAATTGTCCTGGTGACGCACTCTTCCAAGAATGCGGTAGAAAATCACTTTGATACCTCTTATGAACTGGAAGCCCTGCTTGAGCAACGTGTGAAACGCCAGTTGCTGGCGGAGGTGCAGTCTATTTGTCCACCGGGTGTCACAATAATGAACGTTCGTCAGGCGCAACCCCTGGGACTGGGACACTCTATTCTCTGCGCTCATCCGATCATCGGCGATAATCCCTTTGTTGTGGTTCTGCCCGATATCGTATTAGACGATGCCAGCGCGGATCCGCTACGTTACAACCTTGCTGCGATGGTTGCGCGTTTCAATGAAACGGGGCGCAGCCAGGTACTGGCAAAAAGAATGGCGGGTGACTTATCTGAATATTCGGTTATTCAGACTAAAGATCCCTTGACGGTAGAAGGCAAAATAAGCCGTATTATTGAATTTATTGAAAAACCCGATCAACCACAAAGCCTGGATTCCGATCTGATGGCTGTCGGTCGTTATGTGCTTTCTGCCGATATCTGGCCTGAACTGGCGCAAACGAAACCGGGCGCATGGGGTCGCATTCAGCTAACGGATGCAATTGCCGAGCTGGCTAAAAAACAGTCTGTTGACGCGATGCTGATGACAGGCGAAAGCTATGATTGTGGTAAGAAAATGGGGTATATGCAGGCTTTTGTGAATTATGGATTGCGTAACCGGAAAGAGGGCGCGAAATTCCGTGAAAGCATTAAGAAGCTACTGGCATAACCCTTTATCAGCACTGGTTCAGACGCCTGTACAGCGGACAGGCGTCTGGTCTCTTTTCCGTTAACATGACGGTATATCAGGACTGCGAACCTATCGCAGTGACGACAATAAACAGGAGTATGTAATGTCCAGGCAACAGATCGGGGTTATCGGTATGGCAGTGATGGGGCGTAATCTGGCGCTCAATATCGAGAGCCGTGGTTATACCGTCTCTGTGTTCAATCGTTCCCGTGAAAAAACCGAAGAGGTCATTGCGGAAAATCCTGGCAGGAAGCTGGTTCCCTACTATAGCGTGAAAGAGTTTGTCGAATCGCTCGAAACGCCACGGCGTATTTTGTTGATGGTCAAAGCCGGGGCGGGGACCGACAGCACCATTGATATGTTAAAACCTTATCTCGATAAAGGTGACATCATTATTGATGGTGGTAACACCTTCTTCGAGGATACTATCCGCCGTAATCGTGAACTGTCAGCGGAAGGATTTAACTTCATTGGTACGGGCGTATCGGGGGGGGAAGAAGGAGCGCTGAAAGGTCCTTCTATTATGCCTGGTGGTCAGAAAGAGGCTTATGAACTGGTCGCCCCGATCCTGAAACAGATTGCGGCGGTAGCTGAAGATGGTGAGCCTTGTGTGACGTATATTGGCGCTGATGGCGCAGGTCATTATGTCAAAATGGTACATAACGGTATCGAATACGGCGATATGCAGCTGATTGCCGAAGCGTATGCGTTACTGAAACAGGGCCTTGCACTCTCTAATGAGCAACTTGCCCAGATCTTTAGTGAATGGAATAAAGGTGAACTGAGTAGCTATCTTATCGATATCACTAAAGATATCTTCACCAAAAAAGATGCAGAAGGCCATGATCTGATTGATGTGATCCTTGATGAGGCGGCGAATAAAGGCACCGGAAAATGGACCAGCCAAAGCGCCCTCGATCTGGGGGAACCGTTATCCCTGATTACTGAATCAGTCTTTGCGCGTTATATCTCGTCGCTGAAAGAGCAGCGTGTTGCGGCAGCAAAAGTGCTGACTGGCCCACAGCCACAACCGGTTGCAGAGAAAAGCGCATTTATCGAGAAAGTTCGTCGTGCGCTCTATCTGGGGAAAATCGTCTCTTATGCCCAGGGTTTCTCACAGTTACGTGCCGCTTCGGATCAATATCACTGGCATCTTAACTACGGTGAGATTGCCCGCATTTTCCGGGCAGGTTGTATCATCAGAGCGCAATTCCTGCAAAAGATTACCGATGCGTATGCGCAAAATGCTGATCTTGCCAATTTGTTGCTGGCACCCTACTTTAAGCAGATTGCCGATGAGTATCAGCAGGCATTGCGTGATGTGGTGGCCTATGCGGTGCAAAACGGTATTCCGGTGCCGACTTTCTCGGCGGCGATTGCCTATTATGATAGTTACCGCGCAGCCGTCCTTCCTGCCAATCTGATTCAGGCGCAACGTGATTATTTTGGCGCGCATACATACAAACGCACTGATAAAGCGGGTGTGTTTCATACTGAGTGGTTAGATTAATATCTGTCGCTAAAAACCGGCGAAATGTTTTCGTCGGTTTTTAGCCAGATAGCAAGATGTTAAAGACTATCTTCTTTTTCTGGAATAAATTTTATTATCGGTCGTTGGTTAAATCGTCCTGTATCCATGTTGAGGTCACCTGGCATTTTGTTCTTTTCTGCCATCAGGCGCAAAGTTGTACAGCAAGAGGGCGGCTCAAAGGTAAGTGAAATATGAAAATCCTTGTTACAGGTGGTGCGGGTTTTATTGGCTCAGCCGTTGTCCGCTATATTATTGACAATACACAAGATGACGTCCGCGTGGTTGACAGCCTGACTTATGCCGGTAACCTTCAGTCACTGACTGCAGTGGCAGATAACCCGCGTTACTCTTTTTCGCAAACGGATATTACCCATGCCCGGGCGATCACGGAACAATTCTGCGATTTTCAGCCTGATATTGTGATGCATCTGGCGGCAGAAAGTCATGTCGATCGCTCTATTGATGGTCCGGCCGCTTTTATTCAGACTAATCTGATAGGGACATTCACTTTACTGGAAGCCGCCCGTCACTACTATTCGACATGTGATGAGATACAGAAAAAACGCTTTCGTTTTCATCATATTTCCACTGATGAAGTGTATGGTGATCTGAAGGAAACAGAAGCGCGCTTTAGCGAACACACGCCGTATGCTCCAAGTAGCCCCTACTCGGCATCGAAAGCGGGTAGTGACCATCTTGTTCGTGCCTGGCATCGTACTTATGGTCTGCCCGTTGTCGTCACCCACTGCTCAAATAACTATGGGCCCTATCATTTCCCGGAAAAACTTATCCCACTCATTATTCTTAATGCGCTGGCTGGTAAACCTCTACCGGTCTATGGTGACGGGCAGCAAGTACGCGACTGGTTATATGTTGAGGATCATGCCAGGGCATTGTACACAGTGGCGACAGCAGGAAAAAATGGCGAAACTTATAATATCGGCGGTGATACTGAGCGTAAAAATATCGAGGTGGTGCGTACTATTTGTGCCATTCTTGATAAAAAGGTGATACAGAAACCAGATAATATCCACCATTTTGCCGATCTGATCACTTTTGTTGCCGACCGTCCCGGCCATGATCGACGTTATGCGATTGATGCGACTAAAATTCAGCGTGATGTTGGCTGGACACCGCAGGAAACCTTCGAAAGTGGTATAGAGAAAACCATTGACTGGTATCTGAACAATCAGTACTGGTGGCAGGCCATTCTAGATGGGTCATACATGCGCGAACGCGCGGGTCGGAATCAGGCTAAGGATACGGAAAAATGAAAGGTATTGTTCTGGCGGGTGGTGCCGGCACGCGTTTGTACCCCATTACTCAGGGGGTATCCAAACAATTATTGCCGGTATACGATAAACCGATGATTTATTATCCCTTGTCAGTATTGATGCTGGCAGGTATCCGGGATATTTTGGTTATTACCACTCAGGCAGATATATCAGCATTCCAGCGTTTGCTGGGGGATGGCTCACAGTTTGGCGTCAATTTTTCTTATACCATCCAGCCATCACCCGATGGTCTGGCTCATGCTTTTATTCTTGGCGAGAAATTCATTGGCAACGACACCTGTGCATTAGTGCTGGGCGATAATATCTATTTCGGCCCGGGTTTTAGTAAAAAGCTGCAAGCGGCGGCAGCGAAAACAACAGGCGCCACCGTATTCGCTTATCAGGTGCTTGATCCCGGTCGCTTTGGGGTAGTCAAGTTTGATAATAATTTCAATGCGTTGTCAATCGAAGAGAAACCGCTGAAACCGGAGTCAGACTGGGCCGTCACCGGCCTCTATTTTTATGATAATAACGTGATTGAAATGGCCAAAGAGGTAAAACCCTCTCTGCGTGGTGAGCTGGAAATTACGACACTGAATCAGATGTATCTCAATCGCGGAGAGTTACGGGTTGAATTGCTGGGGCGCGGATTCGCCTGGCTGGATACGGGCACCCATGATAGTTTGATTGAAGCTTCTCAGTTCATCCATACGATTGAGAAACGGCAGGGATTAAAAGTGGCTTGCCTGGAAGAGATCGCCTGGCGTAATCAGTGGCTTTCGGTGGAAGATGTGCTGAAACAAGCGGAACGACTGAAAAAAACAGAATATGGTGCTTATCTGAAACGCCTGCCTGGGGAGCGTTAATGACCGCTGCCAACAGCGTGAATGCCCAATTTTGGTGCGTGAATATGTAAAAAGCGGCAGGAATAATCCAGCTTCTTATTGCAGATACGCTTACAGGCAGCAAAAAACTGCCAACAACATTAGTTTATTGTGGCTATTGGCTGCATTTCTATCAACGGATTAAAGTGTGAACGAATGAAAATTACTATCTCTGGTATTGGCTATGTTGGCTTGTCGAATGGTATTTTGATTGCGCAGCACCATGAAGTGGTGGCGCTGGATATTGTTCAATCTAAAGTCGATATGATTAACCAGAAAATCTCGCCGATTGTTGATAAAGAGATTCAGGAGTATCTGGCAGAAAAGTCGCTTAATTTTCGTGCGACGACAGATAAGCAAGAGGCTTATCGCGATGCGGATTATGTCATTATTGCTACGCCGACGGATTATGACCCGAAAACGAATTATTTCAACACCTCGACTGTTGAAATGGTTATCCGTGATGTGACTGAAATTAATCCCGATGCCATTATGATAATTAAATCAACGATCCCGGTTGGTTTTACCCGCGATATTAAGGCACGTCTGGGTATTGATAATGTTATCTTTTCACCGGAGTTTCTGCGTGAAGGGCGTGCCTTGTATGATAACCTTTATCCCTCCCGTATCGTTATTGGTGAGCGTTCTGCGCGCGCGGAGCGTTTCGCTGATTTATTGAAACAGGGGGCGATCAAGCAGGATATCCCGACATTATTTACCGATTCGACAGAAGCGGAAGCGATAAAATTATTTGCCAATACCTATCTCGCGCTACGGGTTGCCTATTTTAACGAACTGGATAGCTATGCAGAAAATCAGGCACTGAATAGCCAGCAAATCATTGAAGGCGTGTGCCTCGACCCGCGTATCGGTAATCATTATAACAATCCGTCATTTGGCTATGGTGGCTACTGTTTACCGAAAGATACTAAGCAGTTGCTGGCAAACTACAAATCTGTACCCAATAATATTATTGGCGCGATTGTTGATGCTAATCGTACCCGTAAAGATTTTATTGCCGATTCTATCCTTGCGCGTAAGCCAAAAACAGTAGGGGTATATCGTCTGATCATGAAAAGTGGTTCGGACAATTTCCGTGCCTCATCTATCCAGGGGATCATGAAACGGATCAAAGCGAAGGGCATCCCGGTTATTATCTATGAGCCTGTTATGCAGCAAGATGAGTTCTTTCATTCACGGGTGATTCGTGATCTCACTACATTCAAGCAACAATCGGATATCATCATATCTAACCGTATGGCGGAAGAACTGGCTGATGTTGCCGATAAGGTATATACCCGCGATCTATTCGGTAATGATTAATTAACTGTTTGTGCTGGTTATTTAAACAACCTCACTAAGAGCCTATCCCATTAGGCTATTTTACTTGCCATTTTGTCCCTGGGCAGTGCTCGAAATCCTCACGTACTCCGTGTACGCTGCGGTTTCTGCGCGCTGTCCGTGTCCAAGCTGGCTGTGCCAATAACGCCTAATGGGATAGGCTCTAAACCGGGGCGTTATAACAGGATACGGTTGAGTGATAAAAAGCCTGCGTAATGCAGGCTTTTTAGTATCCAGACGCTGCTCAGGAAAGGATTTTACACTTTATAATAGGTTTTATACCAGTCAACGAATTGTTTCACCCCCTCTCTGACGGGAGTCTGTGGCTTAAAACCAATAAGATCATAAAGTGGCTGTGTATCTGCGCTGGTTTCCAGCACATCACCCGGCTGGAGTGGCATCATATTTTTCCTGGCTTCTATCCCCATCGCCTCTTCCAGTGCCTGGATATAGTCCATTAACGCGACGGGCGTACTGTTACCGATATTATAAATTTGATAAGGGGCAGAGCTGGTTGCTGGTGAGCCATCCTCGACGTGCCATTGCGGCCTGGGCTGTGGAATAACATCCTGAACGCGAATAACCGCTTCTACGATATCATCAATATAGGTGAAATCGCGCTTCATTTTGCCATAGTTATACACATCGATACTTTTGCCCGCCAGCATGGCTTGCGTGAATTTGAATAATGCCATGTCCGGGCGTCCCCAGGGGCCGTAGACAGTGAAGAAACGTAATCCAGTCACCGGAATGTGATAAAGATGCGAGTACGAATGCGCCATGAGTTCATTGGCTTTTTTCGTGGCGGCATAGAGAGAGACCGGGTGATCGACGGGGTCTTTTGTTGAAAAAGGTAACTTGTGGCTTAATCCATAAACAGAGCTGGAGGAGGCATATACCAGATGTTTTATCTGATGATACCGACAACCTTCCAGAATATTCAGATAACCGACCAGGTTAGCATCTGCATAAGCGTAAGGATTTTCCAGTGAGTAGCGCACGCCTGCCTGCGCAGCCAGGTGGATCACACGATCAAAGAATTCATCAGCAAAAAGCTGCGCAATACCCTGGCGATCAGCAATATCCATTTTATGAAAGCGGAATCGGGGGAATTGCAGTAAATCGAGGCGGCATTGTTTTAGATTGACATCATAGTAATCGTTCATATTGTCGATGCCAACGACATCATGGCCTGCTTCCAGAAGACGTTTGCTGATATGAAAACCGATGAACCCTGCGGCACCAGTGACTAAAAACTTCATTTTTACCCTCCGGGTTTGTTGCGTCCGCGATAAATAAGGGGTGATTCTACACTGGGTTTTACTGGGGGTCATCTGCTTTACAGTGGCTGAAAATAGCCTGGGGCGATAAAGTCAAGGAGGGGCAGTATGATTATTATTGTGTCAGACAGCGATAGCCGGGTGATTGCATGCTTTTTATCCAGAACTGGTTTATATTTTTTTATTCATTTTTATTCTGATTAAGCAGCGCTATACTAAGAAGGCCTTTAAGTTATACAGTATATGCATTGTCTGAAGATGGATTATTTTTTGCGGTGTCTGAAAGAGAGTAAATTCTGTACGAAAAATGACAATCAGAGGGGCATTTTCCTGCTGAACTCTCCTTACGGTCAGCAATGTAAAAAGCACTCTCCAGGGAGGGCTAAGCAAAGAGTGTACCCATTTTTCATTTAGTGCGTTGATTTTAGCCTTATTGAACAGATGGATATTACAGAGATGATGATGCACGACGTACTTTGGTTACGATAGCCAATGGCGGTAGCGTGCCTGAAGAGATGCGTATTAGTTAACATGTAACCTGAAGAAATATTAACAATAATTGTGATTTAAATCACATTATAGTGATACTTTTACATATCATTAGAAAACGTTATCAAAGAGCATATACTTTGATAGCTAATAATATCGTCATTTACTGATCCACATGAAACGCCTGCCAGGGAAAATAAGTTGCTTTTCCTGTTAGTTCGGACTACATCAAGAAGTTATCAGTATTTATATTGAAAAAATCATTACAATATATCTGGGTTATGATCTTTTTTATTATATAAAATTTAAGGAATGAAAATGCTACTTCCAGTGATTATGGCCGGTGGTACCGGTAGTCGTTTATGGCCGATGTCACGTGAACTGTATCCAAAGCAATTTTTACGTTTATATGGTAAACAGTCTATGCTTCAGGAGACAGTATTACGTCTGGATGGTATTAATGTACGCGAACCAGTAGTAATTTGTAATCAAGACCATCGATTTCTTGTTGCAGAACAATTAAGACAAATTAATAAACTTTCACATAATATTATTCTTGAGCCAGTAGGACGTAATACTGCACCTGCTATTGCATTGGCAGCATTGAATGCGATTAAAAATGGTGATAATCCTATCCTTTTAGTTTTAGCGGCTGATCATATTATTAATAATAAGCCTGAATTTCAGAAAGCAGTAAAATCAGCATTAAAATTTGCTGAACATGGTCAACTGGTGACATTTGGTATCGTTCCGACTGTTGCTGAAACAGGCTACGGTTATATACATCGTGGCCAGCAAGAAACTATCAATAATAATGTCGCATATAAAGTAAATCGTTTTGTCGAAAAACCAAATAAAGAAACTGCTCAATCTTATGTAGCTTCTGGCGAGTATTATTGGAATAGTGGTATGTTCATGTTTTGTGCAAAACGTTATCTTGAAGAACTGGAAAAATTTCGCCCTGATATTCTTGATGCTTGTAAAGCTGCTATCTGTGGTTACAAAGATGGCGAGGATTTTATCAATATTGATCATGATATTTTTATCACTTGTCCAGATGAATCGGTAGATTATGCCGTAATGGAAAAAACAACAGATGCAGTGGTTGTAGGGCTCAATGCAGATTGGAGTGATGTTGGATCATGGTCTGCATTATGGGAAGTTAGTGTTAAAGATAAAAATAATAATGTACTTACCGGTGACACGTTTCTTTATGATTCTAGCGACTGCTATATTAATACTGATGAAAAATTGGTAGCAGCGATTGGAATTAATAATCTTGTTATTATTAATACTAAAGATGCCGTATTAGTTGTGAATAAAGATCAAGTCCAGGATGTTAAAAAAGTTGTGGAGTATCTGAAAACTAATCACCGAAGTGAATATAAACGACATCGAGAGATCTATCGTCCGTGGGGACATTGTGATGTCATTGTGCAGGCTGAACGTTTTAATGTTAATCGTATTACTGTCAAACCCGGTGCTGCGTTTTCAATGCAAATGCATTATCATCGTACTGAACACTGGATTATTCTCTCAGGAACATGTGAAGTAACAATTAAAGACCAAACATTCTTGTTGACTGAGAATCAATCAACATTTATTCCTATCGGAGCTCAACATCGACTTGAAAATCCCGGTAAAATTCCATTAGAACTCCTTGAGATTCAGTCAGGATCTTATTTGGGTGATGATGATATTATTAGAATTAAAGATCAATATGGTCGCTGCTAGTATTAAAAGAGAATAAATATATGTCTACATTATCTTGTTTTAAAGCTTATGATATACGTGGGAAATTAGGTTCAGAACTAAATGAAGATATAGCATATCGTATTGGACGAGCATTTGGTGAATTTTTAAAGCCTAAAACAGTTGTTGTTGGTGGTGATGTGCGTTTTACCAGTGAAAGCTTAAAATCTGCACTGGCCAATGGTTTGATGGATGCCGGTACTGATGTTTTTGATATAGGCCTTAGTGGAACAGAAGAAATCTATTTTGCGACCTTTTATCTTGGCCTTGATGGTGGGATTGAGATTACTGCAAGCCACAATCCAATAGACTATAACGGAATGAAATTGGTGCGTGAGAATGCAAAACCAATCAGCGGTGATACTGGGTTACGCGATATACAACGCTTAGCAGAAGCTAATAATTTTGCTCCAGTCGATCAACAACAGCGTGGTAATTATAAAAAAATATCAGTATTGGATGCTTACATTGATCACTTAATGAGTTATATTGACTTTTCCAGCTTTACTACACCAATGAAATTAGTCATTAACTCCGGAAATGGTGCAGCTGGTCACGTTATTGATGAAATAGAAAAACGGTTTAATAAAGCTAATGTTCCTGTGAATTTTATTAAGATACACCATCAGCCAGATGGTGCTTTTCCGAATGGTATTCCTAATCCACTATTACCTGAATGTCGCAAAGATACATCTGATGCTGTAATAAAACAACAAGCTGACTTAGGAATTGCTTTTGATGGCGATTTTGATCGTTGTTTTTTATTTGACGATCAAGGTCAATTTATTGAAGGATATTATATAGTTGGCCTCCTTGCCGAAGCATTTTTACAAAAAGAACCTGGCGCTAAAATTATCCATGATCCACGCTTAACATGGAATACTATCGACATTGTTACGGAAGCTGGTGGTGTACCTGTTATGAGTAAAACAGGACATGCTTTCATTAAGGAACGCATGCGTAAAGAGAATGCTATTTATGGTGGTGAGATGAGTGCACATCACTATTTTCGCGAATTTGCCTATTGCGATAGTGGTATGATTCCATGGTTATTAATTGTCGCTTTACTTTCATATAACAAAAGCACATTAAGTGAGCTTGTCAGCAAACGAATGAATAAATTTCCATGTAGTGGAGAAATAAATTATAAAATTAAAGATCTTTATAAGGTACTCAATAGTATTGAAAACTCATATAGAGATAATATTAATATTAATAAAATAGATGGTATTTCTATTGAATTCAATGACTGGCGATTTAATATTCGTGGTTCTAATACAGAACCGTTATTAAGATTAAATCTTGAAACTAAAAATAATAAACTTATGATGTTTGAAAAAATAAAAGAAATAGAAAATATTATAATGGGAATTAATAAATAATGTTTAATATTATTAGAGGATTATGGTCTTATCGAAATTTTGTATTTGGTAGTATCAAACGTGATTTTCAAACAAAATATAGAAACTCCTTATTAGGCGGAGTATGGAATATTATTAATCCGCTTGCGATGATAGTTATTTATACTGTAATCTTTTCACAAGTTATGCGTGCAAAGTTACCAGGCGTAGATAATTCATTTGCATATAGCATTTATTTATGTGCTGGCATTTTGAGTTGGGGGCTTTTTGCTGAAATAGTTTCCCGTTCTCAAGTTATGTTTTTAGATAATAGAAATTTATTAAAAAAGATTAATTTTCCAAAAGTTTGTATTCCAGCTATCATTATTGGTAGTGCTTTATTAAATTTTTTTATCATATTTACTATTTTTTGTTTATTTTTAGTGGTTAGTGGTTACTTTCCGGGTATTGTAATTCTCTCACTTATTCCAGTTATTACAGTCTTGATCGTTTTCGCTATTGGTTTAGGAATGATAATTGGTGTGCTTAATGTGTTTTTTAGTGATGTGGGCCAGTTTTTTGGAATATTTTTACAGTTTTGGTTTTGGCTAACACCGATTGTTTATTCTGCCACTATTTTACCTGAAAATTTACAAGAATATGTATCTTATAATCCTTTGGCCGGAGTTATTATGGCTTGTCAAACAGTTTTAGTTAAAGGTGAGTGGCCTAACTGGTATGGACTCATGCCAGCAATAATTATTGGTCTTTTATTATGTTTTCTTGGCATGCACTTATTTCAAAAACATGCAGCAGAAATGGTGGATGAACTTTAATGAGTACAATTAGCGTAAGTAATGTTGGAAAAGCATTTAAACTATATCCTAATCGCTGGGCACGTTTTATGGAATGGTTTCTTCCGAAACATATAATAAAACATCAATTAAAATGGGTTTTACAAGATATCAACTTTACTATTAGCTCAGGTGAGGCTGTTGGCATAATTGGGATTAATGGTGCAGGTAAAAGTACATTATTAAAAATGATTACGGGTACTAGTCAACCCACAAAAGGAAATATTTATCTATCAGGAAGAGTTGCTGCTTTATTAGAGTTGGGTATGGGGTTTCATCCCGATTTTACTGGTCGTCAAAATGTTTACATGGCAGCTCAGTTAATGGGATTGTGCATTAATGACATAAAAAACTTGATGCCGCAAATAGAAGCATTTGCGGAAATTGGTGATTATATTGATAGCCCTATTAGGATTTATTCTAGCGGAATGCAAATGCGTTTAGCATTTAGTGTTGCGACAGCAATTAGGCCTGATATTCTTATTGTTGATGAAGCGTTATCTGTTGGCGATGATTATTTTCAACATAAATGTTTTGACAGAATTCGTGATTTTCGTCAACAGGGAACAACATTACTAATAGTATCTCATGACAAACAAGCAATTCAGAGTATTTGTGATAGAGCTATTTTACTCAATGCGGGTCATATTGAGATGGAGGGCAAACCCGAAGCTGTTATGGACTATTATAATGCTTTGCTTGCTGACAAGCAGAATCAGAAATTAGAGCAAAAAGTTACCAGCGAAGGAAAAATACAAACAATCTCGGGAACCGGAGAAGCTGAAGTTATTGAGCTAGGTCTATTTGATAAAAATAATAAACTTGTTGAAATTGTCAATGTTGGTCAGCCTATAATATTGCGTATTAAAGTAAAAGTTAATGATGATATACCACGTTTAGTATTTGGTTATGGGATCAAAGATCGTTTGGGGCAGGTATTATACGGTACAAATACCGATCTTAAGAAGAATGTAATTAAAAATGTAAAAGCCGGTACAATATTAATTTATGAGTTTAGCTTTGATATTAATCTTGGCCCGGGCAGTTATTCTATACAGACAGCGCTTGTTAGTACCGATACTCATCTGGTTAATAACTATGAATGGCGAGATTTAGCTTTACTTTTTAATGTGGTTAATATGGATAAAGCAAACTTTATTGGTTTGACATGGTTAGATCCTAAAATAGGAATATATTCAGAATGAGTTTTATTTCATATGCCCAGAATTTAGAAGATGTTGTTCTTTGGAAAGCCTTGAAAAATATAAAAAATGGTTTTTATATTGATGTCGGTGCTAATGATCCTATTACTGATTCAGTAACACGTTCATTTTACGAACGAGGCTGGCATGGGATAAATATAGAACCCATTTTAGAACATTTTAATGATTTAAACACTGATAGACCCCGGGATATTAATTTGAATTGTGCACTAAATGAATGTGCAGGAGAATTAGATATATGGGAATGCGATGTTCGTGGTTGGGCAACATTAGATAAGAAAGTTGCTCAAGCTCATGAAGATGAAGGACATCATGGACGATGGCATAAAGTAAAAATAAGGACTTTATCTGATATTTGTGATGAGATTCAACCAGCTGTTATTCATTTTCTTAAGATTGATGTTGAAGGTTTTGAATTATCAGTACTTAAGGGAAATAACTGGAGCAAATATCGTCCATGGATTATAGTTGTAGAATCAACTTTTCCTAATACAAAAATAGAAACATTCTCTGAAACTGATGACTTATTAATAAATAATAATTATTTATTTGTGTATGCTGATGGTATAAATCGCTTTTATGTTTCAGATGAACATAAAGAATTATTGGCTGCACTTAAATACCCGCCAAATATTTTTGATGATTATCAGACTTATGCTGAATTTAATGCTCTGAAAAATGCTGATAATATATCAAAAGAGTTTGATACTTATAAGTCTAGAATGATTGAGGATTTAACTCAAAAAAATAGTGAATGTAATAAATTGCTTTCTACTTTAGAAGTTGTGCAAAAAAAAGAAAGAAATATTGATGTATTAATATCCAATATTGACAAGCTACTTTTCCAATTAAATCAGAAAAAACAACATGATGATATACTCAAGAGTATCTCTTATTTGACATCAGAGAATAAAAAAATTCATGCTGCATATGATATGTTATCTAAAGAGCATAGCGCTTCACTAAAGCAGGAACAAAAAATTGAGCGTGATAATTTTATTAAAAATATATCATATTTATCATTAGAAAATGAGCGAATCAATATTGCATACGATGCTTTATCTAAATCTTATAAAGAGTATCAGCAACATGCCAGAAATCTTGAACATGAAGTTTATTTATTGAAAACAAATATCGAAACTATATATAATAGTACATCCTGGCGTTTAAGTTTCCCTATCCGGTTTTTAGGTAGAATAAAAAATAGTAAAGTTAAAGTATTAAAATCTCAAGGATTGTTGAATTATTGCAGTCGTCAATTGATCAAAAAAATAAATAATTGCCCTAAAGTAAGACATATTATAGTTTTTATAACTAAAAAAACTGGTATGTATTCAATATGTCGTAATATTTATTTGCAATTATTACTTAATAATACTCAGATGAATATTACTGAGGTTGAAAAAACGTCAGTTATGAAAAAAAATATTATAACTCCCGTGGTTAATTCACATTCCCAGTTAAGTGTTGATGAATTGTACGAGAGAATAAAAAATGAACTTAATTCTTCTGAGGATAAAAGGATGCATCTATGAATTATCATAATAAATATATTTGTCTAGAAAAATTTAAAGGATTGCGTGTTGCTTTATTAACTACTGCATCTGCTCAGGGGGAAGTCGGCGGTGCTGAACGTTTTTATAAAGGCTTATTTGCAGGGTTAATTGAAATTGGTTGTGATGTCGAAATTATTTCAGTTATTGCTGATGAGTCTTCTTTTGCTCAAATTGAAAAAAATTATCAATATTGTAGCCAGCTAGATTTAAGTAATTTTGATGTAGTTATTTCGACAAAAACACCTACATACGCTGTTAATCATCCTAATCATGTAATGTATTTGGTGCATACAGTACGTGTTTTTGATGATATGTTTGATAATATATTTTCTGCTCGTGATTCTATACACTTGGCAGAACGCGCAATGTTACACCAGTGGGATTTTAAAGCTATTTCATCAGTTAAAGCCAGATTCTCTATTGGTCATGAGGTTGCTAATCGCCTTTATCGTTGGCGAGGTATTCATTCTGATGTAATACATCCCCCATTAAGTATTAGTGGTTTTTGTTTAGGAAAAACTGGGGACTATTTTTTCTTACCGGGGCGTTTACATCCATGGAAACGTGTAGATTTAGCAATAAAGGCTATTAAAGCTTCATCACTATCGCTAAAATTAATTATCGCAGGGACTGGAGAAGCGGAAAAAGAACTAAAACAACTAGCTGCTGGAGATCCTAGAATCGAATTTGTCGGTCGTTTAACTGATGAAAAATTGTTAGAATATTATGCTAATGCTTTAGCAATAGTTTTTGTACCGAAAAAAGAAGATTATGGATATATCACTCTGGAAGGTTTTGCTAGCGGTAAACCTGTTATTACATGTGTTGATTCTGGCGAACCGACTTATTTTGTGAAACATCAGGAAAATGGTTTGGTTTGTGCCCCTACGCCAGAAGCACTGTGTGATGGATTTGAGTGGTTATTCAATCATATATCTGCTGCAAAGAGCATGGGAGAGTCAGGATATAAATTAATCCAGGGGATGTCTTGGGCAGCAGTTAGCAAAAAATTAGTGTCTGCGGCTATGGCATCTCAAGTAATAATAAATCAAGAACCAATCAATGTTGTAATTACCGATATGCAACCAATTGATCCCCCAGTTGGTGGTGGGCGGCTAAGATTGCTAGGACTTTATCATAATTTAGGAAAAAAAATAAAAGCAACATATGTTGGTTCTTATGACTGGCCTGGAGAAAAATATCGTCGACATCAGCTTAGTCCATGTTTAGAAGAAATAGATGTTCCATTAACGCAGGAACATCACCTTGCTGCGCAGCAATGGGCTGCTAAAGCAAATGGGAAAACAGTTATTGATATCGTATTTAGTCAACAAGGGCATTTATCGCCAGCATATTTATCGGAAGTTATTGAAAATATAAAAAAATCTGATGTGGTCGTTTTTTCACATCCATGGGTATATCCGTTGATTGAGCCTAGTTTATTGCAAGGAAAGATTGTTATATATGACTCACAAAATGTTGAGGGATATTTACGTGCACAGTTATTAGATGATACTAATAATGCAGAACTAATAGCCATTCGCCAGGTAATTAATGACGAGTATTTATTGGGGCAACGGGCTGATCTTATTCTGACATGTTCACAGGAAGATTTACTTCGTTTTAATAGAATTTATGAATTTTCGCCTGAAAAAATGCGGGTTGTTCCTAATGGTGTAATGGCATTCAAACATCCAGTCCCTGGGCATAAAGAGCGTATAGCAGCAAAAATCACACTAAAATTCTCTGCTAAAGATAAGTTGGCTATTTTTATTGGCAGTGCATATGGCCCCAATATTGAAGCTGCGCAATTTATTATTGAAAAATTAGCACCTGTTTTGCCTGAAGTGCATTTTATTCTTGCAGGTGGAATAGGAAATGCTGTAGACAATATGAAACATAAAAATATTCATATTACGGGAGCATTAACTGAAGAAGATAAAATTTTATGGTTATCTGCAGCAGATATAGCGCTGAATCCAATGTTTTCTGGTTCTGGGACTAATATCAAAATGTTTGACTTTATGTCCCTTGCTATACCAACAGTAACAACTGAAATAGGTGCTCGTGGTATTGATACAGCAGGCCTGGAAGCAATATTAGTGGTGCCTCCAACAGTAGAATCCTTTATTATAGCTATTCACTCTCTGTTTAACGATGACTATCGTGATAAAATTGGGTCGGCTGCCAGGACATGCGTTGAAAATAGTTATGCCTGGGAAAATATATCTAAAACTGTCGGTAAAATGTTTGAGTCGCGCGCTAAATTATCAAATCAGCCACAGCCATATTTTTCAGTAGTTATACCTAGTTATGAACGACCAGAGCAACTCCTGGATTTAATTCATGCTTTACAAAAGCAAATCGAGCGCGATTTTGAAGTTATTATTATTGATCAAAGTGAGAAAGCATGGTCTGAATCTGAATCAGATTTTGGTTTTCCTCTCTGTTATTATCATACATCAGTTAAAGGTGCTGTTAGAGCAAGAAATACTGGAGCAATGTTAGCGCAAGGAAAGATCATTGCTTTTACTGATGATGACTGCCAGCCTGGCCTAAATTGGTTAGCCAACGCACGTAAGTATTTTGATAAAAAGAATATCGTTGGTTTAGAAGGCATTATTATATCAGATCATCATGATGATAAAAACTGGCGGCCAGTTACAAATGTTGGTTTTGAAGGTATTGGTTTTATGACTGCTAATTTGATGGTTAGAAGTGAGATATTTCATTATTTAGGGGGATTTGATTTACAGTTTGATCATCCACATTTTCGTGAAGATACAGATTTTGGCTGGCGAATGCAGCAATTTGGTGATGTTCCTTATGCAAATGATGTTGATGTATTTCATCCTGCACAACCACGTTATAAAGAGCGTGAATCACTGGAGAGTCGTACACGTTTTTTCCAGAAAGATGTTTTACTTTATCGTAAACATCCAGAAAAATATTATGAATTATTTTTAAAAGAAAATCATTACAGAATGACACCTGGATTTAAGGATAACTTACTGTTGGGTTTTAAAAAGGAAAATGAAGTTGTACCACAATGGATGCGTGAATTATTGAATAGTTAATTATGTTTTTGAACAACACAGGAAACTCTCCATGCAAAAAATTGCATTAATTACTGGTATTACGGGTCAGGATGGGGCTTACCTTGCTGAGCTTTTATTAGAAAAAGGTTATTTGGTTTATGGTACTTATCGCCGGACTAGCTCAGTTAATTTCTGGCGTATTGAAGAACTCGGTATTGATAAACATCCATGCTTCAAGTTAGTTGAATACGATTTGACTGATTTATCTTCTAGTATTCGTCTATTACAGCAAGCTAAAGCAACAGAAGTTTATAATCTGGCCGCACAAAGTTTCGTTGGTGTATCCTTTGATCAACCAATAACTACTGCTGAAATCACAGGTATTGGTCCGGTTAATTTGCTGGAAGCAATTCGTATTGTTAATCCCAATATTCGTTTTTACCAGGCATCAACATCTGAAATGTTTGGCTTAGTACAGGCTGTTCCACAACAAGAAGATACGCCATTTTATCCACGTAGTCCTTATGGTGTAGCAAAATTATATGCACACTGGATGACAATTAATTATCGTGAGAGTTATAATATTTTTGCTTCTAGTGGTATTCTTTTTAATCATGAGTCTCCGCTACGCGGAAAAGAGTTTGTTACTCGTAAGATTACAGATGCTGTTGCTAAAATTAAACTTGGAAAACAGGATGTCCTGGAATTAGGCAATATGAATGCTAAACGTGATTGGGGTTATGCTAAAGAATATGTTGAAGGAATGTGGCGTATTTTACAGGCAGAAAAACCTGATACTTTTGTTCTTGCTACTAATCGTACAGAAACAGTACGTGATTTTGTCAGTATGGCGTTTAAAGCCGTAGGCTATACACTTCGTTTTGAAGGTCAAGATGCGCAGGAAATTGGCATTGATGTTGCTACAGGAAAAACATTAGTTCGCGTAAATCCGAAATTTTTCCGTCCGGCAGAAGTTGAACTATTAATTGGCAATCCTGCGCGAGCAAAAGAAATTCTTGGCTGGCAGCCAAAAACCACACTGGAAAAGTTATGTCAGATGATGGTTGAGGCTGATTTACGTCGTAATCAACAAGGGTCTTCCTTCTAATGTTTGATACCGGAAAACGTGCTTTGATTACTGGGCTCAATGGATTTACCGGTCGTTATGTGGCAGCGGAGCTATCCGCTGCTGGATATCGAATCTTTGGCCTTGGCAGTACTCCATCTGATGATCCAGATTACTACCAGATCGATCTTATGGATGCCTCTGGACTAATTGATGTAGTCAATACTATAAAACCAAATATTGTTATTCATCTTGCCGCAATTGCCTATGTTGGCCATGGTGATGTTGATGCCTTTTATCATGTTAATCTATTGGGAACACGTAATTTACTGCAAGCTTTAAGCTGTTGCGATATTTCTTTAGATAGAGTCCTTTTAGTGAGTAGTGCTAATGTTTATGGTAATAGCATATCTGGCCCTTTAACTGAAATAACGCCCGTCAATCCTGCAAATGATTATGCTGTTAGCAAATTAGCTATGGAATATATGGCTCATCTATGGATGGACAAATTGCCGATTTTTATTACCAGACCTTTTAATTATACGGGTGTTGGTCAATCTGATAAATTTCTACTTCCTAAAATAGTCAGGCATTTTAAAGAGAGATTACCGGTAATTGAATTGGGTAATATTGATGTCTGGCGGGATGTTACAGATGTTCGTGATTTGAGTAATGCCTATATGAAATTATTACATGCTAATTTACATGGTGAGATTATTAATATCTGTTCTGGTCATACATATTCATTAAGAGAAATTATTGCACTATGTCAGGAGATTACTGGGCATCATATTGAAATTAAAGTAAACCCTGCATTCGTTCGTGAAAATGAAGTTAAAATCCTTAGTGGTGACCCTGCTAAACTTCGCTCATTTATTCCTGACTGGCAAGTGTTTCCTATTGAAGAAACATTATCCTGGATGTTAGGTAGTAAGTAATGAAAGTAATATTTGGGACCGATCCTGTTAAATATCCATTGACAGGTATTGGACGCTATTCATTTGAGTTAGCTAATGCATTAGCTAAAAGAGCAGAAATAACTAATTTGCTTTTCTTAAATGGTTATAAAATAAGCAAAGAAATTCCTGTTGCTAAAGAGTGCAGATCATCTTTTGAGGGAATGAAAAGTTATCTAAAAAAAAATAAGGTGCTATCGGAACTATACAGATATGGTGCCTCTTTGCGAAAGGCTAATGTATTAAGAAAATATCCAGATACAATTTATCATGGCCCCAATTTTTATATGCCACCAGGTGTAAAACGCAGCGTTGTGACTTTTCATGATCTTTCTGTATTTACTTTATCATATTGCCATCCGACTGAACGGGTGCGATATATGCGAAAGGAGCTTTTAAATACTGTAAAACGCGCAGATGTTTTTATTACCGATTCTGAATTTACACGTTTAGAGTTAATCGATTATTTTAATCTTCCTGAATCACGGGTTTTTTCTGCCAGGTTAGCATGTAGTGAAGATTTTAAGCCATATAGTGAATCCAGAGTTACACCTGTTCTGGAAAAATATCGCTTATCTTTCAAACAATATACATTTTTTCTTGGCTCTATTGAGCCAAGAAAAAATATTTCCACATTACTGGATGCTTATGAGCGCTTGCCATTGAGTCTTCGTCAATCTATTCCACTTGTGATTAGTGGTTTTGAAGGATGGAATAGCGATAAGATCCATCAGCGTTTTGATAAAGGAAAGCGTGAAGGATGGCTGCGTTATCTCGGATTTACATCATCAGTAGATGTGCCTGCTTTATATGCAGGAGCGATAAGTTTTCTTTTTCCTTCTATTTATGAAGGTTTTGGTCTACCAGTATTAGAGGCAATGGCATCAGGAACACCAGTAGTATGTTCAAATAGTTCATCTCTTCCTGAAGTAGTTGGTGAGTGTGCATTAATGTGTGATGCAATGGATGTTGAAACGTTGACGACTCTCATTATGAAGAGCTTTGATGATAAGATCTGGCAATCTTTTGCCAGACAAAGTGGATTAGTGCGGGCAAAACAGTTTTCATGGGAAAGATGCGCGAGCGAAACAATAATAGCATATGAACAGGTAAAATAGTGTTGAAAGTTCTGCATTTTTATAAATCATACTACCCGGATACTTTTGGTGGTGTGGAACAGGTTATCTATCAGATTTGTGAAGCAACTCATTTAGCTGGTGTAGAATCGACAGTATTGACTCTTAGTCCCCGAGGCAATATCGATGACGCAATGATTGATCATCATCATATATATTATGTGAAAACAGATTTTGAATTATTATCTACTCCATTTTCATTATTGGCATTAAAAAAATTCAAACAACTGGCTAATCAAGCTGATATTATTCATTATCATTTCCCATATCCATTTATGGATTTGTTACATCTTTTGCTGAATATAAAAAAACCAACAATAGTGAGTTATCATTCTGATATAGTAAAACAGAAACTTGCATTTAAAATATATTATCCATTAATGTGTCGTTTTTTACGCTCTGTTGATTATATTGTAGCATCTTCACCTAATTATGTTGAAACAAGTCCAGTGCTACAAGCTAATATTAATAAAGTTAAAGTTATCCCATATGGACTGAATAAATTATTATACCCAATATCGTCAGCAGAAAAATTAAAAGAATGGCGTGATAAATTAGGAAGCGATTTCTATTTGTTTATTGGTTCTTTTCGTTATTACAAAGGATTGCATATTCTTTTGGATGCGGTCAGGAAAGGTGGCTTTCCTCTGGTTGTTATTGGTTCAGGAAATAATGAAAAAGAAATAAAAGAATTGGCGAAAGATATTAAAAATATAGTTTTTGTCGGTGCCGTAGCAGAAGAAGATAAGTGTGCATTATTACAACTAAGCTATTCAATAGTATTTCCATCATATTTGCGATCAGAAGCCTTTGGCATTACTCTCCTTGAAGGTGCTATGTATGGAAAGCCATTGATTTCCTGTGAAATTGGCTCTGGAACTTCTTATGTAAATATTCATGAACATACAGGATTAGTTGTACCACCTGGCGATTCAGCGGCCTTATGTGAAGCTATGAATAGATTATGGGATAATAAACATCTGGCAAGTGAATATGGTATTAATGCACTTAACAGATTTAATAAATTATTTACGGCTGAAAAAATGATGAAAAACTATATGACACTGTATACTGAAGTGATTAATAAGAGTAGGACTATATAATGATGTTCTAAAAAAATATTATAATATGATTTTTTTAATCAGCAGATCATGTCCCGCAGTATATTAAAAAATCATGTGATATAATCTGAATTAAAGTGATGCACTTTCCATATCTCAATTTTTTACTTATTATCCAGGTATGAGACAGCACTCGAAATTTTCATGTACTACGTGTACACTGCATTTTTCTTGCACTGTCCGTGGGTAGCCTGGTTGTATCAGGTGCTTAATTCATACTTTTCCTGTGGCTTCTTATTACTGTGAGCAGGTCATGCTCAATGACGCCGCCGTAAATTATCAATCACATCACCTAAAGTCAGGTTTTGATCCTGCAACAAGACCAGCAGATGGTATAACAGATCGGATGCTTCATTTGTTAATTCGCACCGATCATGCACGGTTGCCGCGAGGGCTGTTTCGACACCTTCTTCCCCCACTTTTTGTGCAATGCGTTTGGTACCACTGGCATAGAGTTTTGCGGTATAAGAGTGGGCGGGATCAGCGGTTTTACGGGCTGCCAGCAGTTGTTCCAGTTGATAGAGGAATAGCCATTGATGTCCGGCATGATCACCAAAACAACTGGTGGTTCCCTGATGACAGGTGGGGCCGGTTGGCTTAGCCTGTATCAGCAACGTATCATTATCACAGTCTGGCGTTATGCTGACGACATGGAGAAAGTTGCCTGAAGTTTCTCCTTTCGTCCATAAGCGTTGTTTGCTGCGCGACCAGAAGGTGACTTTGCCGCTCTGTTCCGTCTGTCTCAGTGCGGGTTGATTCATATAACCGAGCATCAGCACTTCACCAGAAATAGCATGCTGAATAATGGCAGGAACCAGGCCCGCTGTTTTTTGCCAGTCCAGTTGTTCACTCAACATACTCTCATCTCCACACCCTGGTCAGCCAGGTACATTTTCAGTTCACCAATATTGATAATTTGTTTGTGAAACACGGAAGCCGCCAGTGCGCCATCAACACGGGCATCACGAAAGGCTTCCAGAAAGTGTGCCATCGTACCCGCCCCCCCTGAAGCGATAAGCGGCACATGACACAGGGCGCGAATTTCACTTAATTGCTGCAGATCATAGCCGTTACATACGCCATCCTGGTTCATCATGTTGAGGACGATCTCCCCGGCTCCCCGTTGCTGCACCTCCTGTACCCAGGCAGGCGTTTGCCATTGGGTTATCCGGGTACGATGTTCATCACCGCTATATTGATTAACCTGATATTGACCACTGCGGGCGTCATACCAGCTATCGATGCCCACCACAATACATTGCACACCAAAGCGATCCGCCAGTCGGCTAATCAGCGAAGGATCGGCCAGCGCTGGTGAGTTGACTGAAATTTTATCTGCGCCAAAAGAGAGGATTTGTGCTGCATCATCCAGTGATCTGATCCCACCGGCAACACAGAATGGAATATCGATCACTTCAGCCACCCGCGCGATCCAGCTTTTGTCCACCACCCGTCCGGCGCTGGAGGCGGTGATATCGTAAAATACCAGCTCATCTGCACCTTCGTCAGCGTAGCGTTTTGCCAGTGGTACGATATCCCCCATCACGGTATGATGGCGAAATTGTACCCCCTTGACGACCTGACCATCACGCACATCAAGACAGGGAATTATCCGTTTTGCCAGCATTGGATCGCCTCCATGAGAGTAAATTTTCCGTCCAGTAGCGCCCGGCCCACAATGACCCCACTCACGCCGGTAGAACGAAGTGCAGCGATATCATCAAGGGTGCCGATGCCCCCCGAAGCCTGAAAAGCGATCTGTGGATAACGGGCACAAATTTGCTGATATAAAGCGACATTGGCACCGCTCAGGGTGCCATCGCGAGAGATATCAGTACATAAAATATGCGCTAAACCTGATGGCAGATAGCTGTCGACTAACGTTTCGAGCAGGGTCGCGGAATTTTCCTGCCAGCCACTGATCGCCACCTGTTTATTACCCTGATCGTCAATGCGCACATCCAACGCTAATACCAGCTGTTGTGGCCCAAATCGGCGAAACCAGTTGCTGACCATTTCCGGTGATTTGACTGCGGTTGAGCCGATCACCACCCGGGAAACCCCGGCATCCAGTAGCGCGCTGATATCCTCGGTATGGCGCACACCACCACCAACCTGAACCGGAATATTCACACCCGCAACGAGCTTTTTAAGCAGCGTGATTTGCCGTTTTTGTGGATCTCGGGCACCGGTCAGATCGACCAGATGCAGAAATTCAGCCCCTTGTTCAGCACAGGATTGCAAATAGTGCAGGGGGTTATTAGCGTAATGGCGCTGTTGCTGGTAATCGCCCTGCTGCAGGCGAACCACAGTACCGTCAATGAAATCTAACGCAGGAATTATCATTACATCTCCAGAAAATTTTTCAGTAATTGCGCTCCGGCCTGGCCTGAGCGTTCCGGATGGAACTGGACACCCAAAAAGTTATCTTTCTGCACGGCGGCGCTGAAGGGCGTGCCATAGTCACAGAGGGTGACAGTAGCGGTACTGACGGGCATGGCATAGCTGTGAACGAAGTAGAACCAGGCACCGGGATTGATGCCATCAAATAGCGCACTTTCCACCACCGGTGAGACCTGATTCCAGCCCATATGCGGTAGCGGCAGCCCGTGATCGGCGATTTTGCTGATATCAGAATCGATAATCCCCAGCAACGGAACGCCATTGTTCTCTTCACTGAATCGCGCCAGTAACTGCATACCGAGACAAATCCCCAATAGCGGCTGGGTGCAGGTTTTAATCAAGGTTATCAGTTTGCGCTGCTCAAGCTGCTGCATGGCCGCCTGCGCGGTACCGACGCCGGGTAATAACAGTTTATCGGCCGCTGAGATGATCTCAGGATCGTGGCTGACGACAGGCCGATACCCCAGGCGATGGATGGCCTGACGTACCGAGTTAAGGTTGGCACAACCGGTATCGATGATCACCACATTCATCACAATACCCCTTTCGATGAGGGCAGGCGGTCCCCCTGCGCAGCAATCGCCTGTCGCAGGGTACGACCGAAGGCTTTAAATAAACTCTCGGCACGATGATGATCATTCCTGCCTTTGGTTTTCAGATGTAACGTGATGCCCATCGTGTACGAGAGGGAGCGGAAAAAGTGTTCAATCATTTCCGTGCTCAGATCGCCCACCCGCTGATAAGTGAAGTTAGCTTTATATTCGAGATACGGGCGACCAGATATATCCAGTGCACAGCGTGCCAGACACTCATCCATGGGCAGAACAAAACCAAAACGATTGATACCGCGCTTCTCACCCAGCGCCAGTTTCAGAGCCTCGCCGAGCGCAAGACCGGTATCCTCCACTGTATGGTGATCATCGATATAGCGATCGCCATTCACCTTAATAGCCAGTCGAAAACCGCCGTGGGTGGCGATCTGATCGAGCATATGATCGAAAAAACCGATCCCGGTGGTAATCTGGCTGTGACCTTCGCGATCCAGCCAGACGCTGATAGCCACCTGGGTCTCTTTGGTATTGCGCTGGACGCTAGCGTGGCGGTTACGGCGCGTGAGTTGCTCACTGATCGCTGACCAGCTCCGCTGCTGACGGTCATAACGCAGGCCCGTGATCCCCATATTATCGGCCAGTGCCATATCGCTATCACGATCACCAATCACATAACTATGGGCTTTATCGATAACGCCTTCAGCCAGCCACGGCAGGACCAGTTGTGTCTTCGGTTTGCGACAGGCGCAATGATCAGCCGGAAGATGCGGGCAAATCAGCACCTCTTCAAATATCACCCCCTGGGATGAAAACAGCTGCAGCATCAGGTTATGGGGCCCGTCAAAAGCCGCTTGTGGCAGGCTGTCAGTTCCCAGACCATCCTGATTACTGATCATCACCAGCTTATAGCCTGCCTGCTGCAACGTTAACAATGCCGGGATCACCTGTGGCTCAAAATGCAACTTATCAAAACGATCAACCTGAAAATTGCTGGCAGGCTCTTCAATCAGCGTGCCGTCACGATCAATAAAGAGAAATTTCTGGCTCATACACACTCCGCGGTTAACGCGTCAATCAGACGCTGGCTCTCAACACGGCTACCGACAGTGATACGCCAGCAATCGTTTAATGTGGGCTGCTGACTCTGATCGCGCAGGATAATGCCCTGTTGCCATAACGCGTCAAATATGCGCCGCGCGTTGTTAACCCGCACCAGCAGATAATTTGCCTGCGAGGGGTACACCTGCTCAATACAGGCGATATCACGTAGCTGGTGTTGCAGGTATTCACGTTCATCAAGAACTTGCGCGACTCTGGCACGCATTGCCGCCATGCCAGGCTGATCGAGCGCCTGAGCCGCAATATCGGCCACCGGGGTGGGAATGGGATAAGGGGCGATAACTTTCAACAGCATGCGGATCACCTGCTCATGAGCGAGGGTGAAACCGCAGCGTAAACCGGCGAGCGCAAAA
The DNA here is from genome assembly GCA_029433525.1 of Enterobacteriaceae bacterium ESL0689. Classification (NCBI taxonomy): domain Bacteria; kingdom Pseudomonadati; phylum Pseudomonadota; class Gammaproteobacteria; order Enterobacterales; family Enterobacteriaceae; species Enterobacteriaceae bacterium ESL0689. The sequence goes on along the minus strand of JAQTIF010000002.1, from coordinate 167,207 downwards.
GCTTTTGACAAAGTCCGCAGGATGACCAGATGAGGATATTCATCTAACCTGCTGACCCACGTCGCGTGAGGGCAAAATTCAATATAGGCTTCATCGACAACGACCAGTGCTTTTCCGCGCGTCAGGGTCAGTAATGCCTGAATATCATGTGGCCGGATAAGCTGTCCGGTGGGGTTGTTGGGACTACAGATAAACACCACTTTTACCCCCGCGAGATGAGCGGAGATGGCCGGTAAATCAAGTTGCCAGTCACGCAGGACGGGCACCATCCGACAGTCGACCCCACAGCTTTCAGCACTGACGCGGTACATTCCGTAAGTGGGGGGACAACACAGGATGGCGTCTTGTCCTGGTTCACAAAAGGTGCGGATAATCAGCTCAATTCCTTCATCGGCCCCACGGCTGACTAATACCTGTTGTGGCCTCACGCCAGCATAATCGGCGTAGCGGGTCACTACCGCTTCTGGCTGGCATTCGGGATAGCGGTTAAAGGTCTGCCGGGTCAACGGAAATTCGACCGCTGCCGGAAATTCATTCGCGTTCAGCCAGACATCACCGTTGCCACCAAGACGACGGGCAGACTGATAGGGTGTCAGCTCACGTATACAAGTGCGGGCTAAATTTTCAGGGTTCATATAGCCTCCTTCAGAGCGGCAACACGCAACGTTACGGCATTTTTATGGGCCGTTAGCTGTTCGGCGGCAGCCAGTGTTTCGATAGTGGCAGCGAGCGAGCGAAAACCTTCGCGTGATAACTCCTGAACGGTCATCCGTTTCTGAAAATCGGCCACGCCCAGGCTGGAACAGGTGGCGGTATAACCGTAAGTGGGTAACACGTGATTGGTGCCAGAAGCGTAATCACCCGCCGATTCCGGTGACCAGTCGCCTAAGAATATCGAACCGGCACTGGTTATCTCGTCCGCCAGTTCACGGGCGTTGCGCGTTTGGATAATCAGGTGTTCCGGGCCATAGCGGTTGGCGATAGCCACGCACTGGCTGAGGCTTGCGGCGATAATAATACGGCTGGCGGCCAGGGCCTGACGGGCGGTTTCTGCCCGGGGAAGGAGAGCCAGTTGCTGCTCAACCGCGTGGATGACACGTTGAGCAATCGTAATATCGGGAGTCAGCAGGATAACCTGTGAATCCGGGCCATGTTCTGCCTGCGACAGTAAATCTGCGGCGATAAAATCAGGATTGGCGCCCCTGTCGGCGATCACTAAGACTTCTGACGGCCCGGCGGGCATATCGATCGCTGCGCCCTCCAGACGCTGACTCACCTGGCGTTTCGCCTCGGTAACCCAGGCATTACCCGGACCAAAAATTTTATCAACTTTATTCACCGATTCGGTCCCAAAAGCCAGTGCCGCGATCGCCTGTGCCCCTCCGAGCTGGAAAATATCACGGATACCGCATAGCTGAGCGGCATAGAGGATTTCATCAGCAATCGGCGGCGGGGAGCATAAACTTATCTGCTGACAACCGGCAATCCGGGCCGGTATTGCCAGCATCAACACCGTCGAGAAGAGGGGCGCCGAGCCGCCAGGAATATATAACCCAACCGAGGCAATGGGGCGCGTAACTTGCTGACAACGCACACCGGGCAGCGTTTCTATATCGACCTCTGGTAGCTGCTGAGCATGATGGAAAGTGGTGATATTTTTGACCGCGATCGCCATCGCCTGTTTCAGCTCATCGCTCAGGCGGTCACTGGCGGCGGTGATGGCTTCGCGAGTGACCTTGAGCGTCTTAACCTCGGTTTTATCAAACCGGGCGTTATATTCATGCAACGCGGCATCGCCGCGATGTTTAATCTGAGACAGAATATCGGCCACTGTGCGGCTGATATTGTCGGAGGCGGTGATTGCCGGACGTATTAATAGTTGTTGCTGTTGTGCCGCGCTACAACGATCCCAGTCAATAATGGTATTAAAGCTCATCGTTATCCCCTGTTTATACGCTGATTCATGGTTGACGTTATGCCATCATTTTTTCAATGGGCAGCACCAGGATAGAGCTGGCACCCAGCATTTTGAGTTGTTCCATCGTTTCCCAGAACAGCGTTTCACTACTGACCATGTGCATAGCAACATGTTGCTGGTCGCCAGCCAGAGGTAAAATAGTCGGCCGCTCAGCACCCGGTAACAGGGCGATGACCTCGTCCAGGCGTGCCGCAGGGGCATGCATCATGATGTATTTGGATTCCCGCGCCTGAATAATTCCCTGGATGCGAATTAACAGACGATCGATAAGTTGCTGCTTGCCCTCACTCATCTCCCCTTTACGCTGAATAAGACAGGCTTTTGAGCGATAGATAGTTTCCACTTCGCGCAGACCATTAGCCTCCAGTGTGGCACCGGTAGAGACCAGATCGCAGATAGCGTCCGCGAGGCCAGCACGCGGCGCGACCTCGACAGAACCATTCAGTAAACAGGATTTAAACGTGATCCCTTGCTGATCAAGATAACGCTTTAACAGGTGAGGGTAGGAGGTGGCGATGCGCTTACCCTCCAGTGTGAGCGGGCCGTCCCAGTGTTCATTGGCGGGCATAGCCAGTGACAGGCGACAGCCACCAAAGTCAAGGCGACGCAGTGTAAAATAGTCGGGGTCTTCCCCCTGGGCGCGCCGTGTCAACAGCGCCTCTTCGAGAACATTTTCCCCGACGATCCCCAGATCGACGACCCCATCCATAATCAGTCCGGGAATGTCGTCATCGCGCACACGGAGAACATCGATCGGCATATTTTCCGCCAGCGCGATCAGGCGCTGGCTATGGAAATTAACTTTGATCCCACAATGGTTAAGGAGCTGGTGTGAATCGTCACTCAGGCGTCCTGATTTTTGTATCGCGATACGTAATCGATAATTGTCAGACATGCTGTTTCCCTCTGTATCCGTATGAATTTGATCCAAAAAAAAGCCCCCGGAAGTTGATCTTCCGGGGGCTTTATCCACGCTCATGCACCGCTGGAAGATCGTAAATGTCTTCCAGCACACATCGCCTGAAAGACTAGCCAGGATGATGGTGGTGATGGTGATGTTTAAACTGAACGTGGTTCATAAAATTCTCAGCGAATGATGAAACAGATAATGTTTTCTAAGCTAAACTACCTTAACGGCGAAATGCAAGCGCTTTTTGCTACTATTATCTTATCGCCATTCAGCCACGTGAAATGGCCTCGACCGAGCCCGAAATACCGGGTTTTGAGTATCAGCACCTGGACACGTGATCATAGAAGATGCCTGTTGGGCCGGGCGATATGATCCGTTTCCGCCACAGATGGCGACTATTTTAAATGACAACATATTGTCTTTTATTAAAAAATATCGCATAATGACCAACCTGTATCATCAGACACTGGCCGACCCTTTTTTAAAGGGTCGGTTATTTTTTTGGTTTTACAGAAACATTATCCAATACCAAGAGGCCGGGCTTCGTACCGGATAGATATTTACTAAAAAACGACCGTCGTTGTCGCTGAGGAATACACTGCAATGGGGCACTTTTTTGCTTACGCGCTGGCTCTCACCGTAAAAGGGGATAACCACCATGTCGCATAACATTACTCCAAACACCTCTCGCGTGGAATTACGTAAAACTCTGACGTTGATTCCGGTTATTATGATGGGCCTTGCCTATATGCAGCCGATGACGCTATTTGATACATTTGGTATCGTCTCCAGGCTGACCGACGGTCATGTCGCAACGGCCTATGTATTCGCGTTAACCGCAATCCTCTTTACGGCGCTGAGCTACGGTAAATTGATTCGTCGTTTTCCGTCTGCGGGTTCCGCCTATACCTATGCCCAGAAATCTATCCACCCCATCGTTGGCTTTATGGTGGGCTGGTCATCGCTGCTGGACTATCTGTTTATGCCGATGATCAATATTTTGCTGGCAAAGATTTACTTTGAAGCACTGCTTCCCAGTGTACCTTCATGGATCTTTGTTGTGGCGCTGGTTGCCTTTATGACTCTTTTTAATCTGCGTAGCATCAAGTCAGTCGCCAATTTCAATACGCTGATTGTTGTTCTGCAGATGGGGATTATCGCCGTCATTCTGGGTTTGATCATCTATGGGGTGATGCATGGCGAAGGAACCGGAACGCTGGTCAGTACGCGCCCGTTCTGGTCGCAAGGATCCCATGTGGTGCCGATGATCACCGGCGCGACAATTCTGTGCTTCTCCTTTCTCGGTTTTGATGGTATTTCTTCGCTTTCAGAAGAGACCAAAGACGCCGGGCGCGTCATTCCGCGTGCTATTTTTCTGACGGCGTTGATTGGTGGCTTAATCTTTATTGTCACCTCTTATTTTTTACAGTTGTATTTTCCGGATATCTCACGGTTTAAAAATCCGGATGAATCACAACCCGAAATCATGCTGTATGTCGCCGGAAAAACCTTCCAGTGGGGAGTACTGGTGTTCTCCAGTGTGACCGTCCTCGCATCTGGCATGGCAGCACATGCTGGTGTTTCCCGTCTGATGTATGTGATGGGGCGTGATGGCGCTTTCCCGACGCGCTTTTTTGGCTACATACATCCTAAATGGCGCACCCCGGCATGGAATGTATTGCTGGTCGGTGCCATTGCGCTGCTGGCGGTGAAGTTTGACCTCGTGACAGCGACCGCATTGATTAACTTTGGTGCATTAGTGGCATTCACGTTTGTTAATTTATCAGTCATCTCACAGTTCTGGATCCGTGAGAAACATAATAAGAGCCTGAAGGATCATATAAACTATTTGATTCTGCCGATTTGTGGTGCGTTAACAGTCGGAGCGTTATGGCTGAATCTTGAAGAGAACTCGATGGTGCTGGGTCTGATTTGGGGAAGTTTAGGCTTGCTGTATCTGGGCTGTGTCACCCGGGTATTCCGTAATCCGGTACCACAATATGAAGATATTGCCTGACATGACAATGTTGTAAACCAATAAGCCGATGGCCAGCAAACCATCGGCTTTTTTGTGCGCCACAGTTACACAATATGCTGTGCGTATTGCCACAGTGCTTTCAGAAGTGTCTGTTTCTCGTTATCGTCGCTGTATTGCTGATAAAGCATCTGTAGTTCATCGGCATAAGCCTGTAAAAACTCCGCAGTAAACACTTCACGACGATGGGCTAACCAGCGTTGGTGTTCGCTGTCTGTCAGGGTGCCGGGGAAGTTACGTGCACGGTAGTTAAACAACAAACGCTCAATACGTTTATCGGCAAAGGTAAGATCCAGTGCCGGCAAATTATGGGGTTCAGTTTGCCGGATAATATCCATCGCCGCACGATCAGCATCGCTGAAAAAGCCGGCATACAGCTGGTTATCAACGTTATCTGAAGGGGGTAAGGGGGGCGCATCGGCAAAGAGTGCGACCACTTTTTCGCGCACCTGAGGATAGCGACGTAATTGTTGCAGATTATCGAGACAATGCTGGCGGTTGATACCCAGTCGCTCAGCGTCTTCAGCCCGCAGAGTATTGGCTGGGGCTAAGACCGGACATTTATTCAGATGTACCAGCTTTATGGGAATCGCGGTCTGTTCTCCGAGTTCGATTTTTGGTGTATACAGGCGCTCACGAAGGGTATCGGCCTCCAGATCGAGCAGTGGTGATATATCGCCAGCGAGATCGACCATGATAACTGCATTGCGATTATCCGGATGCCAGGCGAGGGGGGCGACCCAACTGGTGTTGCCCCGTGCCGCACCAAACATGCCGGAGACATGCACCAGTGGCTTCATCTGTGGAATGTCAATCAGGGTCGCCAGTTTGCGCTTATGACGATAACCATAAAGATAATCAAACAATTTAGGCTGGCAGGACTTTACCCGTTTCGCCATCGCGATAGTGGCATAAACATCGGCCATTGCATCATGGGCGTTGCTGTGTTCGATATCGTTAGCGACGGTCAGATGTTCCAGACGAAAACTCGGCAGACCATCGCTATTTACCGGCCAGTTAATCCCTTCCGGGCGGAGTGCGTAGCAGGCACGCATCACATCCAGTAGATCCCAGCGCGAGTTATCATGCCGCCAGCTCCAGGCGTAAGGATCGTAAAAATTACGGTAAAAAAGATGACGACTGACCTCATCGTCGAAACGGACATTGTTATAACCGACGATACAGGTTTGCGGCACGGTGAACAGATCATGGATATGACCAGCAAACAGGGCTTCGTTTTCACCTTTGGCGAGCGCCTGCTGGGGAGTGATACCGGTCACTAGTACTGCCTGAGGTTGTGGCAGATAGTCATCAGCGGGCTTGCAGTAGAAAATTTCCGCTTCACCGATGATATTCAGTGCTTCATCGGTGCGGATAGCCGCAAACTGTGCCGGGCGATCAAGCGCCGGATGCGTGCCAAAAGTTTCATAATCGTGAAATAAAAATCCAGGTTGACTGGCGCTCTTTTGCATCGTCTTTTTATTATCCCTAGTGGCTGGCGGCTGGATCGACACGCTTCAGGCAGCATCGGGCAAAACGCAGATGCGTATAAAACAGTGATAACCCGTGTTTCATTGCATAGTCAGCCTGAAGAGTGATGAGTCGGTATGGTAATCGATTTGCCTGGATAGCAGAAGTGTGCTGACAACGCAGCTTTTTTCGCCCCGCTTGCCAGCGTCATCCTGCCTGTTAACCTTATCGCTTAAGCGTATTAACGCAACGCCAGGTCAATGGCGCGACCGATAGTATGAAATAAAGGATATAATAAATACCAGCGAAAAGTATTGTCATCTGCGATGATTACCCATTATGGTAACATGACAGGGTCGACAATGGGGTGAATCTTAAAATATCAGGGGGTACCAAAATGGAAATAGTCAAACCGTCTTTCCAGAATGTGGTTGAATTTGTTCGTCTGTACCGTCGAAAAAATAAGTTACAGCGTGAAATTCAGGATGCTGAAAAAAAGATCCGTGATAACCAGAAGCGCGTATTGTTGCTGGATAATCTGAGCGACTATATCAAGCCGGGGATGAGTGTTGAGGCAATACAGAGCATTATTGCCAGCATGAAAAGTGATTATGAAGATCGCGTGGATGATTACATCATTAAGAACGCTGAACTCTCGAAAGAACGACGTGATATCTCTAAAAAGCTGAAAGTGATGGGGGAAGCGAAGGCCGAAGATAAAACGGCGGGATAATCATGCTGTCGAACAGCGGTTATGTTCGCTAGCGGGCAAGGGGGCGAGATGGCGGATCATCAAGCGCTCGCCCCTTTATCCCGGAAACGGTATTACGCTGTTAGATTACTGGTCTCATTTCACGTCTTTAAATGCATCCTGAACGGTAAAAATCTTTTCTCTTATCCTGCGGCGCGGTACTCTTGGTAAAACGCGACTGAAACAGCGTTTATTCCAATAATGACTTAGAAGCTATCCCATCAGATGTTACTGGTGTAGCCAGTCTGGAGACGGACAGCGCGGAGAAACCGCAGCGTACAGGTAGTACGTGAGGATCTCGGCCACTGCCGGGAGCCAGAATGGCACGTCAAATAGCCTGATGGGACAAACTTTTATATTACGACAGACAGGATAGATATGGACCGCACGTTGAGTTCCCCCCAGCCCGCCAGGGCATCTTGTTCACTTAATCGCGCCAGAAGAGCCGCATGGGGTAGTTTTGCTGGCGCGGTGGTTGACTGGTATGATTTTTTGCTGTACGGCATTACTGCCGCGCTGGTGTTTAACCACGAATTTTTCCCGAATGTGAGCCAGGCTATGGGAAACCTTGCCGCTTTCGCCACCTTCGGCGTGGGCTTTCTGTTTCGTCCCTTAGGAGGCATCATCTTTGGCCACTTTGGCGACCGCCTCGGGCGTAAACGGATGTTGATAATGACGGTCTGGATGATGGGCCTTGCGACGACCTGCATTGGTCTGTTGCCTTCATTTAATCAGATTGGCTGGTGGGCACCTGTTTTACTGGTTATTTTACGGGCCATTCAGGGATTTGCTGTTGGCGGTGAATGGGGCGGCGCGGCGTTACTGGCGGTAGAGTGTGCGCCGGAAAAGAAAAAAGCGTTTTATAGTAGTGGCGTGCAGGTGGGTTATGGTGTCGGCCTGCTGCTCTCCACTGGCATGGTTTCGATTATCAGCGCCAATACCAGCAACGAGCAATTTCTTAGCTGGGGCTGGCGCATTCCTTTTCTGTTCAGCATTGTGCTGGTGCTGGTGACATTATGGATCCGCAATGGCATGAGCGAATCAGCGGAATTTGAAAAGCAGCAACGAGAAACAAGAGATCGCTCGCAGATGAAATATCTGCCCGTTGTCGAAGCATTACTCCTCCATCCTGGCGCTTTTTTGCAGATTATCGCGCTGCGTTTGTGCGAGCTACTAACGATGTATATTGTGACGGCTTTTGCACTCAATTACTCGACGCAGCACCTGGGATTATCACGAGAATTATTTCTCAATATCGGCTTAATCATTGGTGCTATTAGCTGCCTGACCATCCCTTTCTTCGCCTGGCTGGCTGATCGTTTTGGCCGTCGGCGAATTTATATCACGGGTGCGTTAATCGGCACATTAAGTGCTTTTCCCTTTTTTATCGCTCTCGAATACCACGCCTATCTGTGGATCCTGTTTTTTGCATTACTGCTGGCTAATATCGCTCATGATATGGTGGTGTGTGTACAGCAACCGATGTTCACTGAAATGTTTGGTGCCCGCTATCGCTACAGTGGTGCCGGTGTCGGTTACCAGGTCGCCAGTGTGGTCGGGGGAGGATTCACCCCTTTTATTGCCACTGCATTAGTGACGCATTTTAATGGTTCATGGCACAGCGTGGCGATATACCTGACTATAGGATGTCTGATCTCAGCACTCACCGCCGCATGGATGAAAAAACCCGCTCATGCATAAGTATTTTTGATTTGGTGAAATCAGTTATCGGGTTATTGACGATTCCCCCGGCAGAATCCACTTGCTGGCTTTTTCGGGGGAGCTAAGAGCCTAATGAGATAGGCTCTAAGTGACTGTCAGTATGGCTTCATAAATGTGACGGTGTTACGCTCAGGAGAGATACTTTTTATTTGTCACTCTTACTCGCAGATTAAATTTTCCGAAGCGGGTGATACGGTTCTGTGACTGAAGGACCTGCCGCCATATATAACATTACCAGTACAGAACATTACTGCTCGTAAGGTATTTCCTGCAATGTTTTGCTGCGCTCAGTATTAAATTGCGTGATACATTGATTCATAAAGTCCAGCCGCAGATTCGAGCCTTCTGCTGCCGGATGTGCTTTTAGCGCACATTGCAGATCACGAAATTTCAGCCAGGCCCGCTGCGTTTTGATAAATGCATTCAGATACGCTTTTTTCATCACCGGGTCACTGATAAAAACCTGATCGATACGATTTTGAGCGTTAGCGTATGCGGTATTCAGCAAGGCTTCGGCCTCCGTTTTATTCGTTGTGGAACAATTTAATACTTCCGTATCATTGATGGCCTGTGAACAATCCTGCAAAGCGTAGACATTCATAGTAAACATCATTGTCAGCATTAAAACTGGAACCGCAATTCTGAAATTCATCTATGACTCCCGATAATAAAAGTTTTTTAATGATCTGCACGACGCTGACCTTTTTCATCATGCCCGATTTCGTGATGCCTGTCAGTATGATAATCCCATGCCTTTCAGTATTTGTACTTAAGCGATGCCAGTTCAGGTGATAAAACACATGGTTTTGTATCATGAATAGTCATCAAGATCATCTGGTTAATTATTATGTTGAATATCATATTATAGTGTTGGTACAATTAAATTCCCCGGCTTCTTTCAAAACATCAGGATATGATTATGTCAACACTGAATCAGAAACAACTCAAAATGATGAGCACGATGTCTGCTGAACAGCTTATGGAGATAATCTGTGCTCTTGTTGAGGATAACAAACAGGCTAAATCATTACTCATCAGTCAGTATCTTGCATCGCCAGATGAAGCGCTGAAAAAAGCAGAAAGTGAATATAAAAGAAAACTAAAACTTAAACGGTTTTATGACTATTATGCGGCCGATGATTTTTTTGAAGAACTATACAGAAACATTGTTTTACCACTTGAAAAAACAGTATTAATACTGCCTGAGAAAACAGAGACTTTTTGTCATGATCTCCTGGTAACTTTTGAAAAGCTATGTCAGATTGCAGACACATCAAGCGGTAGCTGGATGAATTATTATAATAGTATTGTTGATATCTGGTTAAAAGCGCTTTCGCTGCAAAGAGATAAAGATAGCAATATTATTGCAGATAAAATAATCTCTGTACTTAAAAAGGAGAGCTATTTTTCTTTTAGTGTGTTTAACGATCATAAAAGAGACCTTGGTTATGATGTTATCCGTTCTTTAAGAGAATATTTCTTTACTCACGATAATGTCAATGCTGCGGTTGAATTAAGTCTTTATATTCTGGATATTGATTTCGTCAGGCAATGTTTGAAAAAAGGAAAACGGATTCATCCAGAGTACATTATTAATTTTGCTGAGTTGCTGGTTAATGAGCTCTGTACTGAGGAAGCGATTCTGGTACTTAATAAAATAAAAGAAGATGAATATGTTGATCATGCCGGACTTCGCAATAAATGGGCTGAAGTTCTGGCTCAGGCATTAATCGAAGAAGGTGATATTCCACGGGTCAAAGCACTTTGTATTGACGAGTTTAAGAAACGCTGTAATGTTGTTTTTTATAATCTTTATAAAAAGATAGACAAAACCACAGAGCCATTGCAGCTATTTATTGATATGGCAAAAGAGAAAGGTTTTCCCTTTGTTATCTTCTTTCTATCAGAGACAGGTTCGTATGATAAAATAGCTAATGAAATAGCTCATGCGGAAACAAAAGAAGTTTCTGAAATGCTTTCTTTTTTTAGTGGATCATTTGTTCGCTCTTTATCGAGCACTCTTTACAAACAAGGTCATGGATATTTAGCGACACTTCTTCGCCGAATATTGGTTGAGGATAATATTAGCCGTTCACAAAGTAAATATTATGGTTATGCCGCATCAGATATGAAAAAAAGCATTGATTATAGCAAAGGTATCACATGGACAACACAGGTACCATCGACAGAGGATTATTTTAAATCTCTTTTTATTACGCATAAAAGAAAATATGCGCTATGGGATATAATGGAGACAAAAATTGATGGTTTATCAGTGACAAAAGACGCAATATCTTATTCAAAGTAGATATGGAATCAGTCAATGTCTGATGACAAAACCGTTATTTATTCTCTTTCTGACTTCGTTCAGGAGAAATACGTTTCATTTGTCACTCCATCCCCTCAGACTGATTTTTCACAAGGGGTGACAACTATCCTTACAGTGAGGAGAAACGGGATGTCCTGTTCTTATCAATAAGAGCCTATCCCATTAGGCTATTTTACTTGCCATTTTGGCCCTGGGCAGTGCTCGAAATCCTCACGTACTCCGTGTACGCTGCGGTTTCTCCGCGCTGTCCGTGTCCAAACTGGCTGCGCCAATAACGCCTAATGGAATAGGCTCTAAAAATCTTCTGGCGCATAAACCATTCTTCCTTCCTGTACTGACAAACCGGATGTATTTCCTCTGATACGTAATATTGCCTGTGGATGGTGCCCTTAACCTGGCGTCACTCACAGCGCTTATGTGATCTGTACCGCAATGTGGCGATTGATTTTCACATTCTTAATCCAGTAACGGGAACATGTTTTCCACTTCCCGACAAATGGGTGTGCATTTGGTCTGACAAAACAGCATTATCTTCATTATTGATTTGCATCTATATAGTTTTTGATCTATATTATGAGAGGTTCCTGTGTGGGCTATTAAGACGACGGATCGATTTGACGATTGGTTTAGTGCGCTTTGTGCAACTGATAGGGCTTGTGTGCTGGCGTCGCTACTTGTTTTGCGGGAAAGGGGGCCGGGATTGCCCCGGCCTTATGTCGATACGATCAAAGGTTCCCGCTACAACAACATGAAAGAGCTGCGTGTACAGAGCCGGGGCGATCCTATACGGATATTTTTCGCTTTCGACCCTCACCGAACCGGCATTCTGCTTTGTGCTGGTAATAAGGTGGGTAATGAAAAACGCTTTTATCACCAGATGATTACGGTTGCCGATCGGGAATTGACTAATTATCTGAATATGTTAGATGAATAAGGAGTAATACGATGGGCAGAACGCTCGAACAGCTTCTTGCAGATGAAAAACCGGAAGTTATGGCCGATGCGCAGGTGATGGCGGCAGACATCCTGCTAAATATTCATCTTGCCGAACTGCGTGAGAAAGTGCAGAAAACGCAGGCAGAAATGGCTCAGGCTCTGGGCATCCGGCAGCCTACCGTTGCCAGTATGGAAAAGCCGGGACGAGATCTGAAACTGTCCACGCTGAAACGCTACATTGAAGCGACTGGCGGAAAACTGCGTCTTGATGTTGAGCTGCCGGATGGTTCTCACTACGGATTTGCACTGTAAAGAGCAGCGCTCTTTTTGAGAGCGCCACTTCGCCAGCCTGTATATACTGCCGCAGACTGAGATTTTTAACATATTGCGCCAGACCAGTGCGTCATTTTAACCACGCAGAACGGGAAAGTGACGCAAGCTACTTTTCCGTTCTGCACCAGAAAACTCAACGGCACCAGCACACGGCTCGATCCTGACACTATCTTTATCAGTCACTACAGTATGCGGACACGGTTTTTATCGCATGTTTTATGGATCTCAGGAGGGAAACTCATAGCGTATCTTTTTTGACAATGGTCATATCATCACGATAAAACTGAGTGCTTATTTCCGGCATGAGTGATTTTCTTCTGCCAGTATTAAACACGCGGAAAACTTTTCCTTCAAATGCAGGAGTTATGAGTGATTTACTGTTATAAGCAGGTTGATGGGCATAGATTAACAGTGATTCAATTGCATTGAGTTCGGTATTATCTTTACTGACAGGATCATAGTTTCCTTCACGCATTTCATGCCAGCTTGTAAATTCACCAAATGAAGCCAGGAAAATCTTAACCTCATCGCACTGATTAGAAAATCGGTTGTAATGTTCTGATAGTCTTTCTTTTATATCTCTTTCTGTTTTACCTATGTATAACAGCACATCACGGCCATATGTGGGATGCTCTCCATAAATCTGATAAAGGCAATACCAATCTTTTACAATACGGCTGGGTTTGTCCTGCGCTATAGCATCTAACGAGAATGGACCTTCCCAATATACAGCATAAATTTTAATCTTTTGATTTGTGTCACACATAAAAATATTCTGGAAATCCAGTGAGGTAATCATTATCGGCAACCGATATGAAAACTTTAGTTATCATTTTAAGTTATATTAATGCAACTATAATTTTCTTTCGCAAATTATTTAATAAAAACATGGAATTCATGGAGTAAATATAAATATCGGTGAATTAGATGAATCAGGAATAATACTGAATTGTATCAATACTGCATTATGGATTAATAAAGTCCGGCCAATTAGGCTATTTTACTGGCTATTTTACTGGCTATTTACTGGCTATTTACTGGCTATTTACTGGCTATTTATTGGCTATTTTGGCTCTGGGTAGCGCCCAAAATCCTCACGTACTATGTGTACACGCTACGGTTTTTTGGTCATGTATTCAACATATTGATCATGTTATATAATCGCTCTTTTTATCAGAGACACCAGATGGCTAAAATTGACGTAGCATGCCCGTTTTGTAAACAAACTGAACCCGTTAAAAAGCATGGCGTGGGTAAGTCCGGATTTCAGCGCTATCGTTGTCAGTCATGCTGTCGTACTTTCCAGACCGATTACGCTTATCGAGCCTGCCACCCCGGCATGAAAGAACAAATTGTTGACCTTGCTATGAATAATGCCGGTATCCGTGATACCGCACGGACTCTGCATATCAGCATTAATGCCGTTGTCCGCACTTTAAAAAACCCGCCCCACGATGTGTAACCACATTGCCGCTGGATAATCTGCAAATCCAGCTTATCTGTGAAGTGGATGAGATGTGGTCTTTTGCTGGCAGTAAAAAGCAGCAACGCTGGCTGTGGTATGCGTGGGAGCCTCGTCTCAAACGTATTATTGCGCCTACTTTTGGGCGCAGGAGCAAAAAGACACTGCGCAGGTTACTGAGATTACTGTCAGGTTTTCATGTCGCCTTCTGGTGTACCGATAACTTCAGCGCATATGACATACTGCCGGATAAAAAACATATCAGGGGTAAGCTTTACACGCAGCGGATTGAACGGGAAAACCTGAATCTGCGTAACCGGTTAAAGCGACTGAATCGTAAGACACTGGGGTACTCAAAATCTTTTGAGATGCATGACAGGATCATCGGTACTTTTATTGAGCGCGAATATTATGTTTGAAACAATATAAACATATTGAATACACCACCCTATTTTTATACTCCAAAAAAATCTGCGAAAAAAACTCTTTTCTGAACATCCCTCTTAAATCACAAGAAAAATCCATACAATTATCTCATCGAACAACACAGGAGATAAATATGATTCAAACCAATAAAGAAAAACATCCAAAGCTTATTCGTTTGCCCGAGGTAATGAACAGAACCGGATTCGGCAAAACGTGGCTCTATGAATTTATTAAGGCAGGTCGTTTTCCCGCACAGATAAAAACAGGTATCAGGGCGATTGCTTTTATTGAGAGTGAAGTGGACGAATGGATCGAACAGGCTACTACGGCCTTACGTGAAGTTTCAATGTAAAACGTTAACAATAAGGTGGTTATTATGATTTTAGAAATAAAAACAACAAAGCAGTTTAATGCAGTGGCAGAAAGGCTATTTAATGAGAACATTAATAAGCTGAGGGGAGATATGCCGGGGTTTTATAAGTCGCTGATGACAAATAAGAAAGAAATGGACAGGTTCAATGAGATTATTATCGATCTGACGAAAGAGCATTTTTATAAAGGACATGATGCACAAAGTGGGTATTGTCTGTTCAGAAATGTAAGCCAGATAAAAGTGAGAGCATTTTTACATTCACTCACCGGTATATGTATAAAAATATCTTCTCACTGTAAACATGTAAATCCTAACGACTAAATAACCACGATAAGTTCCTGCCATCATTTAATGATGAGGTTTACTTATGCCTGATATTGGTGGCGTCATAAATAAAAATCAGATGTTAACAACAAACCTTAATGAAAGAGAGGTAATAATATGTTCAGTTTTAAAAATGAAGCAACGGGTATGTTCTTTGGTATGTCATTGCAAATCTATTCAGATATGTTTAACTTGGCAGATGAAGATACGCAACGTGTGATATATACCAAGGTAATGGACCCGGAATTTATCAACAGTTTTATCGGGCTGGCAAACAAGCAGGTCTGGATTATAGCGAGCTGGAAAAACTACGGGCCTTGCGCGATGCCGCTAAAAACCCCGCTGGTCTGGCTGGCGCCGGCGTTCAGTTCGGCGTGGGGGCGGAATTAGCGAAAAATCTGACTAGCGCCAAGCCGGAAAAGGCGAGTGAAACAGGGCTGGTTGAACGGCTAACCGAGTTAAAACTGCTGGAGCGCCAGGGCATCATCACCGCTGATGAGTTCGAGGCACGCAAACAGGCACTGCTGGATAACCTTAAATTTTAATTCTGGGAGGTCTTTTTATGCGCATTCTGATCGGTGCCATCCTGCTGCTTATTATCTTCATATTAGCGGTCTGGAGCCTGCTATTAATCTGGGATATCAATATATTGCAGGGAATTGATGTCAAACGGGCATTACTGACATTGGGCCTGTTCGTTATCTATGTCGTGATTCTGCTGACGCTCGGTGCTTTCTTTTTTAATACCGGCCAACGCGCCTACGACCGCAGCCAGGGACGTATTGCCCATCCGAAGGTCGTCGATCGCGTTCGGTGACGGTGTTGGAGGTACTGCTGATGAATGAGCGAGCGGCACTGGTCTGCCGCCATAACACGCCACATCCTGATGCGGATTTTCCCTCCTGGGATGATGTACTGATAACGATCGGTGTCCGCCAGCCACAGGAAAGCGGGTTGCATATTAATTCCACTCAGTCGTGATCCTGTCATTCTTTCGCTGAATTTTTTTCATGATGTGCCGATAATGTCAACTAATGTTAGCAGGAAAAATAATTTTCTTTTTTTTGCCTGATCGCTTTTCTGACGACAATTTTTTCCGCATAGCGGTGGCTATAGCTTGCGAGGAGTTATCCACTATTCCTGTGGATAACCTTGTGTATTAGAGTTAGAGAAGTAGCGATAAGCCACGAACTACGCGGCTTATCGTGGAGTTGGTGTTAAACCCGTCTTTTAAATAATTTTATTAAAAATCAATAAGTTAAATAAAATCAATGACTATCAAAAAGTGCTCTGCTAGCGATACAAAAGTTTTCTTACCTTACTTGACAAATATTAAATGATCATTTCTTTTGGGGATAACCTTATAAACGGATAATTCATCCACAAGATGGATAATTTTAAGTCGCAACAACAATATCATCCACGATCAGAACGCGGGATATCACTATAATACTGTTGTTATATACAGATATGGTGGTTGGCAAAAGCCAGGATCAGGGATAGAATTAAACCTCGTTCGCTCAGATGTGCCATCCTCTTTTCAGAAGCAGAACTATGAGTAAAACGTTTACCCTGTACTCGGCCTTTCATCCTTCCGGCGATCAGCCAGAAGCTATCCGTCGTCTGAAAGAAGGGCTGGAAGATGGTCTCGCCCATCAAACCTTGCTCGGTGTAACGGGATCAGGGAAAACGTTTACCATTGCCAATGTTATTGCTGATCTGCAGCGCCCAACAATGGTACTGGCACCCAATAAAACGCTGGCCGCCCAGCTATATGGCGAGATGAAATCTTTCTTTCCGGATAATGCCGTCGAGTATTTTGTCTCCTACTATGATTATTACCAGCCTGAAGCCTATGTTCCCAGTTCGGATACGTTTATCGAAAAAGACGCTTCTGTGAATGAACATATTGAACAGATGCGCTTGTCAGCAACCAAAGCGTTGCTTGAACGACGCGATGTGGTGGTGGTGGCTTCTGTATCCGCGATTTATGGTCTGGGTGATCCCGATCTCTACCTGAAAATGATGCTACATCTGACGGTAGGAATGCTGATCGATCAGCGGGCGATTCTGCGTCGTCTGGCGGAACTACAATATGTACGTAATGACCAGGCGTTTCAACGCGGGACGTTCCGGGTACGTGGTGAAGTGATTGATATATTTCCGGCAGAATCGGATGATATCGCGCTACGTGTTGAATTATTTGATGAAGAAGTCGAACGTTTATCTCTCTTTGATCCCCTGACCGGTCAGGTTCAGGCGACGATCCCTCGCTACACCATCTATCCGAAGACACACTACGTGACACCCCGTGAGCGGATCGTCCAGGCGATGGAAGAGATTAAAACAGAGCTGGCAGACAGGCGTAAAATATTATTAGCCAACAATAAATTACTCGAAGAACAGCGCCTGACCCAACGCACACAGTTCGATCTGGAAATGATGAATGAACTGGGCTATTGCTCTGGCATTGAAAACTACTCACGCTTTCTTTCCGGACGTGGGCCTGGCGAACCACCACCGACCTTGTTTGATTATCTGCCCGCCGATGGTTTGCTGGTGATAGACGAATCTCACGTCACTGTGCCACAAATTGGCGGTATGTACCGTGGTGACCGGGCACGCAAAGAGACGCTGGTTGAGTATGGCTTCCGTCTCCCCTCAGCGCTCGATAATCGGCCGTTAAAGTTTGAAGAGTTTGCCGCACTGGTGCCACAAACAATTTATGTTTCCGCCACCCCAGGCCCCTATGAACTGGAGAAATCAGGCGAGGAGGTGGTTGACCAGGTGGTACGTCCGACAGGGCTGCTTGACCCGGTGATAGAAGTGCGCCCGGTGGCAACGCAGGTGGATGATCTGCTTTCGGAAATTCGTCAGCGCGTCGCGCTTAATGAACGGGTATTAGTCACCACGCTGACGAAACGGATGGCCGAAGATTTAACCGAATATCTTGAAGAACATGGTGAGCGTGTACGTTATCTCCATTCCGATATCGATACCGTTGAGCGAATGGAAATTATCCGTGATTTACGGCTGGGTGAGTTTGATGTACTGGTGGGGATTAACCTGTTGCGCGAAGGGCTCGATATGCCAGAAGTTTCGCTGGTAGCGATTCTTGATGCAGATAAAGAGGGCTTTTTACGTTCAGAGCGTTCACTGATTCAGACTATTGGCCGGGCAGCGCGGAATATTAACGGCAAAGCGATTCTTTACGCTGATAAAATCACGGCTTCGATGGAAAAAGCGATTAGCGAAACCGAACGGCGGCGTGAGAAACAGCAGCGTTATAATGCAGAACATGGTATTACGCCACAAGGACTGAATAAAAAAGTCGTCGATATTTTACAAACGGGCAGCAATATTGCCAAAACCAAAGCGAAAAAACGGGGCCAGTCACCCGCACCATTGACGACCGAAATGACGAATTTGACGCCAAAAGCACTGCAGCAGCAAATCCAGAAACTGGAAGCACAGATGATGCAACATGCCCAGGATCTGGAGTTTGAGCAGGCGGCACAGATTCGTGACCAACTACATCAGCTGCGTGAACAATTTATTGCGATGTCCTGATCCTGCCTTCCCCCTCCCATTACGCCTGCTGTGCCAGGCGCTGATTATTCCGATATATCAGGAATATAAACAGAAATAACGCGCTTATCTGCCCGCCAATCCAGCAAAATAGTGTCATTTTGTTTAAAAAATGGCCCACAACAATAAAATATTCTAATTTTTTGCTATTTTTTAGTTGAAAAATCTAATTTTTTCATTATGTATATGATTATATAGCGAAATAGGGTGTGGCAGAACATCTGTTTTCGCGTTATCATCGGCGCAACCCGTTAACACTCTAGCCTGAGTACCTGTGTCAGCAGATATGGTACTTTGGCCGTGACAAGCCTGGCTTGTCACCAGGGCGTGAGAAGAAATGACCACGTCTCCCGTATCCGGAAAGGTGTCCATGGTCACTCAGCTTACCGATGCATTTTCTCGTAAGTTTTATTACTTGCGCTTATCGATTACCGACGTCTGTAATTTTCGTTGTACTTACTGTTTGCCGCAAGGCTACCAGCCTGGCACGACGCGCAATAAAAGCTTTCTCAGTGTGAGTGAAGTACGTCGGGTGACGCGAGCGTTTGCCGCCCTTGGCACGGAAAAAGTCCGTCTGACCGGCGGCGAACCCTCTCTACGCCGTGATTTTTGCGACATCATCGCCGCTGTGCGTGAAAACAGCGCTATTCGTCAGATTGCGGTGACGACTAACGGTTACCGCCTGGCGCGGGATATTGATCGCTGGCGCGATGCCGGGTTAACGGCGATTAATGTGAGTGTCGATAGCCTTGATGCACGTCAGTTTCATGCCATCACCGGGCAGGATAAATTTCAGCAAGTGATGAGCGGTATTGATGCCGCTTTCGCCGCCGGGTTTTCACAGGTGAAAGTCAATACTGTCCTGATGCGCGACGTTAATCATTATCAGCTCGATACTTTCCTCGCCTGGATCAAATCGCGCCCCATTCAACTGCGTTTTATTGAGCTGATGGAAACCGGGGAGGGCAGTGAGTTATTTCGCCGTCATCATATTTCCGGTCATCTCCTGCGTGATGAGTTGCTTCGCCGTGGCTGGCGTCAGCAGAACCGTCAGCGTAGCGACGGCCCGGCGCAGGTTTTTTACCATCCGGATTACCACGGGGAAATTGGCTTAATCATGCCTTATGAGAAAGATTTCTGTGCCAGTTGTAACCGGTTGCGTATTTCCTCTATCGGTAAACTGCATCTGTGTTTGTTCGGCGAGAACGGCATCAGTCTGCGTGATCTGCTTGCCGATGATCAACAACAGGAAATGCTGAAAGCGCGTATTTGTGCGGCATTAACCGAGAAAAAACAGACACATTTCCTGCACCAGGGCAAGACTGGCATGACACAAAATCTGTCATATATTGGCGGATAATTTTATTTTCAGGAGCGATCAGATGAGTCAGTTCAGCACGGTATTTATCCCGACTCGTATTGCTATTCTCACGGTATCCAGCCGTCGCAGTGAAGAGGAAGATACCTCAGGACACTGGCTGCGGGATGCGGCGCAAAAAGCGGGACATCATGTCGTGGCAAAAAGGTTAATTCAAGAGAATCGTTATGCGATTCGCGCTGAGGTATCCGCATGGATTGCCAGCGATGATGTTCAGGTGGTGCTGATCACCGGTGGCACCGGATTTACCGAGGGTGATCAGGTACCAGAAGCATTATGTCCCCTGTTTGATCGTGAAATAGCGGGTTTTGGTGAAGTGTTCCGCTCGCTCTCGTTTGCTGAAATTGGCACTTCGACACTGCAATCACGAGCGGTGGCGGGTATCGCGAATCGCACCCTGATACTGGCGATGCCCGGTTCGCCCAGAGCCTGCCAGACGGCATGGGATAATATTATTGCTGCCCAGCTTGATGCTCGCACCCGTCCCTGTAACTTTATCGTTCATCTGAAGAAATAAGCTATGTCACCATTGACTCATATTAATGCAGCTGGTGAAGCACATATGGTAGATGTCTCAGCGAAAGCAGAGACAGTCAGAGAAGCGCGCGCCGAAGCCTATGTGATAATGCAGCCAGCGACACTATCGATGATTATTGAGGGTCGCCACCATAAGGGCGATGTCTTCGCCACCGCCCGCATTGCCGGTATTCAGGCAGCAAAACGGACCTGGGAATTGATTCCGCTCTGCCATCCCTTAATGCTCAGTAAAGTCGAAATTCAGTTACAGGCGCAGCCGGAAAAAAACCGGGTGCGGATTGAATCGTGCTGTCGTCTGAGTGGCAAAACCGGTGTTGAAATGGAAGCATTAACGGCGGCTTCGGTGGCGGCGTTAACGATTTATGATATGTGCAAAGCGGTACAGAAAGATATGGTTATTGGGCCGGTGCGTCTGCTGGAGAAAAGTGGGGGTAAGTCCGGCCATTTCCAGGTGGATAAGACATATGATTAAAGTACTGTTTTTTGCTCAGGTACGTGAACTGATCGGCTGCGCGGATTTAATGCTGGAGGCTCAGGATCTGCCAACGGTGAATGCCGTGCGTCAGCAATTGATAACGCGTGGTGATCGCTGGGCGCTGGCGCTGGAAGAGGGAAAACTGCTGGTGGCGGTCAACCAGACACTGACCACGTTCGATCATCCTGTCGTCGATGGCGATGAAGTGGCGTTTTTCCCCCCGGTTACAGGAGGTTAAGATGGCGCAAACACGTATTATCGTCAGCCATCAACCTTTTTGTGTCGGTGATGAATACGCCTGGCTGGCTGAATGTGATGAAGATGGCGCGGTGGTCACGTTTACCGGCAAGGTGCGCAACCATAATCTTGGTGATAATGTAAAGGCGTTAACCCTTGAACATTATCCCGGGATGACAGAAAAATCACTGGCGGAAATTATTGAGCTGGCCCGTCAGCGCTGGCCTCTGGGACGGATAACGATCATTCACCGTGTAGGTGAAATGTGGCCGGGTGAAGAGATCGTCTTTGTCGGGGTTGCCAGTGCGCATCGCAGTAGTGCCTTTGCGGCCGGAGAATTTATCATGGATTATCTGAAAACCCGGGCTCCTTTCTGGAAACGTGAAGAGACACCAGAGGGTGAACGTTGGGTTGCCGCGCGTGACAGCGATCATCAGGCAGCAGAACGCTGGTAATATGGTACGCTTAATGAAACATCTTTGTTAAACAGGAGACCGTTATGAATAGATTTCCACAGTCGAATTCTATTATACAGGTACGTAGTAATCTGCAAACGTTCATGTCTCAGGTGTATGGCTGGATGATGGTCGGCTTATTACTGACCGCTTTTGTTGCCTGGTATACCGCCCGTACCCCAGAAGTCATGGCGCTTATCTTTTCCAGTCAAATCACGTTCTGGGTATTAGTGATTATCCAGCTCGCGATAGTTTTCGTCATTTCAGGGATGATCATGCGTCTGAGCGCGGGGGTAGCAACCACGCTGTTTATGCTCTATTCGGCATTGACCGGGCTGCTGCTTTCCAGCATCTTCTTAATCTATACCGACTCATCTATTGCCAGCGCCTTTGTGGTCAGTGCTGGGATGTTTGGCGTCATGAGCCTGTATGGCTTTGTCACTAAACGTGATCTCAGTGGTTGGGGCAATATACTGATAATGGGTGTTGTTGGCCTGATTCTGGCTTCACTGGTCAACATCTGGCTGAAGAGCGATGCATTGATGTGGGCGACGACCTATATTGGTGTGGTGATATTTGTCGGCATGACCGCATATGATACCCAGATGCTAAAAAATATCGGCGAGCAGATGGATATCAGCGATAGCACAGCGCTGCGTAAAGCGGCTATTCTTGGCGCGCTTTCACTGTATCTCGACTTTATCAACTTGTTTTTGTATATCTTGCGTATTTTTGGTAATCGCCGCTAAGTGCTCCCTTTTTTCTGTGCAGCCGATCTTCTTGCTGGGAAAGGCGGGAAAACAGTGCGTCTATTCGCAAAAACCGCGTTGAGTGATCCCGCGCGGTTTTCCGGAAATCGACCACTCAGTGACCACCATCCAAAGCAGATGCCTTCATCTTTTTGAGCGTGTGACTTTTTGGTGGCGGTTATCTCATTCCGCCGGCCACAAAAAAATGTGCTTACCGGGAATTTTCCGTAAAATGTCATACCCTGAATGAGAGATAGCAATTCTGCAGGAGAAAAACCATGAGCTGGCAACAGCGTATACATGTTGCGACGGGACTCAGTTGCGGGCAGATTGTGTTGCACTTACTGGTATTAGCGGTATTGATAATCGGCTGGCTGAGTGGTGCGCTGGTGCCTGTTGCCCTCGGAATATGCATTCTGTACGTAGCTACATTACTGGCGATGCTGTTTTTACAATTTCATCGTGATGGGGAACGCTGGCGTGACACGGTTGATCTTCTTGAGGAACTGACCACCGCCTGGTATGTTGCCGTCATGCTGATCATGCTATGGTTGCTTTCGCATGTGCTACACAGTCATCTGCTCCTGGCGATAGTGGGACTCGTGACACTGACCGGGCCGGTGATAATGTCGCTGTTTATCAAGGAGAAAAAAGTCAACACGGTTTCTGCGCAACCCCGCTGAATCAATAATTGGCTGGTCTGGGCATATCAGAAACACATTCAGCCAGCCCCTGCGGTGCGAGTAATACGCCCGCTGGTGACCACCCGCATCGTCTGTCGCGGGTCGGTATCGATAGTGATCACCGTATCCGGATAGGCGCAGTATGACAAATCTGCTAGACTTCGCTGCTTTATGGCATTGTGGTTTGCCATTATCTCTTTACACAATCATCTCCCCGAAACTACGCCGCTAACGGCCGGGGCGGTCTGGAGTTGCTATGTCTTTTGATTTTCTTGGTCTGAATGCTGATATTCTGCGGGCGATCGCTGAGCAAGGCTATCAGGAACCCACACCTATTCAGCAACAGGCGATTCCGGCAGTATTACAGGGACGTGATCTGATGGCCAGTGCCCAGACCGGTACTGGTAAAACTGCTGGCTTTACTTTGCCGCTATTGCAACATCTTATCCAGCGCGAACCCGCAGTGAAAGGGCGTCGTCCGGTCAGGGCGCTGATCCTGACACCAACCCGTGAACTGGCGGCGCAGATTGGCGAAAACGTGCAGAATTACAGTAAATATCTGAATATCCGTTCGCTGGTGGTCTTTGGTGGCGTCAGCATCAATCCACAGATGATGAAATTGCGTAGTGGTGTGGATGTGCTGGTGGCGACCCCAGGCCGCTTGTTGGATCTGGAGCACCAGAACGCGGTGAGTCTGGACAAAGTGGAAATTCTGGTGCTGGATGAAGCGGATCGTATGCTGGATATGGGATTTATCCATGACATTCGTCGGGTGCTGGCAAAACTGCCCGCCAGACGGCAGAACTTATTATTCTCTGCGACCTTCTCTGATGAGATCAAAGCATTGGCAGAAAAGATCCTCCATGATCCGCTGGAGGTGGCGGTAGCGCGCCGTAATACCGCCTCAGAGCAGGTCACGCAGCATGTTCATTTTGTTGATAAAAAACGTAAACGTGAGCTGTTATCGCAAATGATCGGTGAAGGTAACTGGCAACAAGTGCTGGTTTTTACCCGTACCAAGCATGGCGCTAACCATTTGGCTGAACAACTGAATAAAGATGGTATTCGCAGCGCGGCCATCCACGGGAATAAAAGCCAGGGTGCGCGTACCCGGGCGTTGGCTGATTTTAAATCTGGTGATATTCGCGTGCTGGTGGCGACCGATATTGCCGCGCGGGGCCTTGATATCGAAGAGTTGCCCTATGTGGTGAATTACGAATTACCGAATGTGCCAGAAGATTATGTTCACCGGATTGGTCGTACCGGACGCGCTGCCGCGACAGGAGAAGCGTTGTCATTAGTCTGCGTGGATGAACATAAATTGCTGCAGGATATTGAACGGCTGCTGAGAAAAGAGATCCCACGCATTGCGCTTGCGGGCTATGATCCTGATCCGACCATTAAAGCCGAACCGATTCAGAATGGCCGCCAGCAACGTGGTCGCCGTGACCAGGGGCAAAGTCGCAATAATAGCCCAAGTCAGCGGCGTTCAGCGAATAACTCACCACGTCGCCATGAAGGAACGGCTAACGTATGGCAGCAGAATAGCCCGTCACCACGTCGCCGACGCAGAGCGGCAGATGAATAACTGAAAAACATACCACCAGGCGAGTAAAAGTGACACAATAGTGGTTATTTATACAGTATCCAGGTCTGTTTTATGGCTTTGACTCCTGCGCTAAGAACACAAATTATCGCCTGGTATAAGATGTTACAGGCACAGATCCCTGATTTTATCCCACGTGCTGCACAGCGGCAGATGATTGCCGAAGTCGCGAAAACGCTGACCGGAGAAGCAGGACGCCATCTGGTGCTGGAAGCGCCGACCGGAGTGGGGAAAACCCTGTCATATCTCATTCCCGGTATTGCGATTGCTCGTGAACAGCAGAAAACGCTGGTGGTCAGTACGGCGAACGTGGCGCTTCAGGATCAGATCGACAAAAAAGATTTACCGTTGCTGGCGAAAATAATCCCGGAGCTCCGTTTTACGGCGGCGTTTGGCCGCGGACGCTATATTTGTCCGCGTAATCTGGCCGCGATGGCCAGCAGCGATCCGCAACAACAGGAGATGCTGGCATTTCTTGATGACGATCTAACGGCGAAGAGCCACGCTGAACAGCAGTTATGCGCCACTCTGAAGCGCGATCTTGATAGCCATCGCTGGGACGGTCTGCGGGATCATCATGATCAGGTGATTGATGACGGATTATGGCAGCGTCTGAGTACGGATAAATCCAGTTGTCTGAACCGCAACTGTTATTATTATCGCGAATGTCCGTTTTTTATTGCCCGGCGCGAAATCCAGGAAGCAGAAGTCGTCGTGACGAATCATGCCTTAGTGATGGCGGCGATGGAGAGTGGGTCGGTACTGCCGGAAGCTAAAGATATATTGCTGATCGTGGATGAAGGACATCATTTGCCGGATGTCGCCCGTGATGCGCTGGAGATGAGCGCAGAAATAACGACATCATGGTATCGCCTGCAGTTAGATCTGTTCAGTAAACTGGTGGCAAGTTGTCTGGCACAATTCCCTGCCGCCAGTACGCCACCCCTGGCGCAACCTGAGCGACTGACGGCACATTGTGAAGAGCTGTATGATCTGATCCTGTCGCTGAACACCCGACTCAGTGTGTATCTGCCTGCCGATCAAGTGGCAGAGTATCGTTTTCCACTGGGCGTATTACCGCAGGAGATCATCATGTTCTGTCAACGGCTGGCGAAATTGAGCGACAAACTACGTGGGCTGGCAGAACGGTTACTGGATGATCTGGGAGAAAAAAACGGCCGTCAGGATGCAGTACGTCTGCATCGAATGTTACTGCAAATGAACCGTGCGCTGGCGATGTTAGAGAACCAGAGTAAGCTGTGGCGGCTGGCATCGCTGACGCAGTCATCCGGGGCGCCGGTCAGTAAATGGGTCACCTGTGAGCGGCGTGAAGGCCAGGTGCATACTCAATTTCACTGCGTCGGCATCCGCGTGAGTGGGCAGCTGGAAAAACTCTTATGGCAGAATGTACCGCATATTGTGGTCACCTCGGCGACGCTGCGTTCACTGAATCATTTTTCTCGCCTGCAGGAGATCAGCGGCCTGAGTGAACAGGCTGGCGATCGATTTGTTGTCCTCGACTCCCCGTTTAATCATGCGCTTCAGGGGAAAATTATTATTCCACAGATGCATTATGAGCCGCGGATCGATAACGAAGAACAGCATATTGCCGAAATGGCCTCTTATTTTCGTCAGCAGGTCATCAGTCAACAGCACCGTGGCATGTTAGTCCTGTTCGCCAGTGGGCGAGCGATGCAGCGTTTTCTGGATTATGTCAGTGATTTGCGTTTACTGCTGTTAGTCCAGGGGGATCAGCCCCGTTACCGGCTGGTCGAGCTGCATCGTAAAAGGATAGAAAACGATGAATCCAGTGTGCTGGTCGGATTGCAATCCTTTGCGGAGGGCCTCGATTTAAAGGGGGATTTACTGACCCAGGTGCATATTCATAAAATCGCCTTTCCCCCGATCGACAGCCCGGTGGTGATGACCGAAAGCGAATGGTTAAAAAGTCTGCATCGTCAACCGTTTGCCGTACAGAGCCTGCCAGATGCCTCTTTCACGCTGATCCAGCAAGTCGGACGTCTGATTCGTAGTCACCTGTGCCGGGGCGAAGTGGTGATTTATGACCGACGACTGTTAACAAAAAGTTATGGTAAACAGTTGCTGGCGGCATTACCTGTTTTCCCAATAGAGCAGCCCGCGCTCCCCGAGGTCATGGTAAAAAGCAAAACCCAACAGCGCCGCCGTTCCCGGCGTTAACCGTACCACGCGAATGATGTGAACAGGAGTGGGTCATGGATTATGGCAAAATAATAAAACAGATGGGACGAGGCAGAAATCAGGCGCGTCCTCTTGATGAACAGACAGCTTATGCGCTTTATTCACGGATCCTGCAAGGCGACGTGCCTGATATGGAACTGGGCGCCATTTTAATCGCCTTGCGTATCAAGGGCGAAGAGGTGGCGGAGTTGCGCGGATTCTATCGGGCGATGCAGCAACATGTGGTATCACTGAAACCGCCAGCCAATAAGCCGATGCCGATTGTGATCCCCAGTTATAATGGTGCGCGTAAACAGGCGAATCTGACCCCATTACTGGCGATGATGCTGCATAAA
This sequence comes from Enterobacteriaceae bacterium ESL0689, assembly GCA_029433525.1. NCBI lineage: Bacteria > Pseudomonadati > Pseudomonadota > Gammaproteobacteria > Enterobacterales > Enterobacteriaceae > Enterobacteriaceae bacterium ESL0689. The sequence continues at coordinate 139,895 of JAQTIF010000002.1, read as the reverse complement.
CTGGGTTTTCCGGTGGTGGTGCATGGCGTGAGTGATGATCCCGACCGGGTGCTGACAGAAACCATTTTTGCCTCGCTGGGGATACCTATGATGCGGCAACCCGTGCAGATACAGCCACAGTTGGATAAACAGGGGCTGGTGTATATTCCGGTAAGCACTTTCTGTCCACCGCTGGCAAAACAGCTGGCGTTGCGCTGGCACATGGGGGTGCGTAACAGTGCGCATGTGCTGGCGAAGCTGGCAACACCGTTTGACGAAGCCGCAGCATTGCGGCTGACCAGCGTGTCTCATCCGCAATATAGCAATAAAATAGCCAGTTTTTTTACTGGCGGTGGTCGGGCGTTAATCCTCCAGGGAAGTGAAGGGGAAGTCTATGCGCGCCCGCAACGTTGTCCGTCAATCCATCTGGCAGAAGGGCAGGCGGTACAGACATTGTATACCAGCGTCGCCACGGAAAATGCGCTGATACTGCCGGAATCGATAGATCCTCAGGTCACCGCACGCTGGACGGAACGCTGTCTCGCCGGAGATCAAGCGCTGCCATTATCGCTGCAAATACAGTTAGCGTGCTGCCTGTTAGCGACAGGGAGAGTGGCTTCGCTGGCACAAGGCATGGAGGCTGTGGCGGCGTATGGCTAAACAGGCGCGAAACAATAACGCGACCAAAATCATTGACGCGGCTATTAACAGGAGATTGCCATGAACGTGCGCAAGCCAGGGTTACATCCGCGTAACCATCATCATCAACGTTATGATTTTCCCGCGCTGTGCCAGAAAATCCCGGCTCTTCAGCGTTTTATCGTGCTTAATCCTGCCGGGGAGCAGTCGATCGATTTTGCTGATCCGCTGGCGGTGAAAATGCTGAATAAAGCCCTGCTGGCCTGCTTTTATGGCGTCGAAAACTGGGATATTCCCGATGGTTTTCTGTGCCCTCCGGTGCCAGGACGGGCAGACTATATTCACCACCTGTCTGATTTGCTGGCGCTGGATAGCGGTAAAGTTCCTGATAACGCTACCTTGCTTGATATTGGCTCCGGGGCGAATTTAATCTATCCGCTGATTGGTGTCCGGGAGTATGGCTGGCGTTTTACCGGCAGTGAAATTAACCGACAAGCGTTTGCCAGCGCCCAGGCGATTATTCAGGGCAATCCTGGATTAGCCAGCAAAATTCGTCTGCGTCATCAGAAAAAAAACGACGCGATTTTTAATGGCGTGATTCATAAGAATGAGTTTTATGATGCCACATTGTGTAATCCACCGTTTTATGACTCCGCCGCCAGTGCGCAGATGAGTGGAGAACGTAAACGGCGCAATCTGGGGCTGGAGGAGGCCAGGGGACTGAACTTTGGTGGTCAGCCGCAGGAGTTGTGGTGCGCAGGCGGGGAGGTGGCGTTTATTAGCCAGATGATTACAGAGAGTCAGCAGTTTTCCCGTCAGGTGAAGTGGTTTACTTCGCTGGTATCACGCGGCGATAATTTACCCCTGCTCTATCGTATGCTGAGCAAGGTGGGGGCGCTGAAAGTGGTGAAAAAAGAGATGGCCCAGGGGAACAAACAGAGTCGTTTTATCGCCTGGACCTTTATGGATGAAACCAAACGTCGCCGTCCGTTACCACGCTAGTGGTCGCCTGTACCGGCTCAATAGCACGAAGCGTTTCTTTCCTGTTTTTCTGGCCCACTCGATTGACTGGGCCAGAAAACAGTGACTTTATGTCATTCGTGACGACATTAAAGTTTTGTGGTGCTGCGCAACGTTGATGAGACGGTATTCCGCGATTCGGGTAAGCGGAATGAGGCGACCAGTTCTGCCAGGTGTTCCGCCTCTTCCCGCAGTGCCTGAGTCCGCGTGGTCGCTTCATCAATCAATCCGGCATTCTGTTGTACGGTGCCGTCCATATTGGTCACGGCGTGGGTGATCTCAGATAAGCCCTTACTCTGTTCTTCACCGGCAGTGCGGATTTCGCCCATCACCTGGCGTACCCGATGTACATTGTCAACCAGTTGACTCAGCTGACCACCGGCGTTACGAACCCGCTGACTGCCATCCCTCACCCCGGATACCGAGGCATCGATTAACGTTTTGATTTCATGTGCCGCTGTGGCACTGCGCTGTGCCAGAACGCGTACTTCTGAGGCGACCACTGCAAAGCCGCGTCCTGCTTCCCCGGCACGCGCGGCTTCTACGGCGGCGTTGAGCGCCAGAATATTGGTCTGGAATGCAATACTGTCAATAACGCCGATGATTTCGCCCATTTTGCCGGATGATGAGTTAATTTCATCCATTGTGGTTATTACTTCCTGCATCACATCACCACTGCCATTGGCCACCTGCATGGTTTGTTCAGCCAGCTCATCTGCCAGTTTAGTATTACTGGAGTTCTGCTTCACGGTAGCGTTAAGTTGTTCCATTGCGGCCGCGCTCTGTTCCAGCGCGCTGGATTGCTGTTTTACGCGGCTGGAAAGCTCAATATTGCTTTCCGCCAGGCCGACGGCATTACCGGCGACATTGGTGCTGCTGGTGCGCACGGCAACCAGTACCGTCACGATTTTATCTGCAAACAGATTGAATGCTTCAGCGATAGCGGAAATTTCGTCGTTGCCCCCGGCATTAAGTCGGCGGGTTAAATCGCCTTCGCCTTGTGCAATATCATGCAGCGCGAGGCGTGTATCGTTCAGGCGGCTAATTAAGTGACGAACGAAGAAACTGGAGAGCCAGAGCAGTACCAGCATGATGGGTAACAGAAAGCCAAGGACATCCCACATCATGGTTTTAGCCAGCCCAGTGATCTGTTCTTCCGGGGTGACCAGGCCCATTGTCCAGCCCGTTTCCGGAATGTGAAACAGCATTACACGGGACTCGGTACGCAACTGCTGGTCGTCAGGCAGAGACACTTCTGGGATGTCATCGCTATTTATATTGGCCGAATTCAGCAGGTCGGCGACCGGTTTCAGCCACTCAGCTTGTTTTACCAGTTCGGCGAAAGTGGGGATTATATGATTATTAACACCGGGGAAATACAATAATTTTCCCTGGTGATCAACCACAAAGGTATAACCACCCGTATCGCCGCCATGTTGTTGCATGAAGGTGGCGATATTATCCAGCTGGACATCTATTGTCGCGACCCCGGCGAACTGACCGGACTGCTGATAAGGGATGCTACAGGTGACCATATCGATATGAGACACCGGGTCCTGGTAAACGTCCGACCATATACATTTGCTTACTGTCTTGCCTTTGGCGCTCAGATACCAGCTTTCTTTGTGGTAATCGGCCGTATTTTCCGCATTGTATTCATCGGAAAAGACCAGATTATTGCTGCTATTACGCGCCCAAAAGAAGCTGCGCCGTGCTACGCCAGAGGTAAAGGCATTGGGTTCCGGCCAGATACCGCCCCCAGCGATTTCGTTGTCCCCCAGACTATCTATCAGTTGTGGTGTGACTTGCTTATATAACGCTTCATTGTTGGGCAGTGACTCTGCCAGACGAGCCAGACTGATGGTTTTGCCTTCTACTTTTGCCAGATGCAAATTCATTCGGTTGATCATCGAGGAGCCGGTCTCTTTGATCAAGGCACTACTGGCCTCAACGACACGGGGCTGACCGCGCCATAACATGATGATCACAATCACGATGGTGGTGATCAGCAACAGTAAAATGCCTCCTACGGTTAATTTGCCGGATATACGCGATGGGAACAGGGACATATAAACCTCTGCATAGATATGTAAATAAAAAACCAAAGCGCTATTCCGTTAATCGCATTTTAGTCAAGGAGTTAGCGATGGTCCGCAAAGCAAAAAAACAGCCTGACTTTTACTCCAGTCCTTCCTGTATGACTGGGTTGTCCATAATTTAAATAATATCGGCATCTGAAGGTGGGTCTTGAGGGGGAAATAAGCAGATATTGACAAAAAGTGACAGCGTAGTCCCGAAGGGGCAATCAATCAGGGAGAAGGATGATCAGCACATGCAGGAATTGCCGGTTATTGCGGCTTATTGTCAGTATACAGATAATGCATTCTGGCGTGAGCGAGCAGTCTGCAGAAAAATACGCTGCAGACTATCGATTAACGGCTGACTGGCCGCTTGTGACAACGGCAGAGTGTGCCGCTGCGGTCTGCCGGTTAACGTTATGAGACAATATTGGCTTCGATAAACCAGAGGAATTTATCGAGGTCACGGGAAGCGACAGTAAAGATATCGACGGTATCGGCATCTTTCGCTTGATCGATAGCATGACGCACATTATTGGCCACGGTCGCGTAGCGTTCCGCCAGCTCTTTCAGGTGATCCTGCACGTTGTGAATATCCAGCGGATAACCGGGCAAAGGGGTTTTATTATTAACCACCTGAACCGTACCTAACGCCGTTCCACCGAGTTGTACCGCACGTTCGGCCATGATATCGACATGTTCATTGATCGTGGTGCGGAATCCATCCAGCATCTCGTGGACAGCAATAAAATTGTCGCCACGCATATTCCAGTGCGCTTGCTTGGTGATCAGTGAGAGATCGATAAACTGGATAACCTGCTGATTCAGTAGTTCGATAGAGACTTTCTTATCATGCTCTGTCACATCGTTACGGGTGTAAAGCAGATCAGACGTTTTCGGTTTTACCAGCCTTGCTGTACTCATGGTTTCATCTCCTGTGGATATTAAGAACCTGACCCATCAGGCTATTTTCCTTGCCATTCAGGTCGCTGGCAGGGTAATGGCAATAATAGATGGGTTGCCGGATGAAATTGAGTATAGCCATTGAGCGGGAAAAGGGGGGCGGTTGCTTCGATTGATGTGATAGAAAATAAGCTGCGGATAAATATCGATCAGAAAAACCGGTACGAGTGATCTGCTGTTCTGCATGACGCAGAGAATCATGCAGAACAAATAAAGGCGTTAGAGCCAGGCCGATCAGGCTCTTAGCCGCGATTCTGTTTTGGCAATTTAATTTTTTTAATTTTACTGACCTTTCTGGTTGTCAGCGTAGCCCCCATTGAGGCGAGTGTAATGGCGCCGAGTGCCAGTGTTTGCGCTAAAGTGAGTCTTTCATTCAGGAATATCATTCCTGATAATGCGGCCACGACCGGCTCTATACTCATCAGAATGCCGAATGTTTTACCCGGTATTCGGGTCAGTGCGATCATTTCTAATGAGTAGGGAAGTGCGGTAGAGAGCACCGCAATCGCCAGCCCCAGCGGCAATAATGACCACTGAAATAGCGTATCAGTGGCCTGTAGTGCGCCCAGCGGAACGAAAACCAGCGCCGCAATCAGTGAACCTACGGCCACGGTTGCCGGGCCATGATTTTGCCCGGCGCGTTTTCCGGCCACGATATAAATGGCCCAACAGGCGCCAGCACTGAGCGCCAGCAGCGCACCCGCCGGATCGATCTGATTAATATGTTGTCTCAGCGGTAACAGAAACCAGAGTCCGCTGACGGCGAGGATCACCCAGATAAAATCAAGTGGCCGTCTGGCACCAAAAAAGGCAACGACCAGGGGCCCGGTAAACTCCAGAGAAACTGCAATGCCAAGCGGGATGCGTTGCAATGCTAAATAAAAAAGATAGTTCATTGCGCCCAGTGACAGCCCGTAACAGAGTAGCGGTAGCTGTTGTGCGCGCGTAAAACGCAGTCGCCAGGGCTTAAAAATGACGATCAGAATCAAGGTCCCCAATCCCAGGCGTAAAGCTGTCACGCCGGGTGCGCCGACTAAGGGAAACAGTGATTTCGCCAGTGATGCGCCGCTTTGAATTGAAATCATAGCAATCAAAATAACAACGACGGGTAGCCAGGATGGCATATTAGAGGACGAGCCGGGCATTGTATCTCCTGTCAGAAAATTGCCAGATGGAGTCAAGTTTAATTGAATTACCCTGTAATCGCTTATGGATTGTTGAAAAAAAGGTGGCGAGGGGCATAGTCTGACAACAGACACAGCGAAAAATTCCCTGGTTTTCAGGAATTATCCGGATATACCTGTCATACTTCAGGTGGCATGTGCGTTAGTTTTCATCACGCACCCTGGTCGCTGTGTCGATATTTTTCTGTAATCAGAATAGGTTAGGTTATATATACACTATTAATCAGTCATTTTATGTTAAAAAATGATGGTTATGCGGTGGCTTACCGGAGAGTGGAAATTTTTGGTTACATGAAAAGGGGTGTCAGACACGGTAAGTAAAAAGAGTTTTCTGCAATTTCTGATACAACTAAGAGTCAGGATTTAATAGAAACACATTTGAGGTGGTTATGAATAAAATTGCACGTTTTTCAACATCCGCTATCGTTATGGCTGCAGTTATGGGGACGACCGCTTTCGCTGCAACTTCTACTGTTTCTGGTGGTTATGCACAGAGCGATGCCCAGGGTGTAATTAATAAGGCAAGTGGTTTTAACCTGAAATATCGCTATGAACAAAACGACATGCCGCTAGGAATCATCGGTTCCTTTACTTACACTGAAAAAGATCAAACTCAATCTGACGTTTATCATAAAGGTCAGTACTTTGGCCTCACCGCAGGGCCCGTTTATCGTTTCACTGACTGGGCAAGTATTTACGGTGTCGTGGGGGTTGGTCACGGTAAATTCCAGCAGACAGATTTCCCGTATAAACACAGCACAAGCGATTATGGTTTCTCTTATGGTGCCGGTCTGCAATTTAATGTGTATGAAGATATTGCGCTGGATGTTTCTTATGAGCAATCACGTATCCGTAGTGTTGATGTCGGTACCTGGATGACTGGTATCGGTTATAGTTTCTGATAAAGACAGATAAAACCATGTTCGGTGTAGCGCCGGATATGGTTTTATTTTATCGGTCAGATATGAAAAAAGTCAGTAGCGGGCTCATCAGGGCTGTTTTGCCTGTCATTTTTCCGCCTATCTCTTTATCTCATCGCTGAAGCTATCAAAACTATTTCGGCTAACAGATAAAACGACGCCCTGATAGCGGACTTTGTGAAGTGCTCATAAAACAGTAACAAGATTGTGAAAAATATCATCAGTCTGTGAAATGATGACCCATATTCAGTTATGGGGGGTATCCGGGCGATGCTTACCCTGCATGATGTTGTACAACATGTTAATTAACATTAAGCGGTTTTTAAAAGGCGAGTGAGTAAACATACGTAAGCACCTCTTTAATTCATTCATTGTGTTCCCCCTTCTTTCCCTGAAGTACCACGGTATATCTTTAGATATAGCACATGCTATATCTGAGCGCTATGGTAAAAACGGTATTTTTTTGTGCTCAGAGTCGAATCATTTACAATGAAGATCTTTGTTGATAACGCATCATGCGTTACGAATATGAGGAAGCATATGAATCAGCGCGCAAATAAAGTAATAACAACAAACGCGATGCAACTTGTTAATGTTGAAGAGCATGTTGAAGGTTTTCGTCAGGTGCGAGAGGCGCATCGCCGGGAGTTGATCGATGATTACGTTGAGCTGATTGCCGACTTGATCCGTGAAACCGGAGAGGCGCGTCAGGTCGATATGGCGGCACGGCTGGGAGTGTCTCAACCTACCGTGGCTAAAATGATGAAACGGCTGGTACAAGTCGGATTGATTGAGCAGATCCCGTGGCGGGGTGTGTTTTTAACCCCAGAGGGAGAGCAGTTAGCGCATCAGACTCGTGAGCGGCATCAGATTGTCGAAAAGTTTTTACGGGTATTGGGGATTACACCAGAGGTTGCACGTTGTGACGCCGAAGGCATGGAACACCATGTCAGTGAAGAAACACTGGCAGCTTTTCAGCACTTTACGTTGCAGTATGAGTCACAGGAAAAATGATCGCCTCGCTTGTTCAGTCGCTGAAGGGGGATCGGTTATTGCATTTTTTGCTGGCGATAGCCTGTATTTTAAGCTTTTTTATACCGTTCATCCCTCAGCGCTGGTTTGCTGCCATTGACTGGCACACGATCATCACCCTCAGCGGCTTGCTGCTACTGACAAAAGGGATTGAGCTGAGCGGCTATTTTGATGCCCTCGGTCGTAAAATGGCACAGCGTTTTGCGACTGAACGACAACTGGCTGTTTTTATGGTTCTGACGGCGTCATTGCTGGCAACATTTTTAACCAATGATGTCGCGCTGTTTATCGTCATTCCCTTAACCCAGACACTGAAAAAGTGGTGTGCGATCCCGATCAATCGGTTAATTATTTTTGAAGCGCTGGCGGTGAACAGCGGCTCTTTATTAACGCCGATCGGAAATCCGCAAAATATTCTGTTGTGGGGGCGCTCAGGGCTATCGTTTTTGGCTTTTAGTGAGCAGATGTTACCGCTGGCTATCACCATAATCCTGACCCTGTTGCTGCTTTGCGGATGTTGTTTTTCAGCAACTCCCCTGCGTTTTCAGCAAGATACTAAGTGTCTTGCCTCGCAACCACGACTTATCGCGGTCTGTCTGGTGTTATACCTGATTTTTCTGACGATGCTGGAGATGAAACAGGGTTTATGGGGACTGTTACTACTGGCTGGCGGCTTTTTGCTGCTGGCTCGTGCAGTCTTTCTTCGCGTTGACTGGTCGCTACTACTGGTGTTTATGGCCATGTTTGTCGATGTCCATATGTTAACCCAGCTACCGCTGTTTTATCCGCTATTAGAGCGTATTGGTCATTTTTCTGCGATCAAATTGTGGCTGACAGCCATTGGTATGTCACAGTTTATCAGTAATGTGCCAGCGACGATCCTGCTGCTCCATGCGGTGCCCCCTTCGCCATCGCTGGCATGGGCGGTGAATATCGGTGGTTTTGGGCTGTTTAGCGGCTCACTGGCTAATCTGATTGCGCTACGTATGGCAGCTGACCGCCATATCTGGTGGCGCTTTCATCTTTATTCATTACCGCTATTGCTGTGGGCTGCCGTATCAGGCTATCTCCTGTTGCAATACTGCGGCTAAAGGTCAGAAGGCGAGGTGGCACTCGCCTTTTTTCCTGATGATCCTCAGAAGCCGTTCAGGCGTACCGGTATACCGGATCGACCCTGGATAACCTGATCAACAATCTGCTGATTCGCGTCCGCTTTATCGATCACGGACTGAATGGCTTTGGTTAATCGGATCGGTACGATTTCGTTTCCCTGAAATTGCTGCTGTGTTGTGGAGAGTGGATTATGCACTTCAAGATAAAGGCTGCCATCCGGTTCTGTGGTGGCTTTTACCGGCTCATCGATAAATTCGACGCGGGTATCAACCGGAACGTTGTCGAACAGATATTTGATATCTTCACTGCGCAGGCGCACGCAACCGTGGCTGACGCGCAAGCCGATACCGAAGTTAGCGTTGGTGCCATGAATAGCATATAAACGACCAATATAGAGGGCATAAAGCCCCATTGGATTGTCAGGCCCGGCCGGAACGACTGCCGGTAAGGGGTTTCCTTCCGCGATATACTCTGCGTGCATTTTGGCCGTCGGTGTCCATGTCGGACCGGCTTTTTTACGTTCTACCCGGGTGACCCAGTTAACCGGGGTATCTTTACCGAGCTGACCAATGCCAATCGGCAGCACGATCACGGTATTGCTCTCTTTTGGGTAGTAGTAAAGGCGCATCTCCGCGCTATTGATGACGATCCCTTCATGCACCGTATCGGGTAGGATCAGTTGCTGCGGGATCGTCAGCACCGTACCGCCTTTGGGCAGATAGGTGTCTATGCCGGGATTCGCTTCCAGCATATTAGATAAACCCATCTGATATTTTGCTGCGAAATACTCCAGGGGTTGTCGATTATTATCAGGCACCATGATCACCTGATTCTGACCTACCAGCCTGCTACCATCGGCGGGTAATGAATAAGTGACGGCAGAAGCCGAATTGCAAAAGCCTGCAAGAGAGAAGGCTGCTGCTATGAGTGTGGTTAATTTCATCTTCATTTTAATGTTGTGCGTGTGTCAAAATCATATGGCCTTCGTCCATTTATCGAAAGCAGCCAGGCCGAAGTCTCTCGCATTATAGGTGTAATCCTGGCAACAGGGAAATTTGTGTGATGACAAGACGATTTCCTGACGTTGCCAGTATTATCATTATTACCAGTCAAAACAGACGATTATCCCATGAGAAGCCTTGATTGTAGCGTTTCTCTTACGGTGGGGGTGAGCTGATACTCTTGTTCCAGCCATTGGTTAATGCTGCCATAGCGTTGATCGATCGCCGATAGTGCTGCGGCAAGGTACGACTCATGCACGGTCATAATATCGGCCAGGTTTTGTCGGCCCTGAGCGGTCAGATCATCACCCAGTACCTCGAGTAAGTGATTTTCGAATGCGCTCAGTCTGCCCCGTGTAAGAAGATAATCTTCCATCACTGTCTGACGGTCACAGCCAAGCGCAAACAAGGTTAGCGCACAACCGACACCAGTGCGATCTTTGCCCACCGCACAATGTTGCAATAGTGCGCCCTCATCAGGTTGTGTGAGCCAGCGAACAAGCTGATGATAAGCCTGATTATTAAACGGAAGCTGGCGATAGAGCTGTTCCATAAATTGTTGCACATTGAGCGTATTGAGTGTTGCGCCGCTAAATTCGGTGACCCTCGCGTCCACCTCGGAGAAAACAGGATTAGCGGGGATATTAAGATAACAGGTGTCACTATTCAGCTTATCGGGATAACGGGCTATTTCGTGTGGATCACGGTAATCAAGCACCCGGGTTAATGGGATCGCCGCCAGCTGTTTAAGATCTTCGTCGGTCATATTATGCAGTGCACCCGATCGTAATAATTTACCCCGGCGAACCTGGCGACCATCTGCAGTGCGCAGACCGCCAAGATCACGAAAGTTGATCGCGCCCTGAAGTGGTAAGAATGCCGGATGATTTGTCTGTGTGGTCATAAGTGAGTTCCTTCCTGATCGCGGCTATCAGGCAATACAAACTGCCTGACCGGGAAACTGTTTGACATGCGCATATAATCGTTTTGTTATCTCTTTATCACGCTTCAGGTGGTCGGGTCGATGTAACCTGAATGATTAAGAGCCTGGCCATCAGGCTCTTAGAGCCTATCCCATTAGGCTATTTTACTTGCCATTTTGGCCCTGGGCAGTGCTCGAAATCCTCACGTACTCCGTGTACGCTGCGGTTTCTCCGCGCTGTCCGTGTCCAAACTGGCTGCGCCAATAACGCCTGGCCATCAGGCTCTTAGTGTTAATCCGTGAAACCTAAAGGGTTTGCTGGCATAATATCCGATCTACGACACTTCTCACTCTTTTTTTTCAGGATAATTTCTCGTGCTCATATCCAGTAACGTGACCATGCAGTTTGGCAGTAAACCGTTGTTTGAAAATATTTCCGTTAAATTTGGCAATGGTAACCGTTATGGTTTGATTGGCGCGAATGGCAGTGGTAAATCCACTTTTATGAAGATCCTCGATGGTTCTCTCGAGCCAACCCAGGGGCATATTTCCCGCGATCCCAACGAGCGGATCGGTAAACTGCAACAGGATCAATTTGCCTTCGAAAACTTTACCGTTCTCGATACCGTCATTATGGGGCATCGTGAATTATGGGCAGTCAAACAGGAGCGTGATCGCATTTATTCACTGGCAGAAATGAGCGAAGAAGAGGGATATAAAGTCGCTGAACTGGAAGTCGCTTATGGCGAGATGGACGGCTATTCTGCCGAAGCCCGCGCCGGAGAGCTACTGCTGGGGGTCGGTATTCCGCTGGAGCAGCACAATGGCCTGATGAGCGAAGTCGCGCCAGGCTGGAAACTGCGTGTCCTGCTGGCACAGGCACTGTTCTCCGATCCTGATATTCTGTTACTTGATGAACCGACTAACAACCTTGATATTGACACCATCCGCTGGCTGGAACAGGTGCTGAATGAGCGTAACAGCACCATGATTATTATTTCCCATGACCGCCACTTCCTGAATATGGTTTGTACCCATATGGCGGATCTGGATTATGGTGAACTGCGTGTCTATCCGGGAAATTACGACGACTATATGACCGCCGCGACTCAGGCGCGCCAACGTCTACTGGCGGATAACGCAAAGAAAAAGGCGCAAATTGCCGAATTACAATCCTTTGTCAGCCGTTTTAGCGCCAATGCAGCAAAATCCCGCCAGGCCACCTCTCGCGCCCGACAGATTGACAAAATTAAGCTTGATGAAGTTAAAGCATCCAGCCGACAGAATCCGTTTATCCGTTTCGAACAGGAGAAAAAACTGTTTCGTAATGCGCTGGAAATCAAGGGACTGGCGAAAGGCTTTGATAATGGCGCGTTATTCAGTGAAGTGAATTTACTGCTGGAGACGGGCGAAAAACTGGCGGTACTGGGCACCAATGGCGTCGGTAAATCCACGTTGTTGAGAATACTGGTGGGTGATCTGCTGGCCGATAATGGCAGCGTGAAATGGTCGGAAAATGCCCGGATTGGCTATTACGCACAGGATCACGAATATGAGTTTGAGCAGGATCTGACGCTTTTTGCGTGGATGAGCCAGTGGCAACAGCCCGGTGATGACGAACAGACGGTGCGCAGTATTCTCGGGCGTCTATTGTTCAGCCAGGATGATCTCAAAAAATCCGTCAGGGTGCTTTCCGGGGGTGAAAAAGGGCGGATGCTGTTTGGTAAGCTGATGATGCAAAAACCGAACGTTCTGATCATGGATGAGCCTACGAACCATCTCGATATGGAGTCGATCGAAGCACTGAATAACGCCCTGGAGATGTATCAGGGCACGCTGATTTTTGTCTCTCATGATCGTGAATTTGTTAGCTCGCTGGCGACCCGACTGCTGGAAATCAGCGCACAGAAAGTGATCGATTTTAGCGGCAATTATGAAGACTATTTACGTAGTCAGGGGATTGAGTGATAGGCGTGGAAGAAGCTGGGGCATCCTGTCCGTGAGTAGTTCAGGAAAAAGCTTGAGGAGCGGCTGGGAAACCCTCACGTCTGAGTGGCAGAACTCATCGCTACAAGATCAAACTGAAATCATCCGGCTATCGGCTCGTGTACGAAGTGTGCGATGAGCGAGTTGTGCAGCGGGTGATTGCCGTAGGGAAACGTTCCGGAGATGACGTTTATCCAGGCGCACAGCCAACATGATCCTGTTGATAAAAGCGTTTGACGCCAGAGATGAATCTATCCGGTTTATCCGTTTCAGACTGAGGCATCTGACTGCGGATCGCCACACACTTCGCAGTGAGCGTAACGCGGCAGCTTCATTTCCCGAAACTGACAGCTCATCGCATCATAGAGGATAATCTTTCCTCGCGCGGGTGTACCAAAATGGCTCAACACTTTAATAGCTTCCATCGCCTGTAACGCACCGATAACCCCGACCAGCGGTGCCATAACACCCGCTTCCACGCAGGTGAGCGCGTTATCGCCAAACAAACGGCTCAGACAACGATAACAGGGTTCATCTTGCTGCCAGCTAAAGACGGTAATCTGGCCTTCCATACGGATGGCCGCTCCGGAAACCAGCGGGATTTTATGCTGAAAACATCCCCTGTTGAGTTGATCGCGCACGGTGACGTTATCGGTACAGTCGAGAACCAGATCGTGGGCGGCGATGAGTGCTGATAACGCTGTCTCTGTCAGCAAATCGTCCAGGGGTGTTATCTGAATATGGGGATTGATGCGCCTCAGTGCATCAGCGGCGGAGTGAACTTTAGCCTGACCGAGGGTGCTATCATTGTGTAGTACCTGGCGCTGTAAATTAGAGAGCGACACGGTATCAAAATCCAGCAGGGTGAGTTGCCCGACCCCTGCCGATGCCAGATATTGCGCAGCAGCACAGCCAAGTCCCCCCAGTCCGGTGATCAGCACACGCGAGGATTTTAATCGCTCCTGTCCGGCAAAATCGAAACCACGCAGGATGATTTGCCGGTTATAGCGCAGCATCTCCTGGTCGCTTAACTCCGCGCTCATGATGATTCTCCCCCTAACAGATGACTGAAGAGTTCGACCTCAACCCACTCGCCAGCTTCGACCTGGCAACGCTCGCGTTCGAGAATGATAAAGCAGTTGCCGAGGCTAAAAGAGCTGAAAATATGCGAACCCTGATGGCCGGTGGATTTGACCACCAGCTCGCCATCCGGGAGAGATTGCAAAATACCGCGCTGAAAATCGAGCCGACCGGGGGTTTTTTTCAACGGTGAAGCGGTGCGGACACGCAGACGCATCGGCTGATGATAGTGGTTGTCACCTGACAGTTTCGCTAACAACGGTCGGACAAGCTGATAACAGGTGAAGGTGGCAGACACCGGGTTACCTGGCAGACCACAGAACCAGCTATGATTCAGTTTACCAAAGGCAAAGGGTTTACCCGGTTTGATCGCCAGTTTCCAGAAGTTAATTTCGCCCAGTTCACTCAGGATCGCTTTGGTGTAATCCGCTTCACCGACGGAAACGCCGCCGGAACTTATCACGACATCAGCCTGCTCATCAGCCTGGCGGAAGGCAGTGCGCAGTTTTTGCGGATCATCAGCAATAATCCCGAGATCAATGACTTCATATCCTGACTGTTGCAGCATCAGATGAACCGTCAGGCGATTGGTATCGTAGATTTGTCCACGCTTCAGCGCCTGACCCGGTTGCTGTAGCTCGTCGCCGGTAGAGAAAAGGGCAACACGGACTTTGCGTATCACTTCGATTTGCGCGATTCCCAGCGAGGCCAGTAACGGTAGTTCAGCAATGGTTAAGCGTGTTCCGGCCGGGAAAATAACCGCGCCGTGCGCGATATCTTCGCCACGACGACGAATATTTTGTCCGCTTTTCACCGGGGCGATACAACGAATGCCGTCGGCCGTTTGTTCGGTCTCCTCCTGCATCACGATAGCATCACAACCCGGAGGCACGGGCGCACCGGTCATAATCCGAATACAACTTCCCGCAGGCCAGTTGCCGTCGAACGGTTGCCCGGCAAACGCTTTTCCGGCGACCGGCAAGGCATGGCCGGATGAAAGATCCGCCAGTCGCACGGCATAGCCATCCATCGCTGAGTTATCAAAGCCAGGCACATCGAGCGGAGAGATCAGATCATGGGCGGTGACGCGCGAAAAAGCCTGTAACAGCGGAACCATTTCCGTTGCACTCAGGGGGGTAATGCTATCGAGCATCTGAGCCAGAGCGGTATCGAATGGCATCAGTTCAGCGCTAAAATCCATGATTTTCTCCTGCGGGTAACTCATTGAAATATCTATTGTAACAAAAAAACAGATGCTGCTATACCGCTCATCTTTCCGGGCGTTTATTGCCAGCGGGAGTGCGACGAATCGGATGCGGATAAGGATACAGGATGGTGATCAGGCGTATCCGTCATTGATCGCCACATGGACATCAAATCCGGCAACCCCATAAGTCGTATTCATCGGCATGTTCGACTTTGACCCGCACGATATCGCCTGCTTTTACCCCGTTTTCACCATTGAGGTACACCGCACCGTCAATTTCCGGCGCATCCGCCATACTTCGGCCAATGGCTCCCTCGGCATCGACTTCATCAATCAACACCTCAATTTCATGGCCGATCTTTTCCTGCAGTCGGCTGGCAGAAATTTGTTGCTGCAATTGCATAAAACGGTTCCAGCGCTCTTCTTTGACACTTTCCGGCACCGGATCGGCCAGTTCGTTAGCGCTGGCACCGGCAACAGGGCTGTATTTAAAGCAGCCGACACGATCAAGGCGTGCTTCGGTCAGAAAGTCGAGTAGCATCTGAAAATCTTCCTCGGTTTCGCCGGGGAAGCCGACGATAAAGGTCGATCGCAGGGTAAGATTCGGACAGTGTTCACGCCACTGCTTAATGCGTGCCAGCTGACGCTCGGCTGAGCCGGGGCGTTTCATTAATTTAAGTATCCGCGGGCTGGCATGCTGAAGTGGAATATCGAGATAAGGCAGTATTTTACCTTCTGCCATCAACGGGATCACGTGATCGACATGAGGATAAGGATAAACATAATGTAGCCGTACCCAGATCCCGAGTTTTGCCAGCGCTTCACACAGGCTCACCATACTGGTTTTGACCGGCATGCCGTTGTAAAAACCGGTACGATGCTGCACATCGGCGCCATAGGCGGAAGTATCCTGGGAAATAACCAGCAACTCTTTCACACCGGCATCGGCCAGCCGTTTGGCTTCTGCCAGTACTTCGCCAATAGGACGACTCACCAGATCACCACGCAGTGAAGGGATAATGCAGAAGGTACAGCGATGATTACAGCCTTCGGAAATTTTCAGATAAGCGTAATGACGCGGTGTCAGTTTAACGCCCTGTTCGGGTACCAGGCTGAGGAAGGGATCGTGCTGTGGTTTGGGAACATAGCGATGCACATATTCCAGCACCTGTTCATAGCTGTGTGGGCCGGTTATCGCCAGCACTTTGGGATGAACCTCACGGATCTGGCTCTCTTTCGCTCCCAGACAACCGGTGACAATCACTTTACCGTTTTCTTTCAACGCTTCGCCGATGGTTTCCAGGGACTCCTGAACGGCGCTATCGATAAAACCACAGGTATTGACGATCACGATATCGGCGTTGTCATAACGGGAAACCACATCATAACCTTCGGTGCGCAGTTCGGTCAGGATACGTTCTGAATCGACGAGATTCTTCGGGCAACCTAATGAGATAAAACCAATCCGGGACATGTTTATACGATCATTGCTCAGAAAAAGGCGGAGTATACATCATGCAGTGAGGTCACAGCTATATCCGGGGAGAATAGATAATGCGAGGATAAGCACACCTGTCGCCAGTAAAGTAGCATAGTAACTGAATTTAATCAGGATTATGGCCTGTTGTCCGGCATCGCGTTGATAAAGGGAATTCCGTCTCTCCAGGCAACGGCCGCGACAGTGATGCTCATCTGACGAGTAAGTTCATAAAATAATCAGTCGCTGATGTTAAACAAGTCACAGTGTATGATTATTCCCTTTCCTTACATACAGTGAGAGGGCGATGTATTCAATGTGTTTATATTGTCTCAAACATCATATTCGCGCTGGTCATGTATTCAACGTGTTTATCATGTTGTATAATTACTCTTTTTAACCGGTGCGCCAGATGGCTAAAATTGATGTAACATGCCCGTTTTGTCAACAAACTGAACCCGTTAAAAAGCATGGTCGGGGCAAAGCTGGATTTCAGCGCTATCGCTGTCAGTCATGCTGCCGTACTTTCCAGGTCGATTACGCTTACCGTGCCTGCCAGCCCGGCATGAAAGAACAAATTGTTGACCTTGCCATGAATAATGCCGGTATCCGCGATACCGCAAGGACTCTGCATATCAGCATTAATGCCGTTGTCCGCACTTTAAAAAACTCGCCCCACGATGTGTAACCACGTTTCCGCTGGATAATCAGCAAATCCAGCTTATCTGTGAAGTGGATGAGATGTGGTCTTTTGCTGGCAGTAAAAAGCAGCAACGCTGGCTGTGGTATGCGTGGGAGCCTCGTCTCAAACGTATTATTGCACATACTTTTGGGCGCAGGAGCAAAAAGACACTGCGCAGGTTACTGAGATTACTGTCAGGTTTTCATGTCGCCTTCTGGTGTACCGATAACTTCAGCGCATATGACATACTGCCGGATAAAAAACATATCAGGGGTAAGCTTTACACGCAGCGGATTGAACGGGAAAACCTGAATCTGCGTAACCGGTTAAAGCGACTGAATCGTAAGACACTGGGGTACTCAAAATCTTTTGAAATGCATGACAGGATCATTGGTACTTTTATTGAGCGCGAATATTATGTTTGAGACGAAATAAACACATTGAATACATCACCGATTTCTTTATATTTCCCTTGCTATCAACAAGTATAGCTTTTGCTGTATGGAAACCTTTAAAAGATAATCCCAACGGATCAATCCACGTCAGCGGTTCCGGCGCATACTGATACGGGTTCAGTCTACCTGCCAGGCCAATCGGATCCTGGCTGATAAAGCGGCCACACTCCGGATCGTAGTAGCGAAAACGATTATAGTGTAATCCGGTTTCTGCGTCATGGTATTGTCCCTGATAACGCAGCGGCTGGTGGATTTCCTCTCCGTTGCGGGCTCTTTCCTGCGCGGTGCAGCCCCTGGCCGTGGTAGTCGGCCCACCAGACGATATTGCCCTGAGCATCGGTCAGTTCACGCGGCAGGCCGGAGGCGTCGTTGTGATACCCGTATATCCGCGCCGCTTGTTTGTCCTCGCCCGTCCGGTGGGTGACCTGCGCCAGCGGGGCGAAGCCGTGCTCGTCTTCGTCAATCCACAAGTGGCTGCGCGGGTCGCTGATTTCGTTCAGCAGCCGGTCACCGTCCCAGATAAAGACCGTGACCCCGCTGGCGTCCTGTTTCCATGTCCGGCGGCCAAAACCGTCATAGCCGTAGTGGCTGCGTTGGGCTTTGCCATTGCGGATACTGACCACCTGCTCCAGCTGATGTTCGGCGTTCCAGCGCAGTTGCTGGATGTCGTTGCGGCCGCTGTGCTTTGTGGTCAGATTGCCAAAATCATCGTATTCGTAGCGCTTATCGCCATACTGTTGCAGCCGGTTGTCAGTTAATGCGGCTGCGGCGGGGTCGCTGAGCAGGTTATGCGCCGGGTCGAAGGCAAAGGTTTCCCTTCCGGCCGCGGTCAGGCGTTTCAGTACATCGTAGCCGTAATCTCGGGTGCCGCTGTGAATGTCCCGCATCTGCATCAGCAGGCCGTCACTGCGCCAGTGGTAGTCCCTTGCCACCATAATCTGGCGCGAATTTCCGGCACGCTGGCGGCTCAGTCGTCCGGCCTGGTCATACTGATAGCGGCTGTAAATCGCCCCCTGGCTGCGGCGCACCTCCCGGTGCAGGGCATCACGTTCACTTTCGCAGATAATCCGCTGGTCAAGGTTGACCTGAATACGGTGGCCGGTTTCGTCATAGTGATGGCGTAACAGATAATCATGGCCACGAATCATCTGGCGTTCAGTGATAAGCTGGCTGGTGGCGTCCCACTCAAACTCTGTCCGTCCGCCGGGGGTGATGGCTGAAGTGCCAGTGGCGGGATTCATCGGCGGCGCAGATGCAGACCGTGTCTTCCTTAGGTCGGCTGACCTTCAGCTGTTCATAATGATTCATCACCGGCAGTTCGCCGGGTGGCGGACAGGGGAAGCGGATGTCCCGGCCCTGTTCGTCAGCGAATATCAGCATTTCATCCTGCTGGCGCATGCTCAGCGACAGCGGCAGAAACCAGCCCTGGCCCAGCCAGCCGTTGCTCATCTCATCAGAAAAGTAGTAACGCTGCCATGTCAGGGGTACGGCTGCCGGGAAGTCAAAGTCGTTATCCTCGTCGCCATACAGTACCTTGATGCCCAGAATGGCGTTGACCGGGTGGCCGGTCAGGAGCGAGAGTGGCTCGGCCGGGATTTTGCAGGGATCGCTTTTGCGACTGTTGCGCCCCTGGTGGCTGCCGCCTTTTTCACTGCCTGCTTTTTTGGCACTGAGGGCGATTTTCTCTTCAGATTTAACTGCCGCTTTCTCCGCCTCGCGGGCAGCGGTTTTCTCCACCGCTTTCACCGCACTGGTTTTACCGAGCGCTTTATTAATCCGGGCGGCTATTTTTCCGGCTTTAAATACCCCGCCTGCGCCGGGAACAAAGTTGACCACGGCCGAGCTGGCTGACAGTGCCGCCTGACCATACTCCCCTTCGGCGGTATAGATAACCGCGTTAACCCCATCGGCGAGAATGCCCACCACCGGTATCGCGCCGACGATATCGAGCCCGCTGTGCACCATCTCGCCCCACTCGGCTCACCAGTCGTTCTTCACTGGCGGATTAGCGCTGCCGCCGTCGACCGTGCCGAGCGGCGGCGGCACATACTGCAGTTTACCGATGGTGTTGCCTTTGCGCATGACCGTTCCCTGTGCTGAAGTAAGGCGTGGATGATTGATTCATAGGGTCTGAGTCTGCCACAGGGGCACAATAATCACGATGATATTATTTAGTCATTAATCATTTTCAGGCTTATTTTGCGATCAGTTTCACATCGGGAGGGGATTGGCGATTGCCTGTGGTCAGGCTGCTGTGTCGGGAGTACTGCTATCGTGGAGCCACAACGGAAAAACAGGTGGCTTAAATTAGCCCCGAGTGATAACTGTCTTGACACTTACCGCTTATCGTGATCCTGATAATTATCGCTAAAAAATATCACGGTTTTCGCACAAAGCCAGATGATTAGGTAAACTTTAAAAACTTTACCAACTTATTGTTTCGTTAAAGCCATTTGTGCGCTTTACTCATCGTTTGTTGTGGTGCTAACTAAGAGCCTGGCTCACCCGGTATAGCAGGCGCTAAGCATTACGGCTGGTTTTATCTGGCAAGGATACTGGAGTGACTTTATGACGCATGACACTTTTTCCTTTCGCAGCCTTGTGGCAGGTTGCCTGTTTCTTTTTTTTGCTGTGCCGGTTGTGCAGGCGGCAGAACAGTCCGCTGATGCACCGGTGATAGAGGCGCGAGCCTGGATTCTGATGGATTATGCCAGTGGCAAAGTGCTCAGTGAAGGTCAGGCTGACGCCAGACTGGATCCGGCAAGTTTAACCAAAATTATGACCAGCTATGTGGTGGGTCAGGCATTAAAATCGGGCAGAATAAAATCGACCGATATCGTGACTATTGGCCGTGATGCATGGGCCAAAGGGAATCCTGCCTTGCGTGGTTCATCAGTGATGTTCCTTAAACCAGATATGCAAGTCTCTGTTGCTGATCTGAATAAGGGCGTTATCATTCAGTCCGGTAATGACGCCTGTGTGGCGATTGCCGACTATGTGGCGGGAAGTCAGGATGCGTTTGTCAACCTGATGAATAGTTATGCGCAAAAGATGGGATTGAGCAATACCACTTTTATGACGGTTCATGGTCTGAGCGCCCAGGGGCAATACAGCAGTGCGCGCGATATGGCATTGCTGACGAAAGCCATGATCCATGACCTGCCTGATGTCTATGCCATTCATAAAGAAAAAGAGTTCACTTTTAATAAAATTCGTCAGCCTAATCGCAACCGATTGTTATGGAAAGCTAATCTCAATGCCGATGGTGTGAAAACCGGCACCACAGATGGCGCAGGCTATAACCTCGTCTCCTCGGCGCGCCAGGGAGATATGCGTCTGATTGCCGTGGTGCTGGGGACAAAGAATGATCGCATCCGCTTTTCTGAATCAGAAAAATTACTGAACTGGGGTTTTCGCTTTTATGAAACGGTGACACCGGTTAAGCCTGGTGCCACCTTTGCCACGCAACGTGTGTGGCTGGGTGATAGTAATGAAGTCCGGCTGGGGGCGGGAGAGAATAGCGCCATTACCTTACCGAAAGGGCAGATAAAGAATCTGCGCGTCAGTTACAGCCTGGCAGACGGACAACTGACCGCGCCACTCAGTAAAGGGCAGGTGGTGGGAACCATTGATTTTAAACTTAATGATCAGATGCTTGAACAGCGGCCATTAGTTGTTATGGAGGCCGTACAGCAGGGGGGCTTCTTTAGCCGGATGATCGACTTTGTGCTGATGAAACTGTACGCCCTGTTTTCATAGGCCTGGCTGCGCTCAAGGGGTGGCTATCCATATAGCAGCGAGATCTGTTGTTTTTTGGCTAGTGCCAGTAAATCATCGTCAGGACAAATATCACTGGCGATGACATCAAAATGGGATAAGTCCCCCATGCGCGCGGGTCTGATTTTGTCGAATTTACTGTGATCAACCACCAGCACATGGTAGTTTGCACTGCGCATCGCCCAATGTTTAACCGGAAGCTCTTCGAGGTTATAACAGGTTGCGCCTTGTTTCACGTCAATGCCAGCCGCTGAATAAAAAGCGATATCCGGGCAGAGATGACTTAAGGTATCGCCGGGGTCGAGTGGCTTAAATATCGCATTGCTGGCGTGAAATTCGCCGCCACACAGAATAACCTGACACTGCGGTTTTTCCTGGAGCGCGAGAAACGTGTTCAGTGAATAACAGATGCCTGTAAAGGGGAGCGAATTATCAATCGCGTCAATAATCCACGGGGTGGTTGTGCCGCAGTCAAAAAAGGCCATCTGGTGTGCTTTCAGCAGGCTGGCAGCGTGATGACTGGCACGGCGCTTTTCATCCACCAGCCGCGTTTTCTGGTCACTCAGCAGATAATGGCTAACACTGCGTGGTTCGAGGACGATATACCCCCCCAATAGCACCACTGGCTCCGGGCGGCCATTCAGATCGCGACGAATCGTCATTTCTGAGACACCAAGTAGCGCAGCCGCCTCTTTTAAATGCAGTTTATCACTGGATTTCAGTGCCTGAATGAGTAAGTTAATACGTTCATCACGACGTGTTTCCATATTCCCTCTGTGCTTAAATGAGCCATGACAACAGGATTTAGCGGCTCATTCTACCTGTCAGGTCGCGGTTAGTCACGTATCCAGCCTTTACGAATCAGCAGAGAGAAACAGGAACGATATTGGTTTTGCAGGTAGTGATACCCCGCGCATCCCCAGACTGGCCAGAGTAGCCACGCCACCAGACAACTGCATATTCCGGTCAGCAGCCCCCCTAACATATCCAGCGGCCAGTGGACACCGAGATAAACGCGAGACCAGGCAATCGCACAGGCAATAATCATCAATGAAGTGCCAGACCAGAAACGGTGCCAGCACAGAAAGGCTACCGCAAAAGTGAAACAGATAGTGCCGTGATTACTGGGAAAGGAGTTGTCCGGTAAATGATACAGGAATTGATAACCTGTTCTGGCGGCAAAAGGGCGTTGATGGGGAAACAGATAACCGAACAGGAATGACAGGGTAAGGCTTATCATCAATGCGAGGATAATTTTAAACACCAGCGGGCGCTGAGCGGGCCGCCATAACCATAATGCGACGGTCAGTAAGGGGATAATAAAAATAACATCCCGGGCGATCAGCGTTGCAAGACGAATCGCCCAGGGCGAGGAGACCGGAGTGGCGTTGACTAAATTAAAGAGCACTGCGTTGATATTTTCCAGCATATGGACTGATTTCTGATAGCCAACAACAATAAGCCACTCACAATAAGCAGTGGCAGTGATGAGGTAAAGTACTATTATCTGACTGACCTGCGATATTTTACCTCACAATAGCATTCGCAGGGATCTGTTCGGCAGCAGGCGAAAAAGTGAGCGCGCGAACAACAGCGACACTGACTTTCAGGTAATAAAAAACCCATCAACCTTGAACCAAAATGGCGGGGTTAATGGGCTCCACAAAATGGGGACATCAAAGAAAAGCAGTGGCATTACTTATGACTGATAATAGCGCTAAAAGTTCTGCTTTTCGGCGTTTTTTATTAAAAAATTCTCAAATTCCTGGCCAGATGATAACAATCAGGGTTCCGGCGAGGGTGAGCAGCACATTGGCAATGGCATAAGTGCCGGCATAACCCAGGGCTGGAATGTTACTGCGTGCCGTATCGCTGATGATTTCCATTGCCGGGGCACAGGTACGTGCCCCCATCATCGCACCGAATAACATCGCGCGGTTCATACGCAGAACATAGGCACCGAACAGAAAGCAGATAACAACCGGTAACAGGCTAACGATCAATCCCGCCACCAGCATCTGTCCTCCTATCGACCCGAGACCGTTGCCGATCCCGGCACCAGCACTCAAACCGACGCCAGCCATAAATACCATCAGACCAAATTCCTTCACCATGTTTAGCGCACCTTGTGGAATGTAGCCGAAGGTTGGATGGTTGGCGCGTAAAAAGCCGAGCATAATCCCTGCAAACAACAACCCCGCTGCGTTACCGAGGCCAAAGCTAAAATTACTGAACTGGAAAGAGATCATACCGATCATCAGGCCAATAATAAAAAAGGCGCAGAAAGCCAGCAGGTCGGTCATCTGGCTGTGAATGGAGATAAAACCGATACGATCCGCAATGGCTTTAACCCGGCGAGCATCACCGCTGACCTGTAAAACATCGCCTTTATTGAGCACGACGTTATCATCAATAGGCATTTCAATCTGGCTGCGGATCACGCGGTTCAGGAAGCAACCATGATCAGTCAGTTTTAGCTGAACTAGACGGCGGCCGACAACACTATTATTTTTCACCACAATTTCTTCGGTGGTGATACGCATGTCCAGCAGGTCGCGATCAAAGACCTCTTTACCATTACGGAAGCTGGGATCGAGGCGGGCGTGCGCATCCGGATAACCGACCAGCGCAATATCATCCCCCATTTGCAGTACCGCATCGCCATCGGGATTTGCCAGAATACCATTACGCCGGATCCGTTCAATATAACAGCCTGTCTGGCGATAGATGCCCAATTCGCGCAGGTTTTTACCGTCGGTCCATGCCACCAGCTCCGGGCCAACGCGATAGGCGCGAATCACCGGCAGATAGACTTTGCGTTTCGAGTCAGTATCAAGCCCACGTTCGCGGGCGATTTGCTGGGCGCTGGTTTGCAGATCCTGATGCTGCAAGCGAGGCATATAGCGTGCGCCAACGATCAAACTGACCAGGCCAACCAGATAAGTCAGGGCATAACCCAGACTCAAATGGTCAAGCGATAATGCCAGTTGCTCACTGGATAAGCCAAAATGGCGTAATGAGTCCCCTGCGCCCACCAGGACGGGGGTCGAGGTCATCGAGCCGGCCAGCATTCCTGCGGTCAGACCAATATCCCAGCCCAGCAGTTTTCCCAGGCCTGTCGCCAGCAGTACTGCGCTGCCAACCATCACCAGGGCGAGCATCAGATAGTTTTTCCCGTCGCGGAAAAAAATAGAAAAAAAGTTGGGGCCGGCTTCGATACCGACACAGAAGATAAACAACATAAACCCCAGATTCAGGGCATCAGTATTAATACTGAAATGTTGCTGTCCTAATAATAATGAAACAACTAAAACACCAATGGAATTACCGAGTTGTACTGAGCCAATGCGCACTTTCCCGAGGCAGAGACCTAACGCCAGTACAACAAATAATAACAGAATGTAATTTCCGTTTAACAAATCTGCAACATTTATATTCACAAAATCCAACTTATTGCTTACGAGTAACACATTGAAGGAAGCGGGTATCTGGTCTAAGGTTGATTCAGTATTGATGTTATTCCGAATCCTGCTTCTGATATCCCATTATAACCGATAGTAGTTTAATCCTTCATGAGTGCTGCCGCTAGTAGCAATCTGTTTATCCTGTGAGAAGGAAGCAAATGTCCATGGAATGACAGAATATCTAATCTGATCTGAGCCACTGTGATGGCAGGCTCAAAGACTGAATAAGGAGAATATTGTGAAATCAGAAAATGCCCGGATCGATATCATTTGCGGCTTCTGTCTATTTACGATGGTCTTTTTATTATTGTTATTAAGTATGAATTGTACTTTTCAGGTCGCCGACTACCCACAGATGGGACTGCTGCTTTTTTTGCTCCCCGGGGCGACCGCAAGCTGTCTTTCTTCCGGCAGACGTGTAATTCGACCCCTGCTGGGGGCGATGCTGGCGATGCCAGTTTGTCTGGTTATCATGCAGCTTTTTTTCACAGACCAGGATACATTATGGCAACAACTCGCCTGGCTGTTCAGTGCGGTGTTCTGGTGTGCCTCAGGGGCGTTATGTTCTCTGTTTATCGATAGCTGGTTAAGCCGCAGAGATAAATGTCCGCTAAAAAAATAATCGATAGCAAATCAGCTTCGGGTTCACCGGGTACTGGTCACCCGCATCAGTAGATGCGGATGATCAGTGAATTTGCGCGATTAATGGCTTGTTTTTTTCTGATAATGATAACGGTTGTGATCATGTCGATCATCAGCGCTGAAAAACAGCTGATATATGGCGGCAATACGGTGATCAACAAGCTGAAATTTAAGGTAAAATAAAACAGTGTTCGCGCTGTTTTTTTATAAAAAGAAATCCCGATTGGCTCTATTGACTAAAACATACTCATCCCATGCCCGGCTTAATGTCCCTGCGCTGATTCAGGTGGCAGCGTTTGCTATCATTCTGAATCGTGGCATTGATTTAATTATGATTGTTAATCATTTAGGTATTAATGGTATCGAGGAATTTATTCATCGTAGCGTACAGACCTGGACATTAACCGGGGTGTTTCTCGCCAGTTTATCGCTGGTATTCACGGAGATCTGGTGTGCCTTTGCGCTGATAAAAGGACGTAATCTGGCACGATGGATTTTGCTGCTGACGCAAATTATTATTACCGGCTATCTTTGGGCGGCTTCACTGGGCTATGGCTACCCGGAGCTGTTTAGTATTGCGGGTGAGTCGAAACGGGAGATTTTGCATTCACTCTTGCTGCAGAAACTGCCCGATATTCTGGTGCTGGTACTGATATTTGTGCCTGCGCCATGCCGTCGGTTTTTCCGCTTACAATAATCCTCTTCCTGTTGCTGATGACCTGAAGGTTAGACCTATGCATTGCACACTTTACGATATGGGACGTTGTCGATCCTGTCAGTGGCTGGATCGGCCGTTAACACAGCAAATCGCCGATAAGATGGCTGATCTCAGGATGTTGCTGGCAGAGATACCGGTCGCGAAATGGGAAGCGCCAGTTTGCGGCCCGCAAGCGGGATTTCGTAATAAAGCCAAAATGGTGGTGAGTGGGAGTGTTGAACGCCCGCTGCTGGGTGTGTGTCATCGTGATGGTGCTGCACAAGATTTGACCGCTTGTCCGCTCTATCCCGCCCGTTTTGCCCCGGTATTTGCGGTGCTGAAAACATTGATTATTCGCGCTGGGTTAACTCCCTATAATATTGCCCGTCGCCGTGGCGAGCTGAAATATCTGTTGTTAACCGAAAGCCAGCTGGATGGCGGGATCATGTTGCGTTTTGTCCTGCGCTCAACGACGAAAATTGCGCAATTGCGCGCGGCGTTACCGTGGCTGCAAACACAATTACCGCAATTAAAAGTTATCAGTGCGAATATCCAGCCAGTACACATGGCCATCATTGAAGGTGAGCAGGAGATTTTGCTCAGTGAACAGAAGGCGCTGGCGGAAAACTTTAACGGTGTACCACTGTGGCTCCGGCCACAAAGTTTTTTCCAGACCAATCCGCATATCGCCAGTCAGCTCTATGCCACGGCCCGTGACTGGGTGGCGACACTGCCCGTCAGCCATATGTGGGATCTGTTTTGTGGTGTTGGCGGATTCGGTCTGCATTGTGCTAATGCGCAGATGCGACTGACCGGCATTGAGATAGCCCCGGAAGCGATAGCCAGTGCCAGACAGTCTGCCACAGCGCTGGGACTGCATAATTTACATTTTCAGGCGCTGGATTTGACGCAGTTTGTGAGTGATGAAGAGGCGATCCCTGATCTGGTGGTGCTCAATCCACCCCGGCGGGGAGCAGGAAGTCAGCTATGTGATTATTTATCCCGGATAGCGCCTCGTTATATTATCTATTCGAGCTGTAACGCAAAGACGATGGCCCAGGATATCGTGCGGTTATCTGATTATAGGATTGAACGTGCGCAGTTGTTCGATATGTTTCCGCACACTGCGCACTATGAAGTCCTGACACTGCTGGTGCGGAAAAACCAGCCGTGAGGTGCTGCTTCCTGTCAGTCAGCTCAGTTTACTCTGCAAACCATTGCTCACTGATATGTTGATAAGTGCCGTCAGCTTTAATGGCACTCAGTGCGGCATTGAGTTTTTCCAGCAAGGCTTTGTTATCCTGGCGGACGGCAATACCAAGACCGTTGCCAAAGTATTGTGGGTCAGTGACCTTAGGGGTAGCGGCACCCAGTTGCGGGTTGGTTTTCAGCCACTCATTCACCACGGCAGTGTCGCCAAATATACCATCAATACGGCCATTTTTCAGATCGATAAATGCGTTCTGGTAACTATCATAAGCGACGGTTTCAATATCAGAATGTTTGTCATGCAGATATTTCTGATGAGTGGTGCCGTTTTCCATACCAATACGCTTTCCTTTCAGATCGTCAAAGGAGTGGAAAGCCTCTTTTCTGGCGATCACCAGTGCTGAGTTAGCGTAATAGGGGTCGCTAAAGGCCACCTGTTTGCTGCGTTCCGGGGTAATATCCATACCGGAAATCACCGCGTCATATTTTTTAAATTTCAGCGCCGGGATCAGACTGTCGAAAGCATGATTGGTAAACGTACAGCTCACCTGCATTTGATGACATAACGCTTTTGCCAGATCGAGATCAAAACCGACGATTTGATTATTTTCATCCATTGATTCAAACGGTGGATTGGTTGCGGAGACACCAAAACGGATTTGTTCCGTGGCTGTGGCGCTGAAAGTGAAACAACCCAGCAGTGCGATCAGAACTAACTTTTTCATTATAAAACCCCTGTCCTTCATTCCTGTGATGTTATGCCAGATTGGTGGCTGATTTTTACCATGCCACTAAATGAATTTATATTCAATAAAAATGTATAAATATTTTATATCGGCGACAAAAAATCAGCGCCTGATACAACAGGCGCATAAATAGAAAGGGGGAGTGCAGGGGGATTATCGTTCGAATACCAGCGCTTTACGTTCCACTAACCGCATCAGTAATGTCAGCAAACCGTTAACCACGAGGTAGATAAGACCAGCGGCACCAAATACCATCACATCGTAAGTACGGCCATAGAGTAGCTGGCTGTATCCCATTACCTCCATCAGGGTAATGGTATAGGCCAGCGAAGTGCTCTTAAAGACCAGTACCACCTCGTTAGAGTAGGAGGAGAGCGCTCGTTTGAAGGCGTAAGGCAGCAGGATGGCGAGGGTGTCCTTTTTACTCATTCCCAGCGCGTAACAGGATTGCCATTGCCCGGCCGGAATCGCGCGGATAGCGCCGTAAAATAGCTGGGTTGTGTAGGCCGCGCTGTTCAGTGATAAGGCAATCATCGCACAGAGCCAGGGCTCAGAAATCAGATGCCAGAGTAATGGATAATTCTGCAGTGTCGGAAATTGTCCCGGCCCGTAGTAAATCAGAAAGATTTGTACCAGCAGGGGCGTACCGGTAAACAAGGTAATGTAGATACGGGCGAGGGTGGCCAGTACGGGGGTTTTTAACGTCAGTACAATCGTCAGTATCAGCGCAAGGATCAGTGCGACAATAATAGAAGCTACGGTTAGCGTCAGGCTGACCGGGAGTCCTTTGAGCAATTCCGGTAAATAGGCAAACATCAACCTGGCCTCCGTTCGAAACGTGTTGTACGCAGCTCGATCAGTTTAAGGACATACTGGCTTATCAGGGTAATCACCAGATAAATAGCAGCCGCAACAATATACCAGGTGAAGGGGTGCTGGGTTCGGGTAGCGATGCTTTTGGTTTGCAGCATCAGGTCGTTGACACTGATGAGGCTCACCAGGGCGGTATCTTTCAGCAGTACCAGCCACTGATTACCGAGCCCCGGTAATGCATGACGCCACATCTGAGGCATTATCAGATGGAAGAAAATCGCCCCTTTCGATAGCCCCAGCGCCTGACCCGCTTCCCATTGCCCCTGGGGTATCGCTTTTAATGCGCCACGCAGAGTTTGTGAGGCATAGGCGGCGTAAAGCAGGGACAAGGCAATAACACCACACAGAAACGGACTGACGTCAAAGTTCTCAATCGGCAGCTTAACCGGGATCTGCATGATCCCGAGATCGATGGTAAAACCATCGGCAAGGGTCAGTAACAGCTGTGACGAACCGAAATAGATAAACAACACCACCAGAATTTCCGGCAGCCCGCGCAGAATAGTGACGATGCCAGTCATCGTCCATGCCAGTGGCCGCCATTTTGCAGACTCAAGGACGGCAAACAGCATCGCCAGCACAAGACCGATAACCAGAGCACAAAGCGCAAGACCAACGGTCATTCCGGCGGCGTTAACTAAGGGAAAAAAATCATTCATTTATTATTACTTTTTAAACCATTTATCATAGATAACCTGGTAAGTGCCGTCGTTTTTTATCTTTTCCAGCGCAGTATTAAATTGCTGTTGCAGTGCGCTATTTCCCTGACGTAGTGCAATAGTAACCCCGGAGCCAAAATAGTCTTTATCGGTGACTTTATTACCAATGGGGGCCAGTTTCGGATTATCTTTCAGCCATTCAGCGACCACTGCGGTATCGCCAAATACGGCATCAATACGACCATTTTGCAGATCCAGTCTGGCATTCTGATAACTGTCATAGGGCACGGTGGTGATATCAGGATATTTATCATTAATAAATCGCTGATGGGTCGTGCCGTTCTGGATACCGACTTTCTTACCTTTCAGTTGTTCGATATCGCTAAATTTACCTTGCTGGCCGATGAACAGCGCGGAGTTGTCATAATAGGGGATGGTAAACAACACCTGTTTTTCGCGCTCGGGGGTGATATCAATGCCAGCCATAATCGCGTCAAAACGGCGGAATTTAAGACCGGGGATCAGGCTGTCAAACGCCTGATTAGTAAAAGTACAGGTGGCATCGATCTCTTTACACAACGCATTGGCTAAGTCGACGTCAAAACCGACAATCTGATTGCTGGCATCGATGGATTCAAAGGGAGGATAGGAAGCTTCAGTGGCGAAATGAAGGGTCTGGCCAGCGGTGGCTGACAGGCTCAGACTTGCCAGAAGTGCGGCAATCAGTACTTTTTTCATTGTTAATTTCCTGAACATATTAGTGTGAAAGATAGTTTTTAAAGGCATCCGTTTGTGGATGGCTAAAACAACCGGCGTCCCCTTGCTCAATAATATGTCCATTTTCCATATAGATCACCTGACTGGCGATTTTACGTGCCATTTCGACTTCATGAGTGACAACCACCTGCGTAATCCCGGTTCCTGCCAGTTCGTGGATAATACTGACTATCTGCGCGGTGATTTCCGGATCGAGTGCCGCCGTCGGTTCATCAAATAGCAGAACCTGAGGTTCCATCATTAAAGCGCGCGCAATCGCCACACGCTGTTGCTGGCCACCAGAGAGATGCAGCGGATAACGATCGCCGTAGTCTGTCAGACGCAGGCGTTCCAGCAATTTTCCGGCACGGGTCAGCGCCTGCTGCTGGCTGAGGCCCAGTACACGGCACGGTGCTTCGATCAGATTTTGCTGAACGGTCAAATGTGGCCACAGATTATATTGCTGAAAAACCATGCCGACATTGCGGCGCAGTTCGCGGATCGCTTTATCAGAGGGTGTCTGGGTAAAGTCAAAGTGATGATCGGCGATGGCTAAGGTTCCTGAGCGTGGCATTTCCAGCAGATTGAGAACACGCAACAGCGAACTTTTCCCGGCGCCACTGGGGCCAAGCAGTACCAGTGTTTCACCCTGGGGGCAATCCAGGGTAATATCGAAAAGTGCCTGGTGGGCACCGTAGAAGCAGTTAATGCCGTTTAGGTTAATACTCATCGGGGTGGTTTGATTCGAATAGCCATTGAAGTGATAAACATTACCTGCTACAGAATAATTATGCAATATTTATGCGTTAAAAGTGAAATATTAACCATCCGCATGGTTAAATTTAATACAAATTTGCCATCTACTGATATATTTCCTCTGTCTCATCTTCGGTGTGATAGCAGGATCGGCTTGCCGCTCAGGGCAGCCCCATACTTTGCAGAGGTCATCAAGGAGCTGCTGTGGTGAAGAAGTGCCTGTATCTGATGATTGCTGCCATATTATTACTGACGGGGTGCGTGACCGAAAAAGGCGTTATCGAACATCGTCACTATCAGGTTGATACCCGTTATCCTGCCGAGGCTGCTTTCCCGCGGGTCAATGTATTAGTGATCCATTACACCGCAGGTGATTTTGTCACTTCGCGGGCAACATTGACGGCAAACCAGGTCAGTGCCCATTATCTGATCCCACAAAACCCGCCTGTATATCATGGTAAACCGCGTATCTGGCAACTGGTCGCTGAAGAACATGTCGCCTGGCACGCGGGGGTGAGTTTCTGGCGTGGTCGTACTCATCTCAACGATACCTCGATTGGTATTGAACTGGAGAATCCCGGCTGGCAGGAGATCGCCGGAGTGAAAAAATTTGCTCCGTTTTATCAGGCACAAATAGATACGCTGGTGCTGCTGGCACAGGATATTATCGCCCGCTATCACATTGCGCCGCAAAATATCGTGGCACATGCCGATATTGCGCCACAGCGTAAAGATGATCCCGGGCCGTGTTTTCCGTGGCAATGGCTGGCCCGCCAGGGAATTGGTGCCTGGCCCGATGCCGACCGGGTGCAATTTTACCTCTATGGTCGCCCGCCCGATCAACCCGTTGCCCGCACCGAGCTGCTGGATTTACTGGCTCGTTATGGCTATCAGGTCACGCCACAGATGAGCTCAGCGCAGCAAAAACGGGTGATTATCGCTTTTCAGATGCACTTCCGGCCATCGCGCTGGGACGGTGTTGCTGATGCGGAAAGCCTCGCCATCGTGAAGGCGTTACTGGAGAAATATGCCCCACAGTAGCCCGTTAGCACTGTCATTTGGCGTGCTCTTTTCACCGGGCGTGAGATAGATAATCCTTTGCGCGATAACGGCAATAAACGGGTGTCTCCTGCAGGGGAGACACCCGGCGGTCGCCATACTGCGCGGATTTACGCCAGTACGACATTACTTTGCGGGTAGCAGGAACAGGCCAGCACATAACCGTCAGCAATCTCGCTATCGCTCAGTGTCATGGTGCTACTGACGCGATACTCTCCGGAAACTATCCGGGTTTTGCAGCAGCCACAGACACCTGCGCGACAGGCTGTCGCCACGGCAATATGATTGCTTTCCAGCGCTGCCAGTAGCGTGCTGCCGATCGGGGCGTAAAAGTCTTTTGCCTGACTCAGTTTAGTCAATTTCAGGCCGTGACTGGTGCTCTGCAAGGGGGGCGTAAAGAATGTCTCCTTAAAAAAATGGGTCACGCCCAGCGCTTTGACCTCGCGTTCCACCCACGCCATATAGGGGGAGGGGCCGCAGGTCATCACGGTACGTGCGGCCAGATCCGGGACTTGTTGCAGTAGCTCCTTGCTCAGTCGGCCAGCAACAAAGCCTGCGCTGGCGTCATATTCGGCCACCAGGGTGACGGGATACTGATGCCATTGATCAGCAAAAATAACATCGCGCGGGGAGCGAACATTAAAGATCATCTGTACATCCGCCTGCGGACGATAGCGAGCCAGCCAGCGACGCATCGACATGAGCGGTGTAATACCACAGCCCGCAGCCAGCATCAGGAACTGATCGGTGGTTTTATCTTCACAGGTAAAATCGCCCATCGCATCGGATAGCCAGAGATAGTCACCCCGTTTCACTTCCTGTGTTAACCACTGAGAGGCGATACCGTTATCAATCCGGCGAATAGTCAGGGTGATATATTCGCTGACGCCTGGGGTGGAAGAGAGCGAGTAGGCACGTAGTATTTCGGAAGAGTGATGGATGCTAACCAGTGCATATTGTCCGGCCTGGTAAGGGTAATATTCGTGACACAGCAGGGAAAGCGTCCAGACATCCGCGGTTTCCTGTTGGATGTGATGAACCTGCATGCGCCACGGGCATGATGGAACTGGAATGGTCATTGTATTCTCTCCTCAGGCACACAAGCGTTGCCGCATATCCTGTTCAGCGTCGCTGACCGCCTGCAAACTAAACTTTTGCTGAAGGATCGCGAGCAGATCAGGGGTCAGGAAGGCGGGAACGGTCGGGCCGGTAACAATATTTTTGACGCCCAGTGACAGCAGTGTCAGCAGAATGACGATCGCTTTCTGCTCAAACCATGACAGTACCAGTGACAAAGGCAGATCGTTGACTTCACAACCCAGTTTTTCGGCCAGCGTTACCGCCAGAATAACCGCTGAATAGGCGTCATTACACTGTCCGACATCCAGCAGGCGTGGTAATCCTTCAAGGCTGCCGAAATCCAGTTTATTAAAACGATACTTACCACAGCCCAGGGTCAGGATCAGACAATCTTCCGGCACGCGGGTAGCAAAATCGGTAAAGTAGTGACGTTCATCATCTGCGCCATCACAGCCTCCGACCAGAAAGATATGACGCAGTTTTTTACGTTCTACCAGATCGAGCAGGGAATCTGCGGCCGCCAGCAGGGTCTGACGGCCAAAACCGACGGTGATCAGATGGGGAATTTCGCTGTACGGAAATCCCGCCATCTGTTGTGCCTGGGCGATAACGGCAGAGAAGTCATTGCCGGTAAGATGGTTAACACCCGGCCAGCCGACCATACTGCGGGTCCAGATGCGATCACGGTAGCCGCCGACATCAGGATCAATAATACAGTTAGAGGTCATAATGACCGGGCCAGGAAAACGCGCAAATTCAACCTGTTGATTTTGCCAGCCACTGCCATAATTGCCGACCAGATGTTCGAACCGGCGCAGTTGCGGGTAACCGTGTGCTGGCAGCATCTCTCCATGGGTATAGACGTTGATACCCGTCCCTTCGGTCTGTACCAGCAGATGGTACAGATCGTTCAGATCATGACCGGAAATCAGGATACATTTACCGGCGCTCATTTTAACATTGACGGTGGTGGGGGTAGGGTGGCCATACTGCGTGGTTTCGCCAGCATCCAGTAACTTCATCACCTTGAAATTCATCTGGCCAATTTGCATCGCGCACTCCAGCAACGCATCGCTGTCGGCAGGCCAGCGGCCCAGCCATGCCATAATTTGATGGTATTGTGCGTAAATAGCGTTATCGTACTGACCGAGCACATGCGCGTGCTCCATATACGCCGCCGCGCCTTTCAGGCCATACAGACACAATAAACGTAAGCCGAGAATATTTTCACCTATCGCGGCTTTATCTCTGTTGGGCGCAAACGCTGCCGCCTGCCGTTGCAAATCCCCGATATCATCACTGACCAGTTGCAGGCTAGCCTGTGGATGATCGGTGGTGGCGTGTCTGTCTCTGTCCAGGCATTGTTGTTTCAGCGCTTCGCGCAGAGTGATAGCTTCACGTGTGTAACTGATGATGCGTGACGAGTCGAAATTAACGTTGGTCAGTGTGGCGAAGAAAGCACGGGGAGAGAAGCTGTCAACCTGATGATCAATAATGCCATAGTGGCGGGCTTCTATCGCCCAGGCGGATAAGCCTTGCAGGGCTGCGATCAGCAGATCCTGCAGGTCAGACGTTTCCGCCGTTTTACCGCACATCCCCTGGGCGTAAGCGCAACCATTGCCTGCCGGAGTACGGATGGTTTGTTCACATTGCACACAAAACATAATTATTATCCTTAAAGGTGTATTTAATATACATCTTTTAGGTTATGCTGATTCAGCAGGGAATAAAAGACTTTTTTCTATAATTGTGAAGCCGGTTGATTTAGCGCAAATGACCCAGCCGTGCTGGCCAGCAATAGGTTCTCTGTTAACGCCATCGCAGGGGTTATTCGCCCGGCGGTTATCAACGGCTAACGACTATCCGGAACAGCACTGGCGAGGGCAAATAGTCACCCTCGGCGTGGATATTTTGCCGCCGGGAGCGTCGAAGTGAGTCGCAGATCAGGCGGTGATTTCCGGGCTTACCAGAAGAACGAGGCTGGCATGATTGCCCTTTGCCCCTTGCTGAATATCGACCTGAACCGCTTGTCCGCTTTTTAGCGTTCGGTAGCCTTCCATTTTAATCGCGGAATAGTGAACGAAAATATCTTCACCACCATCATCAGGATAGATAAAACCGAATCCTTTAGCATTGTTGAACCACTTAACAGTACCTGTTTTCATATCGCGACATCCTTCATGAGTCATTGTACTCGTTGCCCATCAGGTCACTTTTGGGTTAGCTGTATCGCGAAATGCCGCCTTGCGTCAAGCCATTGACAGATAAGAAAGATAAGCAATGAATGAAATTTTGAACCAGTTAACGTTATGCCAGGATAAGAGGTATCGCTTGTGGATAGAAGTAATAGATGATAGTTATCTATGATCTATTGTAGATTGCATAAAACGATTTTGATCAATAATAAGATCACTGTCGGTGAACAATAGTAACGGATGATAAACCAGATTATGGGCAACAAAGAGTGGTTTGATGCTGATCAAGAGGTGGAAAAGAAGATACATCATGCGCTTAAGCCGCCTTCGATGTATAAAGTAATACTGCTTAATGACGACTATACTCCCATGGAATTTGTTGTTGAAGTATTACAAAAATTCTTTTCTTATGATACAGAACGTGCTACGCAACTGATGCTAACCGTTCATTATCAGGGGCAGGCGATTTGTGGCGTGTTTACCGCTGAAGTCGCGGAAAGCAAAGCCGACATAGTCAATGAGTATGCAAGAGGAAATGGACATCCATTACTGTGTATCTTAGA
The DNA here is from genome assembly GCA_029433525.1 of Enterobacteriaceae bacterium ESL0689. Classification (NCBI taxonomy): domain Bacteria; kingdom Pseudomonadati; phylum Pseudomonadota; class Gammaproteobacteria; order Enterobacterales; family Enterobacteriaceae; species Enterobacteriaceae bacterium ESL0689. The sequence continues at coordinate 103,681 of JAQTIF010000002.1, read as the reverse complement.
GAAAGCCTGAATACAGACATGAAAATTGAAGGAAGGTGCCTATGCTCAATCAAGAACTGGAACTCAGCCTGAATATGGCGTTCGCCAGAGCGCGTGAATGCCGTCATGAGTTCATGACCGTCGAGCATTTATTACTGGCGCTACTGAGTAATACCTCGGCGCGTGAAGTCCTTGAAGCATGTGCGGTCGATCTGGCGGTGCTGCATCAGGAACTGGAAACTTTTATCGAACAAACGACACCGATCCTGCCGGCAACTGAAGATCGCGAAACCCAGCCAACGCTGAGTTTTCAGCGGGTATTGCAGCGTGCTGTTTTTCATGTTCAGTCTTCAGGCCATCATGAGGTCACCGGTGCGAATATTTTGGTCGCTATTTTTAGCGAGCAGGAGTCCCATGCGGCTTATTTGCTGAGCAAACACGAAGTCAGCCGTCTTGATGTGGTCAATTTTCTTGCCCATGGTACACGTAAAGGCGACTCAGGCCCTTTTGCCAGTCGTTGTGAGAACCCGTCTGATAGCAATAACGAAGAGCAAGTGGCGGGTGAAGAACGGATGGAGAATTTCACCACTAACCTCAACCAGCTGGCGCGTATCGGAGGGATTGACCCGCTGGTCGGGCGTGAAAAAGAGCTGGAGCGCACGATTCAGGTGTTGTGCCGTCGGCGGAAAAATAACCCTTTGCTGGTGGGCGAGTCTGGTGTCGGCAAAACGGCCATTGCCGAAGGGCTGGCCTGGCGAATTGTGCAGGGTAATGTGCCTGAGATTATGGAGGATTGCACCCTCTATTCGCTGGATATAGGTGCCCTGTTGGCCGGGACAAAATATCGGGGTGATTTTGAAAAACGTTTCAAAGCGTTGCTCAAACAACTCGAACAGGATAGTAACAGTATTTTGTTCATTGACGAGATCCACACGATTATCGGTGCTGGTGCCGCATCAGGAGGACAGGTTGATGCTGCCAATTTGATTAAGCCGATGCTTTCTAGTGGCAAAATTAGGGTAATAGGTTCAACGACTTACCTCGAATTCAGTCATATTTTTGAGAAAGATCGGGCCCTTGCGCGTCGTTTTCAGAAGATAGATATCATCGAACCGACAATAGAAGAAACCATCCAGATCATTAACGGCCTGAAACCCAAATATGAGGCCCATCATGATGTGCGCTATACCGCAAAAGCCGTTCGTGCTGCCGTGGAACTGTCAGTGAAATATATTAATGATCGTCATTTACCGGATAAGGCGATTGACGTGATTGATGAGGCGGGGGCCAGAGTGCAGTTAATGCCGGTCAGTAAACGGAAGAAAACGGTCAATGTCGCAGATATCGAATCTGTCGTTGCCCGCATCGCCCGTATTCCGGAACAGCATGTATCACAAAGTGATCGTGATACTCTGAAGAATCTGAGTGAACGCCTGAAATTGCTGGTCTTTGGTCAGGATAAAGCGATAGAAGCGTTAACGGAATCGATAAAAATGGCGCGTGCCGGACTGGGCCATGAACATAAACCGATCGGATCTTTCCTGTTTGCCGGGCCAACAGGGGTCGGCAAAACAGAAGTCACGGTACAGCTGGCGAAAGCGTTAGGTATTGAGTTACTACGCTTTGATATGTCTGAGTACATGGAACATCATACAGTCAGCCGTCTGATTGGTGCACCGCCAGGTTATGTAGGATTTGATCAGGGAGGGCTGCTGACCGATGCGGTGATCAAACATCCGCATGCGGTGTTATTGCTTGATGAGATCGAAAAGGCGCATCCGGATGTTTTTAATCTGTTATTACAGGTGATGGATAACGGCACGCTGACGGATAATAATGGCCGTAAGGCAGATTTTCGCAATATCATCCTGGTGATGACCACCAATGCTGGTGTACGTGAAACAGAGCGTAAATCAATTGGCCTTATCCACCAGGATAACACCACTGACGCAATGGATGAGATCAAGAGGATTTTCACCCCGGAATTCCGTAATCGTCTCGACAATATTATCTGGTTCGAGCATCTTTCCACCGCCATTATCCATCAGGTGGTCGATAAATTTATTGTCGAACTACAGGTTCAGTTGGATCAAAAAGGTGTCTCACTGGAAGTGAGCCAGGAGGCGCGGGACTGGCTGGCGGATAAAGGCTATGACCGGATGATGGGCGCACGTCCTATGACGCGAGTGATTCAGGATAATCTGAAAAAACCACTGGCTAATGAATTGCTGTTTGGTTCGCTGGTGAATGGGGGGCAGGTGACAGTCACCCTGAATAAAGAGAAAGGTATGCTGGCCTGTGATTTCCTGAGCGCACAAAAGCGTAAACCCGAAGCCGCCCATTAATTTTCATTTCTGATGATAAAATACCAAAAGGCCGGGATATTCCCGGCCTTTTGTTTTTGATGCTATTAAGAGCCTGGCCCATTAGGCTATTTTACTTGCCATTCTGGCCCTGGGCAGTGCCCGAAATCCTCACGTACTACCTGTACGCTACGGTTTCTCCGCGTTATCCGTGCCCAGACTGGCTGCACCAATAACCAAGTGGAATAGGCTCTAAGCTAAGAGAGAAAACGTTTAGCGACTGCGGAAGATAATGCGGCCTTTGCTCAGGTCGTAGGGAGTCAGCTCGACAGTCACTTTATCGCCCGTCAGAATACGGATGTAGTTTTTGCGCATTTTACCGGAAATATGTGCAGTGACCACGTGACCGTTTTCCAGTGCTACGCGGAACATAGTATTAGGCAACGTATCCAGTACGGTGCCCTGCATTTCAATATTGTCTTCTTTGGCCATCGAGTCCTCTGAGGTATCACTACCGTAATTTTGAACCGGCAAGATAATGCCGAAGTTCAGTGAGTATGTAAAGTCTGGTGTTTGCGTACGCTGGCAAACGATCCTTTGCCCACCTGATTGCATCATTATCAACGCAGCCTGAGAAAGATAAATCAGGCACGCATAAAAAGGGGCGTGACAGAACAATGGATGTTATCTGACGCTTATGATTCCCGAATAGCGATGGCGCAACAGGCAGAAACCGTCTTGCTATTATATCATTATGGCAAAAATATGCGGAAAACATTTCTCGCGATGAGCCATAAAATGGACGGACACGGAGAGTCAATGGGGCAGTATTCTGAGCCAGACTGCCAGGCAGGATACTTATCTGTATCCATTATTAGTACGCTTTCATCCTGGAATCATCAGATTATGGATGGTCATGACGGTTAAATAGCACGCGCGGTAACCAGAAATTCTCGGCCAGACCGCCGTAACGTAATACTGCCAGCTGAGCAAGATAATCGCTGCGGGAAATTTCCCGTGCACCTAAAGAAGCGGTATGGGGATTCAGTACCTGGCTGTCAATTAATTTTCCGCCCCCTGCGATAAATGCCTGGCAAAATACCAGAAGCGCGGTTTTGGATGCGTTTTCAGCCACGCTGAACATCGATTCACCGCAGAACAGCGCACCTTGTGCGATGCCATACAACCCGCCAACCAGGGCATCGTTATGCCATACCTCGACAGAGTGCGCCTGGCCCGCCTGATGCAGCCGACAGTAGGCAGATATCATATCGGCGGTGATCCAGCTACCCTGCTCATGATGGCGGGCACAGCCGTTAATAACGGCTGTAAAAGCGTGATTCAGGGTCACCTGATAAGGGGAGCGTTGATGAAAACGCTTCATACTGCGACTAAGATGAAACTGTTCTGGCGGTAAAACAGCGCGTGGATCGGGAGACCACCATAAAACCGGATCACCGGGGGAAAACCAGGGAAAAATGCCACATTGATAGGCCATCAACAGACGTTCCGGGCTGAGATCACCGCCAACCGCTAATAAACCATTCGGATCGTCCAAAGCCTGATTGGGCGGTGGGAAAGTAAGTGATTGACGAGAAAGACGAACAAGAGCCATTTCATTTCCCCTTATAAACCGATACACGCTGGACCAGCAGCGTCAGCGGATCACCCTGAGCAATCATTTTGCCATTATCGATGATGACAATTTGATTAAAGCGGGACAGTCCACGTAAACGATGGGTCACCATCAGCACGGTTTTTCCCTGCATAACCCGGTGAAGTAAATCAAGAATTTGACTTTCTGTTGTGGCATCAAGCCCTTCGGTAGGTTCATCCAACAGCATCAGCGGGGCATCATGCAGGAGTGCCCGGGCGATAGCCAGTCGACGTAGCTCTCCTCCCGATAGCTGACGTCCCCCTTCTCCCAGCCAGCAGTCAAGGCCACTGTCGAGCAGCAATTTGTCCAGCCCGACCTGTCGCAGAGTGGCTATCAACTGATTATCACTGGCGGTCGGAGACGCCAGGCGGAGGTTGTCGCGCAGGGTAGCGCTAAACAGATGTACGCGCTGAGGGACAACGCTTATCGCCCGGCGTAATGTTGTTTCATTCAACCGGGACAACGGTTGGTTATTCAGCAGGATCTCCCCCTGGTCTGGGTCCCATGCGCGGGTCAGAAGTTGCAATAGCGTTGATTTACCGCAACCGGTAGACCCAATAATGGCGATATGCGCCCCCGCGTCAACCTGTAAAGAGACATTTTCCAGTGCCGGGGCACTTTGCTGTGGATAACGAAAAGTAATCTGATCTAACGACAAAGCAACCTGCTCAAAATGTTGTTCCGTGCCCTGTGTGAAGGTGACGACAGGGGGCTGTTCGCAAATTTGTGTCATGCGTTGGGCAGAAGCCATCACCTGGCCGAGATGCTGAAAAGCCCCGATGGCGGGCGTAATGGCTTCAAAAGCGGCCAGAGCGCAAAAAACGAAGAGTGCGATCAGTGCGCCAGACTGATTATGATGATCGATACTGGCGGAGGCCAGCAGTATCATACAGAGTATCGTTACAGCGCTAACCAGTAACATTAACACTTGTGAGAGCGCGGTCAGACTCATCTGGCGACGCTGGGCATCCTGCCACTGTTGCTCGGTTTTATCCATCTGTGCCCGATATCGTTCACTGGCGCTGAATAGCTTCAGTTCTGCTTGCCCCTGAAGCCAGGCGGTCAGTTGTTGACGATACTGACCGCGCATTTGAGTGATATTTTCGCCGCCAGGTTTTCCGGCGCGATAAAAAAGTGGCGGCAGAATCAGCACCGTGAATAGCATAATACCGCCCAACGTCAGTGCCAGGCGCAGATCCAGCCAACTCAAACTGACCGTGACGACCAGAATCACGGCCAGCGCACCGGCAAGAGGAGCGATAACCCGTAAATAGAGATGATCCAGGGTATCGACATCGGCAACCACCCGATTGAGCAGTTCGCCGTGACGAAAGCGTGCCAGCCCGCCAGGAGAAAGCGGCAGTAGCTGACTAAAAGTAAACACCCGCAGATGTTGCAGAACCCGAAAAGTCGCGTCATGACTAATCAGACGCTCGAAGTAACGGCCCGCAGTACGAATAATCGCGGCACCCCGAACACCCGCTGCAGGTAACATATAATTAAAACTATAGAGCCCCGCCACTCCCGCCAGCGCGCAAGCGGATAAAAACCAGCCCGATAATGTCAGCAGACCGATACTGGCCAGCAATGTGATAATGGTCAGAATAATACCGGCGATTAACAGTCCAATATGTCGTTTGTACAGTATCAGATAAGGCCATAATGTACGCATTTAAATCTCCTCCTGACGGTGGGCTAACAGATCAGCAAATGCGCCCTTTGCCGAAACCAACTGGGCATAGGTCCCCTGTTCGACTATTTTGCCATTTTCCATCACCCAGATAGCATCCCAGTCGCTGATCCCGGTCAATTGATGGGTCACCATCAGCGTGGTTTGTTGTAATGAAGCATCCGATAGCGCTTGCATAACGCGCTGTTCACTATAGCTATCAAGGCTGGTGGCAGGCTCATCCAGCAGCAGTAAGCGACAAGGCACCAGCAGAGCGCGCGCGACAGCAATACGTTGTGCCTGACCAACTGACAGGCCAGCCGCCTGATCACCGATCGCACTGTCGATACCTTGTGGCAACCGGCAGATAAATTCGCTCACCCAGGCTTTATCCAGCGCGTTCTGGAGTTGTGCTTCACTGGCATCCGGCGTGGCCAGCAGGACGTTCTCGCGCAGTGTGGCCGCGGGCAATTGCGGATCCTGCCCGACCCAACTCAGCTGACGATGCCAGTGGCTGGCACCCAGATCGCGCAGCTCAATACCGTTAACCCGTAAGCTGCCGTCATAAGGCAGAAAACCGGCTAATGTATTGAGCAGTGAACTTTTACCACTGCCACTTTGCCCGACTAAAACCACACGTTGACCCGCCGGAAGGGTAAAATTCAGCGGCCCGGCGAGGCGGGTTCCCTGTGGGGATTTGATGATTAAATCACGTGCTTCGAGCTGGAGTCGTGCGCCATCGTCGAGGGTTTTATCGCCACATTGCCCTTGTGTCAGCGGCGTTTCCAGAAAGGTTTTCAGGCTATCTGCCGCCCCCAGCGCTTGTGCTTTAGCATGGTAGAATGTTCCCAGGTCACGTAATGGCTGGAAAAATTCTGGTGCCAGAATCAAGGCCAGAAAACCTGACATCAGCGTGATCTCCGTCCCATAATGGCCAAAGTTCAGCTCGCCGAGATAGGAGAAACCAAAATAGACCGCTACCAGCGCAATAGAAAGGGAGGCGAAAAACTCCAGCACAGCGGAGGAGAGAAACGCAAGGCGCAGCACCTCCATTGTTCGCTGGCGAAAGTTTTCCGATGCTGTCCCCATATTCGCTGTTTCCGCAGCGCCGTAATCAAAGAGACGTAACGTTTCCATCCCGCGTAAACGATCGAGAAAATAACCACTTAACCGGGCTAACGCGGAGAAGTTTTTACGGTTAGCATCAGCCGCTCCCATACCGACGAGCGCCATAAACAAAGGGATCAGTGGTGCGGTGGCCAGCAGGATCAGCGCAGCGACCCAGTTAACGGGAAACAGCGTGATAATAATCAACAATGGCACGCAGACAGCGAGAGTCATCTGTGGCAGATAGCGCGCGTAATAATCATGCATATCGTCAATTTGTTCGATAATCAGAGTCGCCCAGCTACCGGCCGGTTTACCCTGAATCCAGGCCGGGCCTGCCTGTTGCAGACGATCGATAACCTGACGGCGAATTTGATAACGAATATGTTGCCCGATATAAAATCCTGTCCGCTCACGTAGCCATACGATCCCGGCACGGAGGACAAAAATGAGCATCAGAATAGTCAGCGGCAGGATCAGCGCTGTCGCAGGCGTATTATCGATAATCATGCGGTGCAGTATCCATGCCAGTAGCCAGGCCTGGGCAATAATCAGCAGACCACTTATCACCCCCGACAGTCGAGAGATCATCAACCCACGACGGGAGAGAATACTTTGTTCTTTTAACCAGCGCGCTAACGCCTGTTGATGGTGTTTATTCATGACGCATTTAACAGATCGAGTAGTGAGATTGCAGAAATCTGACTATGGATATCATATCAGGGAAAAATAAAGGCGATGTCTGGTCGCCTTTTGGATACGTTTTCTGTTTCAGAATTATCTGTTTATATCAGGCAAACTATCCAGATAACGTTCAGCATCCAGCGCCGCCATACAGCCGGTTCCCGCTGAGGTGATCGCCTGACGATAAATATGGTCCATCACATCACCGGCAGCAAAAACGCCAGGAATGCTGGTTTGAGTGGCATTGCCTTCCAGCCCTGAACGGACTTTAATATAGCCGTTTTCCAGCGCGAGCTGCCCCTCGAAAATAGCGGTATTCGGGCTGTGACCAATCGCAACAAATAGCCCTGATACCGATAATAATTCTGTATTTTCAGGGTGCTGGGTATCGCGCAGGCGCAAACCATTCACCCCCATTTGATCACCGACAACTTCTTCCAGGATACGATGGGTATGCAAAATAATATTGCCATTGGCGACTTTATCCATCAGGCGATCGATAAGAATTTTTTCGGCGCGGAAGGTATCCCGACGATGAATCAGGTGGACTTCAGCGGCGATATTTGAGAGGTATAACGCCTCCTCAACGGCGCTATTGCCACCACCAATCACCGCGACTTTCTGGTTGCGGTAGAAGAAGCCATCGCAGGTGGCACAGGCAGAAACACCGCGTCCTTTAAACGCTTCTTCTGAAGGTAATCCCAGATAACGTGCTGAAGCGCCGGTTGCAATAATCAGGGCGTCACAGGTATATTCACACTCGTCGCCTTTCAGACGGAAAGGCCGGTTTTGCAAATCGACATGATGAATATGGTCGACAATAATTTCGCTGGCAAATTTTGCTGCATGTTCATGCATACGTGCCATCAGCTGCGGGCCAGTGAGATCGCTGGCATCACCAGGCCAGTTTTCTATCTCGCTTGTTGTCGTTAACTGTCCTCCTTGTTCCATCCCGGTAATCAGTACCGGATGCAGGTTTGCACGGGCCGCGTAGACAGCCGCGGTATACCCCGCGGGTCCAGAGCCAAGGATAAGCAGTTTACTGTGTTTGGTCGCAGCCATGAGATCTCCGTACTGAAAAGGCGAGTGATGGAACTGAATTGTAGGAAATTTAGCGACGTAAAAAAAGAGTACGATCGTATTGTTAACAATATGTACAATCGGTTTTACCGATAAACCAACGGATTTATTTATACAGGATTAATTTATCCCGGCGCTGATGTGGTCATTAAAGATACAGATATAAAGAATAATGATGAATATCGGATATATTGCGCCAGAAATTGATGTTTTGCTTTGACAATCTGCTGTGCTTTTGCGAAAACATTGAAGTCAGGAGTAAAAGCAGGATCCTCATGAACGGATGATGACGTTTTTATGTCAGGTAAATTATTCAGGTTACAATAAAGTGGTAAAAAAGTAACGTTTTCGATAATACGTTATCCGGATGAGAATAAAGCCATCAATGCATCAAGCCAGCAGTATGCTGAGCCGGTATGCACAGGCGATGCGACTGTTTATCTGGCTCAGTGAAATCTATGTATAATATCGATAAACACCATGTCTGATGTTTATTGTTGCTGTCAGGTCACCGGCTTCGCGCCTGGCCCACCAGGTTATTTTAGTTGCCATTTTGGCCCGGGGCAGTGCTCGAAATCCTCACGTACTACGTGTGCGTTGCGGTTTCTCCGCGCTGTTCGTGTCCAGGCTGGCTGGGTCAATAACGCCGGGGGGATAAGCGCTTATTAAATACAGATTCTGCAAGGACTCAATTTCTATTGAGTCATACCCAGGATAGCATCAGGTGATAAAGTTTTTTGAGTCGTAAAAGAAACAGGAAAAGAATAAAGGAATGGAGAGGCAATAATAATGGTAGATAGCAAGAAACGTCCCGGCAAGGATCTTGACCGTATTGATCGCAATATTTTAAACGAATTGCAAAAAGATGGACGTATTTCTAACGTCGAACTGTCTAAACGTGTAGGACTTTCACCGACACCTTGCCTCGAAAGAGTGCGTCGTCTGGAAAAGCATAAATTTATTCAAGGTTATACCGCATTACTCAATCCCCATTATCTCGGGGTATCACTTCTGGTATTTGTTGAAATCACGCTGAATCGGGGTACACCCGATGTGTTTGAACAGTTTAATACCGCAGTCCAGAAGGTTGAAGAAATTCAGGAATGTCATCTGGTGTCCGGAGATTTTGACTATCTGTTAAAAACCCGCGTTCCGGATATGTTAGCGTATCGTAAATTATTAGGCGAAACTTTGCTGCGCTTACCAGGTGTTAATGACACGCGTACTTACGTTGTGATGGAAGAAGTGAAGCAAAGCAATCGTCTGGTTATTAAAACGCGCTAACACGGAACAGGTGCAAAATCAGTATTGTTTGATTACAATCCTGTTAATCCATACAGCAACAGTGCTGGGGGTAACCTGGTGCTGTTTCCCGTTTTAGCAGCAGGCAGGAAACCGCCTGATACCTGGAGAGCTTTTCTTGAGCCAGGAATATACAGAAGACAAAGAAGTCAAATTGACAAAACTCAGTAGCAGGAATCGCCTCCTGGAGGCGGTACTCATATTGTGCTCCCTGTTTGCCATCTGGTTGATGGTAGCACTGCTTAGCTTTAATCCTTCCGATCCCAGTTGGTCACAAACCGCCTGGCATGAGCCTATTCATAATATAGGGGGTATGCCGGGTGCCTGGCTGGCTTATACCTTGCTGTTTATGTTTGGTGTAATAGCTTATATCATCCCACTGCTCATCATTGGCAGTTGCTGGTTTGCCTGGCGCCATCAGGCGAGCGATGACAACATTGACTACTTTTCGGTGGCGTTACGTTTGATTGGCGCACTGGCGCTGATCCTCACATCCTGTGGTCTGGCAGCCATGAATGCGGATGATATCTGGAATTTCGCCTCAGGTGGGTTGATCGGAAGCTTATTAAATACGGCGATGAAACCGTTATTACACAACAGCAGTGGCATTATTCTTCTGCTCTGTGTCTGGGCGGCCGGGTTAACCTTGTTTACTGGCTGGTCGTGGATCACAATTGCTGAAAAAATTGGCAGTGCTATTTTTTCGCTTCTTGCTTTCATCAGTCGTCGTGGTCGTCGCAACCCTGACCAGGAGTGTGACGATGATGATGATAAAGAAAATGAGCATAAGGCGCGCTCATCGAAAGAGGGGCGTACTCATCGTCTGCATAGCATTTTACGTCGCCAGAACCTGGCGGATAAGTTCACCAATCCGATGGCCAATAATACGGATGCTGCACTCTTCTCCGGTAAAAGGATGGACGATCCTGACGAAGATATGCAGAGCAATCCTGCCAGGAGAGCCGAAAAGATAGCGGCAATGATGTTGCCATTGTCTGATAGCGAGATCTCTCCTGGGTTTGAACATCAGTCTGAAGATTCCCCCGGTAATGAGCCAGATAACGCTGCTTCAACGGACACCATCATCGCGGAAAGTGACGCGTCATCGCGCTGGAGTGACATGGCGATAAATCAGGCAACGCAACCCAGCCGTGCCACGGAACAGGAGCCACAGCCAACCGACTCATTAAAGGCAACCCCACTTTATCAGTCAGAATCTGCCCGGCAAAGCAGTGAGCCGATGAGGTTATATATTCCTGCCGCTGACAGTGAAACCAAAGAAGAGGTGGCGGATGAAACGAAACCACAACGGCCGCCTTTGTATTACTTTGAAGAAGTAGAAGAAAAACGCGCCCGTGAACATGAACAACTGGCGGCCTGGTATCAGCCGATCCCGGAGCCAGAGAGTTCGCTTATGACCCCCTTTGTGACATCGGAGCCTTATTCATCCGTTGAACCGATGATGACCCCGTCATCTTCATCGCTGGTGACTGAATCGGTGGCTGATGTTTCTCCCGTGACACAGTCTGATAAGACAGATGATGCCATCCCCGCATTTGCAGAACTGGTAATCAGTCCGGTAGCGGATAAACCACGTATGCAGGTAAAAGAGGGGATCGGCCCCAAATTGCCACCGGCGAAACCTGTACACGTCCCCACTCGTCGAGAGCTGGCATCATATGGCATTAAACTGCCGTCACAACGCATGGCAGAAGAGCAAGCGCGTCATAATGAGAACCTGCAGAACAGCAGTGATGAGATAACCTCTGCCGATGAAATAACCTCAATGGACGCTGTGGATGAGTTAGCCGATGCACAACAACAGAGTGAACTGGCTAGCCAGTTCGCGGCATCACAGCGTCAGCGTTACAGTAGCGAACAGCCACCCGATATCTTGCCGTTTCAGCTGGATGATCAGGATGATGTTGCTGACACAGCGAAAGCCGTTGCTGAAGAAACGCCCAGCGCACCATTATTTACCCCGGTATCAGAAATGCAACGCTCGTGGCAACCCGCTGAACCCGTGGTGCCGCAGGTATCGCCATCACAGCCTGCTGATCCTGAACCGACGCAGGAGAGTTTGCTTCATCCTTTGCTGATGCGTAATGGCGATGACCGCCCATTATATAAACCAACTACACCGTTACCGTCGCTGGATCTTCTTACTCCACCGCCGGCTAAAGTTGAGCCTGTCGATACCTTTGAACTGGAAAAGATGGCGCGTCTGGTTGAAGCACGGCTAGCGGATTTTCGGATTAAAGCTGATGTTGTGCACTATTCACCTGGGCCGGTTATCACGCGCTTTGAGTTAAATCTGGCGCCTGGGGTCAAGGCATCGCGCATTTCCAACCTCTCGCGGGATCTGGCTCGTTCGTTGTCAACCGTCGCGGTACGTGTCGTCGAGGTTATCCCTGGCAAACCTTACGTCGGTCTGGAGCTACCAAATAAGAAACGTCAGACCGTCTATCTGCGGGAAGTGCTGGATAACGCTAAATTTCGTGATAGCACATCGCCCCTCACGATGGTACTGGGGAAAGATATCGCTGGCGAGCCGGTGGTGGCCGATCTGGCGAAAATGCCGCATTTACTGGTCGCCGGAACCACTGGGTCGGGTAAATCCGTGGGCGTCAATGCGATGATCCTTAGCATGCTCTATAAAGCCCAGCCGGAAGATGTGCGTTTCATCATGATCGATCCAAAAATGCTGGAATTGTCTGTTTATGAAGGTATCCCCCATCTGTTGACAGAAGTCGTCACTGATATGAAAGACGCGGCTAATGCCTTGCGCTGGAGTGTCAATGAGATGGAACGCCGCTATAAACTGATGTCAGCACTGGGGGTACGTAATCTCGCCGGCTATAATGCGAAGATCGCTGAGGCTAGCCGTATGGGGCGTCCGATTCCGGACCCTTACTGGAAACCCGGTGACAGCATGGATACCACCCATCCGGTACTGGAAAAACTCCCCTGTATCGTGGTGGTGGTCGATGAGTTTGCGGACTTAATGATGACTGTCGGCAAAAAAGTGGAAGAACTGATTGCCCGTCTGGCGCAGAAAGCCCGTGCCGCAGGTATTCATCTGGTGCTGGCAACCCAGCGTCCTTCCGTCGATGTGATTACCGGGCTTATCAAAGCCAATATACCGACACGTATCGCTTTTACGGTCTCGAGTAAGATTGATTCACGTACTATCCTTGATCAAGGCGGTGCCGAATCGTTACTGGGAATGGGGGATATGCTTTACGCTGGCCCCGGCTCAGCTATGCCGGTGCGTGTGCATGGCGCGTTTGTGCGTGATGAAGAAGTTCATGCTGTTGTTCAGGACTGGAAAGCTCGTGGACGCCCGCAATATATTGACGGTATCACTTCAGATAGTGAAAGCGAAAATAGTAATAGTTTTGATGGTGGTGAAGATCTGGATCCACTGTTCGATCAGGCGGTTAACTTCGTGACTGAGAAACGTAAGGCGTCGATCTCTGGCGTTCAGCGTCAGTTCCGTATTGGTTATAATCGTGCGGCACGGATTATCGAGCAGATGGAAATACAAGGTATTGTCAGTGAGCCAGGTAATAACGGTAACCGTGAGGTGCTGGCACCCCCTTCCGGCGAGTAAATGAGCCGTTGAGCTATTCAGGAAATGATAATGAAAAAATTTGCAATCATCGGTGCATTACTCTCCGGGCTGATTGTCGGCTCGGTGCGGGCGGATGCCGTTAATGATCTGAAAAGCCGCTTGGATAAAACCAACAGTTTCCATGCCAGCTTTAGCCAGCAGGTAACCGATGGCAGCGGTAATACGGTACAAAGCGGCGAGGGTGAGTTGTGGGTTAAACGGCCTAATCTTTTTAACTGGCACATGACCCAGCCTGATGAAAGCATTCTGATTTCCGACGGTAAAACATTGTGGTTTTACAATCCATTTGTCGAGCAGGTGACGGCCAGCTGGTTGCAGGATGCGACGGACAATACCCCTTTTATGCTGATAGCCCGTAATCAGTCTGCCGACTGGCAACAATATAATATTAAACAACAGGGCGATGATTTTATTCTGACCCCGAAAAGAAACGGCGGTAACCTGAAACAGGTGGCAATTAATGTCACGCCTGATGGCATTATCCATCAATTCAGCGCGATAGAGCAGGATGATCAGCGCAGTGATTATCGGCTGAAATCAGCACAAACGAAAGCAATCGATGCCGCGAAATTCACTTTTACACCACCACAAGGAGTAACTGTGGATGACCAACGTAAATAGAGGCGCATGTGGGTAATTTGTCGCTCGATTTTTCTGACAAGACATTTCAACCTCTGGCCGCGCGTATGCGGCCAGAAAATTTAGCGCAATACATTGGTCAGCAGCATTTACTGGCTGCGGGTAAGCCCTTACCGCGCGCGATTGAGGCCGGGCATCTACACTCAATGATCTTATGGGGCCCGCCCGGCACCGGGAAAACCACGCTGGCCGAGGTGATTGCCCACTATGCCAGTGCCCGTGTTGAGCGTATTTCTGCCGTTACATCCGGTGTCAAAGAGATCCGCGAAGCGATTGAGCGAGCCAGGCAAAATCGCCAGGCGGGCATGCGTACCATTCTGTTTGTCGATGAAGTCCATCGTTTTAATAAAAGCCAGCAGGACGCTTTTTTACCCCATATTGAAGATGGCACGATCACGTTTATTGGTGCCACCACGGAAAACCCCTCATTTGAACTCAACTCAGCGTTATTATCGCGGGCGCGGGTCTATTTACTCAAATCGCTGACCAGCAGTGAAATTGAACAGGTGCTTATTCAGGCGATGAATGACAAGCTGCGCGGCTACGGCGAACAGAATATTGTCCTGCCGGAGGAGACACGGCAGGCGATTGCCGGGCTGGTCAATGGTGATGCACGCCGTGCGCTGAATACCCTGGAAATGATGGCGGATATGGCAGAAGCCGATACGACAGGTCAGCGTGTACTGCATATCGCGCAACTACGTGAAATCGCAGGGGAGCGTAGTGCACGTTTCGACAATCAAGGGGATCGTTTTTACGATCTGATCTCTGCCTTGCATAAATCCGTGCGTGGTAGTGCGCCTGATGCCGCACTTTACTGGTATGCGCGGATTATTACTGCAGGTGGTGATCCGCTCTATGTTGCCCGCCGTTGTCTGGCGATAGCCTCTGAAGATATCGGCAACGCCGATCCCCGGGCGATGCAGGTAGCACTTGCCGCCTGGGATTGCTTCACGCGCGTGGGGCCAGCGGAGGGAGAGCGTGCGATAGCGCAAGCGATTGTCTATCTGGCCTGTGCGCCGAAAAGTAATGCCGTTTATACCGCGTTTAAAGCGGCCATGGCCGATGCCCGCGATCGCCCGGATTACGATGTTCCGGTTCATCTGCGTAATGCTCCCACCCGACTGATGAAAGAGATGGGCTATGGCCAGACGTATCGTTATGCCCATGATGAAGCCAATGCCTATGCGGCGGGAGAGAGCTATTTTCCCGAAGAGATGGCACAGACGCGTTACTATCAGCCAACCAGTCGTGGACTGGAAGCCAGAATTGGCGAAAAGCTAACCTGGCTCAGTGAGCAGGATAAAAATAGCCCGATAAAACGCTATCGCGAGTAAACAGGTTGCGGTAAGGTTATTAACATTTCCGGGAGCCGGAATCGGCACCCCTTTTTTTATTTCTTTTAATTCAATAAGCACAGGATAAGCATGCTCGATCCCAATCTGCTGCGTACCGAGCCAGACGCAGTCGCTGAAAAACTGGCACGCCGGGGCTTTAAGCTGGATGTAGATACACTGCGCGCGCTGGAAGAACGCCGTAAAGTGTTACAGGTTACCACGGAAAATTTGCAGGCAGAGCGTAATTCACGATCAAAATCGATCGGTCAGGCAAAAGCGCGCGGCGAAGATATTGAGCCATTGCGTTTGCAGGTCAATAAACTGGCTGAGGAGCTGGATGCGGCAAAAGCCGAACTGGATACCCTGCAGGCGGAAATCCGTCATATCGCCTTAACCATCCCCAATATTCCTGCAGATGATGTCCCGGTGGGGCGTGATGAACATGATAATGTCGAAGTCAGCCGCTGGGGAACGCCGCGTCAGTTTGATTTTGAGATCCGCGACCATGTGACGTTAGGAGAGATGCACAATGGCCTCGATTTTGCCGCTGCGGTGAAGCTCACCGGAGCGCGCTTTGTCGTAATGAAGGGGCCTCTCGCGCGTCTGCACCGTGCGCTGGCGCAATTCATGCTGGATTTACACACCGAACAGCATGGCTACAGTGAAAATTATGTTCCTTACCTGGTTAACCAGGAAACCCTGTATGGCACCGGACAGTTACCCAAATTCGCGGCTGATCTTTTTCATACCCGCCCACTGGAAGAGGAAAAAGAGAGCAGCAATTACGCACTCATCCCCACGGCGGAAGTGCCGCTGACTAATCTGGTGCGCGGTGAAATCATCAATGAAGAAGATCTACCGATTAAAATGACGGCTCATACTCCCTGTTTCCGTTCTGAAGCCGGTTCTTATGGGCGTGATACCCGGGGTTTAATCCGTATGCACCAGTTCGATAAAGTCGAAATGGTTCAGATCGTTCGTCCGGAAGATTCGATGGCGGCGCTGGAAGAGATGACCGGTCACGCAGAAAAAGTTCTCCAGCTGCTGGAGTTACCTTATCGTAAAGTGGCGCTGTGTACTGGTGACATGGGGTTTAGCGCAGCCAAAACCTATGATCTTGAAGTCTGGATACCGGCACAGAATACCTATCGTGAAATTTCTTCCTGTTCTAATGTTGGCGATTTCCAGGCGCGTCGTATGCAGGCGCGTTACCGGGGCAAGTCGGACCAGAAAACACGCCTGGTACACACACTGAATGGTTCCGGACTAGCGGTAGGGCGTACCCTGGTGGCATTAATGGAAAATTATCAACTGGCGGATGGGCGTATTGTCATTCCGCAAGTGTTACGTCCTTATATGCGCGGTCTTGAATTTATCGGTTAATCCTGCCGATCTTCTTTAATATAAGCGCCTGCGGGCGCTTATAATTCTGCTATCTTTGCAGTATCAGCATCATGCTGACGCCATATTAATAAAATTTACCTTTACTGTTCGATGGTTGTTTTTCATGTCTATTTATACCCACCCCGTAAGAATGTTGCTTTGTGGCCTGCTTTTATCGACGCTGGCGATAGCGGTACTCAATACGCTTGTCCCGCTTTGGCTGGCACATAAAGATATGCCCACCTGGCAGGTAGGGATGATAGGATCTGCCTATTTTACCGGTAATCTGGCAGGGACGTTGCTTACAGGATGGGTCATCAGGCATCAGGGATTTAATCGTAGCTATTACCTGGCCTCACTGCTTTTTGCTATTGGCTGTGCCGGGTTAGGGAGCGCGATTAACTTCTGGTGTTGGTTTAGCTGGCGTTTTATCGCGGGTATTGGCTGTGCCATGATCTGGGTGGTGGTGGAAAGTGCGCTGGTTTCCAGTGGCAGTGCGCAGAATCGTGGCCGTCTGCTGGCAGCGTATATGGTGGTTTATTATCTCGGCACCGTGCTGGGACAATTGATGGTGAGCCGTTTACCCACGCAATTGATGAGTGTATTGCCCTGGGCAACGGCGCTGACATTACTGGCCATTCTGCCGTTACTCTTTGCGCAGATTGGCAACCACGATGATAAACCACATCAGCCGGTACATATCTGGCCAATGTTAAAATTACGTTCGGCACGTCATGGGATAACAGGCTGTATTGTATCAGGTATTGTGCTGGGTTCACTGTATGGTCTGATGCCGTTATGGCTGAATCATCAGGGGGTGAGTGATGCCAGGATTGGTATCTGGATAGCCTTGCTGGTTTGCGCAGGTATTATCGGTCAATGGCCGGTTGGCTATCTGGCGGATCGTTATGGTCGCCTGCGGGTGCTACGCGGTCAGGTTGCTATTGTGATTTTAGGTTGCCTGGTGATGTTGGGCCATATGGCGATGGCCCCAGGGTTGCTTATGCTGGGAGCCGCCAGTTTTACTCTCTATCCGGTGGCAATGGCCTGGGCTTGCGAAAAAGTAGAACATTACCAGCTAGTGGCGATGAATCAGGCACTACTGATTAGCTACACTATCGGGAGCCTGTTTGGCCCGACTTTTACCGCGATGTTAATGCAGCATTTTTCAGATCAGCTGTTCTTTATTGTGATTGCCTGTGTTGCGCTGGTTTATCTACTGACCTTGTATCACAAAGAAGATTGCCCACCGTCATCTGCAATATAACCCCTGGGATCGTCCGGGGAGAATACCCCGGATATATCAATAGATGACCTGATGACCATACTGCTCAAGGATTTTCTTTACCCGCTCCATCGTCTCTTTACTGGGGGGGTGAACACCCTCGAGCTTATACTCTTCACCCATCGTTATCCATTTATGTTTACCTAATTCATGATAGGGCAGTAACTCGATCTTTTCGATATTGCCCATATCACGGGTAAACTCACCGAGGCGATGAGCGGAATCATCATCATCTGACCAGCCAGGAACAACGACGTAGCGGATCCAGACCCGGATATTTTTCTTGCTCAGATAGCGGGCAAATTCCAGGGTACGATGATTTGAGACACCCACCAGATTTTGGTGGATATCATCATTCATCTGCTTGAGATCGAGCATGACCAGATCGGTCACCTCGAGTAATTCATCAATAACCGGATCATAACGGCGCACGAAACCGTTAGTATCAAGACAGGTGTGGATACCCTCTTTTTTGCAGGCTCGAAACCAGTCACGCACAAACTCAGCCTGGAGGATAGCTTCCCCACCGGAAGCGGTCACACCGCCGCCGGAAGCATTCATAAAATGGCGATAGGTCACCACCTCTTTCATCAGTTCTTCAACGGTAATCTCTTTACCACCATGGGTATCCCATGTGTCACGATTATGGCAATACAGGCAACGCATCAGACAACCCTGAAAGAAAGTAATAAAACGAATGCCGGGGCCATCAACCGTGCCACAGGATTCAAAGGAGTGAATACGACCAATAGTTGACATTGCGATGATATCTCCGGATGGGGTCTGTCAGGGACCCTGTTGATGCACAGCTCACGGGCTGTGTCGAGTCTGTTTTGGTTGCCATCCCGCTTCAGATAACAGAGTTGGCAGACAAAAAAGACTATGGCTCAGCAGATGATAAAAAGGCCCCACAAGGTGGGGCCATATTATACTCTATTTAACAGCGACTTTTAATCAATCGGGCTTAGATCGCCTGAGTGAAAGTACGGGTAATAACATCCTGTTGCTGCTCTTTGGTCAGGGAGTTAAAACGCACCGCATAACCAGAGACGCGGATAGTCAACTGTGGATATTTTTCCGGGTTTTCCATCGCGTCGATGAGCATTTCACGGTTCATTACGTTGACGTTCAGATGCTGGCCACCTTCAATAGAAGCTTCGTGGTGGAAATAACCATCCATCAGACCCGCGAGATTAGCTTTACGCACATCGTCATCTTTACCTAATGCATTCGGTACGATAGAGAAGGTGTAGGAGATCCCATCTTTAGCGTAGGCAAATGGCAGTTTAGCCACAGAAGTCAGAGAAGCGACGGCACCTTTCTGATCACGGCCATGCATCGGGTTAGCACCCGGTCCGAATGGTGCGCCAGCGCGACGACCATCAGGGGTATTACCGGTTTTCTTACCATACACGACATTGGAGGTAATGGTCAGAACTGACTGAGTCGGGATAGCGTTACGATAGGTATGCAGTTTCTGAATTTTCTTCATGAAACGTTCTACCAGGTCAACCGCCATATCATCGACACGTGGATCGTTGTTACCAAATTGCGGATATTCACCTTCAATTTCGAAATCAACAGCCAGACCATTTTCATCGCGAATAGGTTTAACTTTCGCATATTTGATTGCTGACAGTGAGTCGGCAGCCACTGACAGACCCGCGATACCACATGCCATTGTACGGATAACGTCACGGTCATGCAGTGCCATCAGCGAAGCCTCATAGCTGTATTTGTCATGCATGTAATGAATGATATTCAGTGCAGTGACATATTGCTTAGCCAGCCAGTCCATGAAGTGATCCATGCGGGTCATGACTTCATCGAAGTCCAGCACATCGCTTTTGATCGGTTCTGATTTCGGGCCAACCTGCATTTTGAGTTTTTCATCAACGCCACCATTGATGGCATACAGCATGGTTTTCGCGAGATTAGCGCGCGCACCGAAGAACTGCATCTGCTTACCGACGATCATCGGGCTGACGCAGCAGGCGATAGCATAGTCATCGTTGTTGAAATCCGGACGCATCAGATCATCATTCTCATATTGCAGAGAAGAGGTATCGATGGAAACTTTAGCGGCAAATTTCTTGAAATTTAACGGCAGTTTTTCTGACCACAGGATGGTCATGTTCGGTTCTGGAGAAGGCCCCATGGTGTACAGGGTATTCAGGAAGCGGAAGCTGTTTTTGGTCACTAAAGTACGACCATCAAGTCCCATACCGGCGATAGATTCGGTTGCCCAAATAGGGTCACCTGAGAACAGCTCATCATATTCCGGAGTACGCAGGAAACGCACCATACGTAATTTCATGACCAGGTGGTCAATCATTTCCTGGGCGTCCTGTTCAGTGATTTTACCGGCTTTCAGGTCGCGTTCGATATAGATATCAAGGAAGCTGGAAGTACGGCCGAAGGACATCGCCGCGCCATTTTGTGATTTCACTGCGGCCAGATAGGCAAAGTAAGTCCACTGGATGGCTTCCTGTGCGTTAGTGGCTGGATTAGAGATATCGTAGCCATATTTGGCCGCCATTTCTTTAATC
Organism: Enterobacteriaceae bacterium ESL0689; assembly: GCA_029433525.1. Classification (NCBI taxonomy): domain Bacteria; kingdom Pseudomonadati; phylum Pseudomonadota; class Gammaproteobacteria; order Enterobacterales; family Enterobacteriaceae; species Enterobacteriaceae bacterium ESL0689. Next base: position 83,073 of record JAQTIF010000002.1, on the reverse strand, counting down.
TGACCCAGCGCGCGGTGCTGTTCAGCGATTTCTTCACGCAGACGGATGGTCGCTTCCAGATCTTCGCCATTTTCCAGTCTTTCCTGCAGAGAGCTGAACTGGGCAAATTTATCTTTCATCAGGAAATCGATACCGTACAGGGCAACACGGCGATAATCACCAATGATACGACCACGGCCATAGGCATCGGGCAGACCGGTCAAAACACCTGATTTACGGCAACGCAGGATATCCGGGGTATAAACATCGAAAACACCCTGGTTGTGGGTTTTACGATATTCAGTAAAGATTTTTTTCAGGCTGGGATCCAGTTCGCGGTTATAGGCTTTACAAGAGCCTTCCACCATTTTTATGCCACCGAACGGAATGATCGCACGTTTTAGTGGTGCTTCGGTTTGTAGACCGACGATTTTTTCCAGCGTTTTGTTAATGTAGCCAGCATCATGAGCGGTGATCGTGGAGGCGACAGCGGTGTCAAAATCGACGGGTGCATGAGTGCGGTTTTCCAGCTTAACGCCTTCCATAACGCTATCCCACAACTCAGTGGTTGCGGCCGTTGCGCCAGCCAGGAAGGATTCGTCCCCTTCATAAGGGGTATAGTTTTTCTGGATAAAGTCACGGACGTTGACTTCATTTTGCCAGTTACCTTTAGCAAAACCTTCCCAGGCTGTGGCCAATGTTTCGTTCAGTTCGGACATATAACACCTACCTTTTTGATGGATTTTTTATTTATTGTCTGGCATGACCGTTTTAATGGTGATCATGACCACGCAGATAAATAACCCAGTATGTTAACCCAACCAGTACACCACCGCCGATAATGTTGCCGATAGTTACCGGAATCAGGTTATCAGTAATGAAGTTCATAACGGTCAGGTGAGAAAAATTTTCCGGATGGGAACCAACAGCGATCCAGAATTCCGGACTGGCATAGTGACGAATGACGATTCCCATCGGAATCATAAACATATTAGCGATGCTGTGCTCAAAACCGCTGGCGACAAACATCGCGACAGGTAAAATCATGATGATTGATTTATCCAGCAGCGTGCGGCCAGAATAGCTCATCCACACGGCCAGACAGACCATCAGATTAGCGAGAATACCGAGGCAGACGGCTTCGATAAAGGTATGATGTATTTTATGGTCGGCCGTTTGCAGGACATTCAGTCCCCAGCTGCCATTAGCTACCATATACTCGCCTGACAACCATATCAGCAAGACAAACAACAAAGCACCAATAAGATTGCCGATGTAAACGTTAAGCCAGTTTTTAGCAAGCTGACCCCAGCTGATTCGTCCGCTGGCCTTTGCCACGATAGTTAAAACAGTGGAAGTGAACAGATCCGCACCGCATATGACACACAGAATCAGACCGAGTGAAAAGCAGAGTCCACCGATTAATTTAGCAATACCGAAAGGGATGGTCGCTGTTCCTGTCGTTGCCGTAATATAAAAAACGAAGGCAATAGAAATGAACACACCTGCGGTAATCGCCAGATAAAACGTGGTTATTGGTTTTTTTGTAGCTTTATAAACCCCCGCTTCTTCAGCAACTTTCGCCATTGCTGCAGGGAGTAAGAGGTCAAAAGGGTTGTCAGCTTTCACACTAACTCTCTCTTTCATAAAAATTGGCAGTGGAATACTAACAAAGCATTATCGACAAAAAATTGATGTAGATCATATACTGCCGGATCTACCCCTGGAAGCAGTGTCTGATTTTTATGCTATTTTAGTGTAACTTATTGTTTATAATGATAAAAATAAATTTTAATATTTATAAAATATGTTGATTTTTTTGCTTGATCGATCCCGAATTGGGGGCTTAAAAACGGAATTGAGTGATTAAAATTAATAAAAAAGCCCTATTACATTGCATAATGTAACATTTTAATAACTTTTTTTAATCAAATCATCGATCAATAGAAAAGGAGCCCTCGCGGGCTCCATCAGCAAGAAACAATCGACAAAATAACGGGTTAACTGGATCAGAAGCGGGCTTTCGCCTGTTGTAGTTTGTCATAGACTGCCAGTAAGGCACGATGGGCCGGAAAAGCATGCAGATCGCTATCGACCGTCTGTAAACCATAAAACGGCGCTTCTCCCCGGAGTGCGGCGCTGGCGGCTTCCACGGCACTGGCACCATACATGCGAATGAAAGCTGGCAGATATTGTTGTGGCTGACGTGTTTCTTCCTGGCTCAATAACAGCAGGGTGTGTAAACAGCGATAGTAACTGGCGCGTTCAGCACTGAAGACGGAAGCGTTAAATTCCTGTGTCCACTCGGTCCAGATTAACGCCTGCGCCAGATCTCCGCCCGCCAGCGCTAACATCGCCTTCAGCTCACCAATACGCAGGGTATACCAGCCATTATCGGTGCCTGTCGCCAGTCCCAGCAGTTCGCGTACCCGGGTAAAGTCGTCATATCCTTCATCATCAAGCTGGTTCAACAAGGCGAGATAGTCTTCTTTTTGCCATTGACTGCCTGGCAAAGCCAGCAGCGTTGCCCGCAGGGAACTGCCGATATTATTGTTGGCCAGCCACAGATCTTCTGCCGGATAAATATCTGACATACCTGGCACGATGATCCGGCAAGCATAGACACCGGTGTGCTGATAGTCGGCGATATAAACTTCTTTCTCTTCTCTGTTGAAGATAGCCATCAGGGCAGTAAATTCTTGCTCCGTCGTGCCTGAAAAATCCCAGTCCACGAAAGGATAATCGACATCCTGTTTGAACAGATCCCAGCAGATTAAACCACTGGAATCGATAAAATGGGTTTCAAGATTGGTAGGATCAGCGACTTGTTGATCATCAAAAGTCGGGGGCGTGAAGATATCGAGATCCTGCAGGCTGCGGCCTTGCAACAATTCAGTGACAGTACGTTCAAGTGCGACGCCAAAATTCGGATGAGCACCAAAAGAGGCGAAGCAGGTGCCATTTGCGGGATTAAACAACACAACACAGATAACCGGATATTGACCCGCCAGCGAGCCATCGTAAGCAAAAACAGGAAAACCCTCGGCCTCCAGGGCGTTGATCGCCTCGACAACTGCAGGATAGCGTGCCATCACTGCGGGTGGGATCTCGGGTAAGCTAATACTTTCCGCAATGATGCGATTTTTAATATAGCGCTCAAATATTTCTGATAATGCCTGCACGCGCGCTTCATTTGGCGTATTTCCGGCCGACATCCCATTAGAGACATACAGGTTGCCGATAATATTCACGGGGATCGCGATCACTTCGCCATCTGACTGGCGGATGAAGGGAAGTCCACAAATACCGCGTGCTTTATTATCTGATTGCAGATCAACCAGCATACTGGCAGTCAGTTGATTATCAGGATCGTAGAAGGCGCGTAAGTGAGAGTCCAGCAGACCTTCTGGTATGGCATCGTTTTCAGGGATCGGGAACCACTGTTCATTCGGATAGTGAACAAAGGGAGCCTGAGAGACAGTTTCGCCTAACCAGAAATCGGCAAAAAAATAGTTAGTCGACAGGCGCTCAAAATATTCACCCAATGCAGAAGCCAGCGCCGCTTTTTGCGTAGCGCCTTTGCCATTGGCAAAGCACAATGGACAGGATTTATCACGGATATGTACTGACCAGACATGGGGAACCGGATTCAGCCACGAGGCTTGTTCAATATCCAGTCCGAGATCGAGCAATTTTTGCTGGAATCGGGCAATAGAGTCTTCCAGCGCGGCATCTTTACCGGGAATAAAAGTTTGCTTCATAGCGACCACTTTTCTAAGCATTAAAGTGTGCATGATACGGGTTTTAGCCGGACAGCGCTATGCTGTGGCGGGATGACAAAAGCCTGGCCCTGTTTTATTGATTGCGGTATCTACCACCGAATGATAAAACCACTGGTTACAGCAATCATCATTGATGCCCGTAAGGCAGCGACCAACAACATAACAACAGGGTGAAGGAAAATGGCTCAGGTTTATAATTTTAGTGCGGGCCCGGCAATGCTGCCGGAGGAAGTGCTCAGACAGGCACAACATGAACTGCGTGACTGGAATGGTCAGGGGACGTCCGTCATGGAGGTGAGTCATCGCGGCAAAGCATTTATTCAGGTCGCGGAAGAGGCCGAACAGGACTTGCGTGCGCTGCTTAATATCCCGGCCAGTTATAAAGTGCTGTTTTGCCAGGGAGGGGGACGCGGCCAGTTTGCCAGTGTGCCGCTGAACCTGCTCGGTGATAAAACAACAGCAGATTACATTGATGCGGGATACTGGGCCGCCAGTGCAGCGAAAGAAGCGAAAAAATATTGTGCGCCGAATGTGATTGATATCAGAGTGACGAAGCAAGGGTTGCGGGCAGTCAAGCCCATGCGCGAGTGGTCATTGACCCCAGGGGCTGCCTATATGCACTATTGCCCGAATGAAACGATTGATGGTATCGCGATCGATGAAACGCCAGATTTTGCCGATGATGTGATGGTAGCGGCCGACTTTTCCTCAACACTGCTTTCGCGCCCGATTGATGTCAGTCGTTATGGTGTCATCTATGCTGGCGCGCAGAAAAATATTGGCCCTGCCGGTCTGACACTGGTGATTGTGCGCGAAAATCTGCTCGGTAAAGCGAATATCGCCTGCCCATCGATTCTGGATTACAGCGTGCTGGATGCAAACGATTCGATGTTTAATACTCCCCCGACATTTGCATGGTATCTGGCGGGGCTGGTCTTCAAATGGTTGCAGAAACAGGGGGGGGTCAGCGCAATGGACAAAATTAACCAGCAAAAAGCGGATCTCCTCTATGGCGCGATCGATCGCAGTGACTTCTATCGTAATGATGTCATAGCTGAAAATCGCTCACGAATGAATGTGCCGTTCCAGCTGGCTGACAGTGCGCTGGATACCCTATTTCTGACAGAGTCTTTTGCTGCCGGGCTACACGCCCTGAAAGGACACCGGGTGGTTGGTGGCATGCGGGCTTCTATTTATAACGCTATGCCGCTGGCGGGTGTACAGGCGCTAACTGATTTCATGCAGGATTTTGAGCGTCGCCACGGCTAAATCCTGGTTTATCTTTTTTATTCCTCACCGACAGCAGGTTGGTGGGGCTTTATTCTTTATTTAAGAGTTAAGTGATGGAATCCCTGACGTTACAACCTATTGGGCGGGTCGATGGCTGTGTGAACCTGCCAGGATCAAAAAGTGTTTCTAACCGCGCTTTACTGCTGGCAGCATTAGCACAGGGTACGACCGTGCTGACCAACTTACTCGATAGTGACGATATTCGTCATATGCTCAATGCGTTACATAGCCTTGGTGTGCACTATCAATTATCGGCTGACCGCACCCGTTGTGAGGTGCAGGGGAAAGGGGGGCCATTGCAGGTGGATCATGCGCTGGAACTCTATCTGGGGAATGCCGGAACCGCGATGCGCCCGTTAACAGCAGCCTTGTCCCTCGGGCATAACGATATTGTATTAACCGGTGAGCCACGGATGAAAGAACGGCCCATTGGTCACCTGGTGGATGCGCTTCGTCAGGGGGGAGCCAGTATTGACTATCTGGAGCAGGAAAATTATCCGCCGCTCCATCTGCATGGTGGCTTTACCGGAGGGCAGCTGACGGTTGACGGCAGTGTTTCCAGCCAGTTCCTGACCGCATTATTGATGGTTGCACCGCTGGCACCACAAGATACCGTGATTACCATCAAAGGCGATCTGGTTTCCAGACCTTATATCAATATCACCCTGCATCTGATGAAAATATTTGGTGTCACGGTGGAAAATCAGGGCTGGCAACGTTTTATTATCAGCGGTCATCAGCAATATCAGTCTCCAGGGGAATATCTGGTTGAAGGTGATGCGTCTTCAGCCTCTTATTTTCTCGCCGCCGCAGCGATAAAAGGAGGAACGGTGAAAGTGACCGGTATTGGTCGCAACAGTGTACAGGGTGATATTCATTTTGCCGATGTGCTGGAAAAAATGGGGGCATCGATTCACTGGGGAGATGATTATATCTCCTGCACGCGCGGTGATCTGAAGGCGATTGATATGGATATGAATCACATACCTGATGCCGCGATGACTATTGCGACGACGGCGTTATTTGCCAGCGGCACCTCGACCATCCGTAACATCTATAACTGGCGTGTTAAAGAGACCGATCGTTTGCTGGCGATGGCAACTGAACTGCGTAAAACAGGGGCGAAAGTAGAAGAAGGGTACGATTTTATTCGTATCACCCCACCGGAAGCGTTACAGTTCGCTGAAATTGCGACTTATAACGATCATCGCATGGCGATGTGTTTTTCACTGGTTGCGTTATCTGATATGCCGGTCACAATCCTTGATCCTCAATGTACCGCTAAAACATTCCCGGATTATTTTGCACAATTAGCGCGTATTAGTACGCCAGCCAGCGAATAAAACATATTATTTGGGCTGATGTTACCGGCAACAGCCCACTCTGATGACTCCCTTCTTTAATATTTCCTCTCTTTTTATGCGTCGTTATCTGGCAATGATCACTTTTTATTAATAGTTGCGTATAATGCGCAGCGTTTACGCGTTATGCGCCTGCGATGCGAAAGGAGAAAATAATGACGGCAATGATTCCAGTCATCACAATTGATGGGCCGGGTGGGGCAGGTAAAGGCACTTTGTGCAAGGCAATGGCAGAAACCCTCGGCTGGCATTTGCTCGACTCTGGCGCTATCTATCGTGTACTGGCGCTCGCAGCGCTACATCACCATGTTGATGTTGAACAGGAAGATACGCTGGTGCCATTAGCTGCGCATCTGGATGTGTGTTTTGTCACGACGGATGATAAGCTGAAGATTGTGCTGGAGGGGGAGGATGTCAGCGCGACTATTCGTACCCAGGAGGTCGCGAATACCGCCTCGAAAGTCGCTGCATTTCCCCGGGTACGTGAAGCATTGCTTCGTCGTCAGCGCGCCTTTCGTCAATTACCGGGTCTGATTGCCGATGGTCGTGATATGGGAACCGTTGTTTTCCCGGATGCACCGGTGAAAATTTTTCTTGATGCCTCGGCACAAGAACGCACCCGTCGCCGTATGTTACAGTTGCAGAAAACCGGTATTAGTGTTAATTTCGAACACCTTTTATCTGAGATAAAAGAACGTGATAATCGTGATCGTCATCGCAGTGTCGCGCCGCTGATTCCGGCGGATGATGCGTTAGTCCTCGATTCAACAGAACTAAATATTGAGCAGGTTATTGAAAAAGCGCTACACTACGCGCGTCAAAAACTGGCTATGGCCTGATGATAAAATAGCCTGTGAATTATGCTTGATAAATGAATTATGGTAGTACCCCGCTGCAATGGAATGACAACGGGTATGTTAAACAACCCCATCTGACACGGAGCCAGATGGACGTTAAATATGAAACCTGAAAATTAAACATGACTGAATCTTTTGCTCAACTGTTTGAAGAATCTTTAAAAGAGATCGAAACCCGTCCGGGTTCTATCGTTCGCGGTGTTGTTGTTGCTATCGACAAAGACGTTGTGCTGGTTGACGCGGGTCTGAAATCTGAATCCGCTATCCCGGCTGAACAGTTCAAAAATGCCCAGGGTGAACTGGAAATCCAGGTGGGCGATGAAGTTGACGTTGCACTGGACGCAGTAGAAGACGGCTTTGGTGAAACGCTGCTATCTCGTGAAAAAGCAAAACGTCACGAAGCCTGGATTACACTGGAAAAAGCTTATGAAGAAGCTGCAACTGTCGTCGGTATTATCAACGGCAAAGTTAAAGGTGGCTTCACTGTTGAGCTGAATGGTATTCGTGCATTCTTGCCAGGTTCCCTGGTTGACGTTCGCCCGGTACGTGACACATTGCACCTGGAAGGCAAAGAGCTTGAATTCAAAGTGATCAAGCTTGACCAGAAACGTAACAACGTCGTTGTTTCCCGCCGTGCTGTTATTGAATCTGAAAATAGTGCAGAACGTGACCAACTGCTGGAAAACCTGCAGGAAGGCATGGAAGTCAAAGGGATCGTTAAGAACCTCACAGATTACGGCGCTTTTGTCGATCTGGGCGGTGTCGATGGTCTTTTACATATTACTGATATGGCATGGAAGCGTGTTAAGCATCCAAGCGAAATCGTCAATGTAGGCGATGAAATCACCGTTAAAGTGCTGAAATTTGATCGTGAGCGTACCCGTGTCTCGCTGGGACTGAAACAGCTGGGTGAAGACCCATGGGTGGCTATCGCTAAACGTTATCCGGAAAGCACCAGACTCACTGGTCGCGTCACTAACCTGACGGATTACGGCTGCTTTGTTGAGATCGAAGAAGGCGTTGAAGGGCTGGTTCATGTTTCTGAAATGGACTGGACCAACAAAAATATTCATCCTTCTAAAGTCGTTAACGTGGGTGACGTTGTCGAAGTGATGGTTCTGGATATCGACGAAGAACGCCGTCGTATTTCACTGGGACTGAAGCAGTGCAAATCTAACCCGTGGCAGCAGTTTGCCGAAACCCATAATAAGGGTGATCGGGTTGAAGGTAAGATCAAATCTATCACTGACTTTGGTATCTTCATCGGTCTCGATGGTGGTATTGATGGTCTGGTTCATCTGTCTGATATCTCCTGGAACGTTGCTGGCGAAGAAGCCGTTCGTGATTACAAAAAAGGTGACGAAATCGCCGCTGTTGTTCTCCAGGTGGATGCTGAGCGTGAGCGTATTTCTCTGGGCGTTAAACAACTTGCAGAAGATCCGTTCAACAACTGGGTTGCGGTGAACAAGAAAGGTGCCATCGTTACCGGTAAAGTGACCGCGGTTGATGCGAAAGGTGCAACTATTGAGTTAGCTGACGGTGTTGAAGGTTATCTGCGTGCCTCTGAAGCTTCCCGTGACCGTGTTGAAGATGCAACTCAGGTGTTAAGCGTTGGCGATACAATCGAAGCGAAATTCACCGGTGTTGATCGTAAAAATCGCGCCATCAGTCTGTCAATTCGTGCTAAAGACGAAGCCGATGAGAAAGATGCTATCGCGACGGTTAATAAGCAGGAAGAAGCAAGCTTCTCTAACAACGCAATGGCTGAAGCTTTCAAAGCAGCGAAAGGCGAGTAATCTTCACGCTGTCGGGATACATCACCGACAGAACAAGCAGTTTACTTGACAGATTACACCATTCGTTCTGTAATCAAATAGAAAGGGCGACTCTTGTCGCCCTTATTTAACATTTGCCTGAAAAAACGGAGGAATAATGACCAAGTCAGAATTAATAGAAAGACTTGCTAGCCAGCAATCTCATATTTCTGCGAAAACAGTGGAAGATGCTGTTAAAGAAATGCTGGAACTTATGGCCTCAACGCTTGCTGAGGGTGAACGTATTGAAATCCGTGGTTTTGGTAGTTTCTCGCTGCATTATCGCGCTCCCCGTATCGGACGTAATCCGAAAACGGGTGATAAAGTTGAACTGGAAGGAAAATACGTTCCGCATTTTAAACCGGGTAAAGAATTACGCGACCGGGCAAATATTAATGGCGAGTAGCTCTATACTACAGTGATAATTACATTTTGATGATATAAAAATGCTTACCAGGGAATAAAACCAGCCAGTATATTAACTGGCTGGGTGATGTATTCAATGTGTTTATTTCGTCTCAAACATAATATTCGCGCTCAATAAAAGTACCAATGATCCTGTCATGCATTTCAAAAGATTTTGAGTACCCCAGAGTCTTACGATTCAGTCGCTTTAATCGGTTACGCAAATTCAGGTTTTCCCGTTCAATCCGCTGTGTATAAAGCTTACCCCTGATATGTTTTTCATCCGGCAGCAGATCATAAGCACTGAAGTTATCGGTACACCAGAAGGCAACATTAAAACCTGACAATAATTTCAGTAACCTGCGCAGTGTCTTTTTGCTTCTGCGTCCAAAAGTATGAGCAATAATTCGTTTGAGGCGAGGCTCCCATGCATACCACAGCCAGCGTTGCTGCTTTTTACTGCCGACAAAAGACCACATCTCATCCACTTCACAGATAAGCTGGATTTGCTGATTATCCAGCGGAAACGTGGTTACACATCGTGGGGCGAGTTTTTAAAGTGCGGACAACGGCATTAATGCTGATATGCAGAGTCCTTGCGGTATCGCGGATACCGGCATTATTCATGGCAAGGTCAACAATTTGTTCTTTCATGCCGGGCTGGCAGGCACGGTAAGCGTAATCGACCTGGAAAGTACGGCAGCATGACTGACAGCGATAGCGCTGAAATCCAGCTTTGCCCAGACCATGCTTTTTAACGGGTTCAGTTTGTTGACAAAACGGGCATGTTACATCAATTTTAGCCATCTGGCGCACCGGTTAAAAAGAGTGATTATACAACATGATAAACACGTTGAATACATGACCGGCCATTTTCCGTCCGGTGAACGTGTCGGTGCTTATAGCCAGCGTTTCTCCATGCCATACATCGGTCTGGTGGGTCGTTATCGTATCAATGATTTTGAATTTAATGCCATGTTTAAGTACAGTGACTGGGCTCAGGCACATGACAATGATGAGCACTACCTGCGTGAATTGACCTTCCGTGAAAAAGCCAATAATTTGCGTTATTACGGTACGTCGATTGATGCTGGATATTATATCACACCAAACGCTAAGGTATTTGCTGAAATGACTTACAGTAAATATGAAGAAGCTAAGGGTGGGACTGAAATGATTGATCGCGACAGTCAGAGTTCTGCCTACTATGGCGGGGATGTAGCGGGTATATTAAATAAAAATTATACTGTTACGGCTGGGTTAGAATATCGTTTCTAATTAATTATCTATATCGCATAAAAGTAATAATATGTGATCGATAAGATAAATATAAGGCATGATTGTTATCTGATAATACATGCCTCATATTTTGATAAAATGTTATATTATTGTTTTATTGCTGATCTTAAAGTGTAAGAATATTATGTGATTGCCCACTGATTTTGTTCTGATATAGCACTGCTGACATCCTTCTCTTCAGAACGCTTTCGCCTGCTATTTTCATCCTGGCTCACAAAAAATTCTCTTTTTTGCTGCAAGCGAAAAAGATCTCCGGAAATGGCATTCAGGATCGATTAAACGATAGCTGACAATCGCCCGGCTTAGCGTGATAGTGCCTGCTAAACAAGGAGGAAGAGATGCGTTTACCACAGCTTGCCGGATGTGTGATAAGTGGAATGTTACCGTTGCTGGTATTACCTGAACTGCCAGAACTGATCATTATTCAGGTTATTATCGGCGGTGCTGTACTCTTGTCTTGTTACCGGAGATGGTCTGCCCGTTATCTGGCGCTGGTGATGCTGTTTTTCGCCTGGGGAATACTGCATGCGCAGCAAGCATTATGGCCAGTCAAAGCATTATCCGGTAGCAACCGACAGTTAGAAGTGGTGTTGACGGCCACCGATGGTGAGAAAACGCATCAGGGCAATATCGTCCGCCTGAATGGAAAAAGATTATTTCCGCCAGCTGGTGTCACATTTTATGGCCGTCCGTTGCCTGAGCCTCCTTGCGCCGGGCAACGCTGGGAAATGACCGCCCGATTGCGGCCCGTACATAGTCAACTTAATGAAGGCGGTTTTGACAGTCAGCGCTACGCACTGGCTCAGCATCGTGTATTAACCGGATACTTTACCTCGGCAAAAGGGAGGAATTTACAATGTAGCTGGCGGGCACGCTATCTGACATCGTTAACCGATGTGTTAAAACAATTTGACTGGCAACCGGTCATCCTGGGACTCGGTATGGGAGAACGGCTGGTGGTGCCTGGAGAAATCACCAGGCTGATGCAGCACACAGGAACTTCCCATCTGATGGCAATATCCGGACTACATATCGCACTCGGCGCATTGCTGGGTGGCTTAGTGGTGCGTGGCGTGCAATTTTTCTTCCCTTGTCGCTGGATTGGCTGGCGGCTACCGCTGCTGACAGGACTGGCAGGCGCGATATTCTATGCCTGGTTAACAGGTATGCAGCCACCTGCGTTACGCACCTGTGTTGCGTTAACCGTCGGTGTAGCGCTGCGTTTATCCGGCAAAAACTGGTCATCCTGGCAAATATTTGCATGTTGTTTCGCGGCTATTCTTTTTGTCGATCCACTGGCGATATTATCTGACAGTTTATGGTTATCGCTGTTTGCTGTCGCGACATTGATTTTCTGGTATCAACTGGCGCCTGTTGCTCTGAGTTGCCGTTCATGGCTATTGCGGCAGACGATAGCGTTAGCCCATCTACAGTTTGGTTTGCTCATTCTGTTATTGCCCTTACAGATTTTTCTTTTTCATGGCATAAGCTTAACGTCATGGTTAGCCAATCTCGTCGCTGTACCATTAGTGACGTTTGTTATTGTGCCGCTGATTCTTGCAGCTATGCTGTTACACCTTTGCGGCCCGGTGATAGTGGAAATGGCGCTATGGTGGCTGGCAGATCGGCTCCTGGCAATATTATTCGCTTTTTTACGTTATCTCCCGCCGGGCTGGTTAACGCTGGATAATCGATGGTTAATGGTCAGTATTCTGCCCTGGCTAATGATGCTGGCCTGGCGTTTTCAGGGCTGGCGCACTTTTCCGGCTCTCTGTCTGAGTTGTACGATCCTGGCGAGCAGGCCGTTCTGGCGTAATGCGACCGGGGATGAATGGCGGGTATCGATGCTGGATGTCGGGCAAGGGCTGGCGCTGGTTATTGAACGCCAGGGAGCGGCTATTCTCTATGATACCGGGACAGCCTGGCCGGGGGGCGATAGTGGTCAACAGATTATTGCTCCATGGTTGCGCTGGCATCATTTACATCCGGAAGGCATTATTTTAAGCCATGAACACCTTGACCACCGGGGGGGATTAGATTCACTGAAACAAATCTGGCCTGCCATATGGGTTCGTAGCTCACTGAATTGGGCGGGGCATCTCCGTTGTCAAAAAGGTGAAAGCTGGCAGTGGCGTGGCTTAACTTTTCGCGCACTCTGGCCATGGCCGGGAATCAAGGTGAGCGCGAATGATCGCTCCTGCGTTGTGCGTATTGATGATGGTAAGAACAGCATCCTGTTGACCGGGGATATTGAGATGCCTGCGGAAAAACTGATATCCGCTGATGACAACGCGCCTGTAACAGCCACCCTGATTCAGGTGCCTCACCACGGTAGCAATACCTCCTCTTCGCTCGCATTATTGCGCCGCATACAGGGAAAGGCAGCACTGGCTTCACTTTCTCGCTATAATGCGTGGCATATGCCGTCAGCTAAAGTGGTACAACGCTATCGGCAACAAGGGTATCAGTGGCTCGATACCCCGCATCAGGGCCAAATGACGGTCATATTTTCTTCTGCAGGCTGGCATATCCAGAGCTTTCGAACACAAATGCAGCCACGCTGGTATCATCAGTGGTTTGGCGAGATTACGGATAACAGGTAGAATATGCGGCTATTTCAACATAATCTGGTTTATTGAATGCACAACGATAAAGATCTCTCTACGTTGAAAACCTTTCATCGACTCTTGCCGCTCATTGCACCGTTTAAAGCCGGACTGATCGTAGCAGCAGTCGCGTTAGTGTTTAATGCGGCTAGTGATGCCTTCATGATATCGCTTCTTAAACCGTTGCTGGACGAAGGTTTTGGTAAAACAGATCGCTCGGTATTGCTGTGGATGCCACTGATCGTGATAGGGTTGATGATACTGCGTGGTATCACCAGCTATATATCCAGTTACTGTATCTCCTGGGTTTCTGGCAAAGTGGTCATGACCATGCGCCGCCGCCTGTTTAATCATATGATGGGTATGCCCGTATCGTTCTTTGATAAACAGTCGACAGGGACTTTACTGTCACGTATTACCTATGATTCTGAACAGGTTGCCTCCTCCTCTTCCGGTGCCCTGATCACCGTGGTGCGCGAAGGCGCGTCGATTATCGGCCTGTTCGCGATGATGTTTTACTATAGCTGGCAGCTCTCGTTAATCCTGATTGTGCTGGCACCGATAGTGTCGATCACTATCCGGATGGTTTCAAAACGTTTCCGTCTTATCAGTAAAAATATGCAGAATGCGATGGGACAGGTGGCGACCAGTGCTGAACAGATGCTGAAAGGGCATAAAGAAGTCCTGATGTTTGGCGGACAATCGGTTGAAGCTAAACGTTTTGATAAAGTCAGTAACAAAATGCGTTTGCAGGGGATGAAAATGGTATCAGCATCCTCTATTTCCGATCCAGTGATTCAGCTTATCGCTTCTCTGGCATTAGCCTTTGTTCTCTATGCGGCGAGTTTTCCGAGTGTGATGGATAAATTAACGGCGGGGACTATCACCGTTGTCTTTTCCTCCATGATTGCATTAATGCGCCCACTAAAATCACTGACCAATGTTAACGCTCAGTTCCAGCGCGGAATGGCTGCTTGCCAGACATTGTTTGCTATTCTCGACTCGGAACAGGAAAAAGACGAAGGTCAACGGGTGATAACCCGGGCGAAAGGACAGCTGGCCTTTCACAATGTCACGTTTACCTATCCGGGACGTGAAATACCCGCATTGCACAATATCAATCTGAATATTGAGGAGGGCAAAACCATTGCACTTGTGGGGCGCTCCGGGTCGGGTAAATCGACTATCGCCAGCTTGATTACGCGCTTTTATGATATTAATGAAGGGCAAATAACCTTAGATGGCCATGATCTGCGTGAGTATACATTGTCGTCTTTACGTAATCAGGTGGCGCTGGTGTCGCAAAATGTACATCTGTTTAACGACACCATCGCCAATAATATCGCTTATGCGCGCACGGAAGAATATAGTCGTGAGCAAATTGAAAAAGCAGCACATATGGCTTATGCCATGGATTTTATTAATAAAATGGAACATGGCCTCGATACGGTTATCGGAGAAAATGGAGTGCTGCTTTCAGGTGGTCAGCGCCAGCGTATCGCTATCGCACGGGCATTGCTACGTAACAGCCCCATCCTGATCCTCGATGAAGCAACGTCGGCACTGGATACGGAATCTGAGCGTGCTATTCAGGCTGCACTGGATGAACTACAGAAAAACCGGACATCGCTGGTGATTGCACATCGGCTGTCAACCATCGAACAAGCCGATGAAATTGTGGTGGTGGAAGAGGGGCGCATTGTTGAGCGAGGCAATCATGCTCAACTGCTGGCTTTGCGGGGTGTGTATGCACAATTACATAAATTACAATTTGGCCAATGATTGCGCGTATCTGGTCGGGTGAATCGCCGATATGGCGTCTGCTTTTACCGCTGTCTTTACTCTATGGTCTGGTGAGCGGTATCGTCCGCCTCAGCTATCATCTGGGGCTAAGGAAAGTCTGGCGGGCACCGGTGCCGGTTGTAGTGGTGGGCAACCTCACGGCAGGAGGTAATGGTAAGACGCCGGTTGTTATCTGGCTGGTGGAACAACTTCAGCAGCGCGGTATTCGGGTCGGTGTCGTATCGCGTGGTTATGGTGGCAAAGCGACACACTACCCATTATTGCTTAATGAGCATACGACGACCACTGAGGCAGGAGACGAACCGGTACTGATTTTTCAGCGTACCGGTGCGCCGGTTGCTGTATCGCCAGTACGTCGTGAAGCGATACAGGCGTTGCTTGCGGCCCATGATTTACAGATCATCGTGACAGATGATGGGTTACAACACTACTCACTGGCGCGCGATAAAGAAATTGTCGTTATTGATGGCGAACGCCGTTTTGGCAATGGCTGGTGGTTGCCAGCCGGGCCGATGCGTGAACGTGCTTCACGTTTACGCTGTGTCGATGCGATCATTGTTAATGGTGGTGTGGCTCAGAAGGGCGAGATCCCGATGCAGCTCCAGCCAGCGCTGGCGGTCAATCTGCTGACCGGGGAACGGCGTCAGGTTTCGTCATTTGATAATCTGGTGGCGATGGCGGGTATCGGCTATCCCCCCCGCTTTTTTGCTACGCTAGAAAGTTGTGGCGTCCAGCCGGTCAAAACCATTGCCCTCGCCGATCACCAGATATTCACACCCGCAAGCGTTGCCACTTTTGCGACGGAGCAACAAACATTGTTGATGACCGAGAAGGACGCCGTAAAATGTCGCCCCTTTGCTAAAGCAAACTGGTGGTATTTACCGGTTGATGCCACTATCGCCGAACAGCACGCCCGGCCGCTACTCACTGACCTGTTGCGGTTAATACCCCAGTAGTTTGTCTGTGCCACTGGCATAACGGGGGAGTCAGATCCCGCAATGGGTCATCCTGTGATATGCTGCGCTGGAATTTATTAGATCCATCAGGAGGAATCATGGATCACCGTTTACTGGAAATTATTGCCTGTCCTGTTTGTAATGGTAAGCTCTGTTACGACCAGAAGAAGCAAGAGCTGGTATGTAAAATTGATCATCTGGTTTTTCCCGTGCGAGACGGCATTCCGGTATTGCTGGAAACAGAAGCCAGGGCATTAACGACTGAAGAGAGTCCCTCATGAGTTTCGTAGTTATTATTCCCGCGCGTTTTGCCTCTACACGTTTACCGGGTAAACCGTTACAGGATATCAATGGAAAACCAATGATTGTGCATGTGCTGGAACGGGCACGTGAATCTGGCGCTGAACGCATTATTATCGCCACGGATCATCCTGAGGTGGCGCGTGTTACGGAAGCCGCGGGGGGGGAAGTCTGCATGACGCGAAGCGATCACCAGTCCGGTACCGAACGTCTGGCGGAAGTGGTCGAAAAATGTGCTTTCAACGATGACGCGATTATCGTCAATATTCAGGGGGATGAGCCGATGATCCCGCCGGTCATTGTTCGCCAGGTGGCAAAAAATCTGGCTGATAACCTCTGTGGTATGGCGACCCTGGTCGTACCGGTCGATGATGCGCAGGAAGCCTTTAATCCGAACGCGGTGAAAGTGGTCACCGATGCTCAGGGTTATGCGCTCTACTTTTCCCGCGCGACGATCCCGTGGGATCGTGACCGCTTTGCGCAATCTCATGAGGTCATTGGCGACTCACTGTTACGTCATATCGGAATCTATGCTTATCGCGCTGGTTTTATCCGCCGCTATGTTAACTGGGCACCGAGCCCGCTGGAGCAGATCGAAATGCTGGAACAGTTGCGGGTATTATGGTACGGCGAAAAAATTCATGTGGCGATAGCCGCCCAAACACCGGGTATTGGGGTTGATACACCAGAAGATTTGGCCGCTGTGCGTGAACGACTGCGTTAAACGCCTGTCCTTGATGATAAACGGGGATTGAGCTGATCTTTATTCCCCGTTTTCCCCGCATGTTTTTGCGCTTACCCAATGACATTCCGGTTTTGGATACGCATTATAATAAAATCAGAAGTCGTTACCGGGATAATCTATGATGGAACAGTTGCGCAGAGAACTCAGCCATTTACTGGGGGAAAAACTCAGCCGCATGGAGTGTGTCAGCGAAAACCCTTCATCGACCCTGTGGTCATTATACGATGTGCAGGGTAATCCATTACCGTTACTGGCTAAAAGTTTTACCACCCCTGGCGTTGCTCATCAGCTAGCGTGGAAAATTTCGATGCTGACCCAGAGTGGCAGCGTGCGTATGCCGATAGTCTACGGTGTGTTGACACATGAAGATCACCCGGCTCCCGATGTTGTATTAATTGAGCGGTTACGGGGCGTCTCTGCAGAAGTCCCGGCTCGCACGCCACAACGCCGGGAACAGTTGCAGGAGCAGATTGTTGAGGCGCTTCTGGCCTGGCATCGGCATGGCAGCGGCGGTTGTGTCGGTATGATCGACAGTGCTCAGGAGAATGTCTGGCCAAAGTGGTACGGTCAACACGTCGAAATGCTGTGGAGTACCCTTAATTTATGTCAGCCCAGCGGTTTGACGATGCAGGATAAGCAGCTGTTATTCCGTTCCCGTGAATGTCTGCCGGATCTGTTTCATGGATTTAATGATAACTGTGTGTTGGTACACGGCAATTTTACGTTACGTAGCATGCTGAAAGAGACGCGCAGCGACCAGTTACTGGCGATTGTCGGAGCGGGTATGATGCTGTGGGCACCGCGAGAATATGAATTATTTCGCTTATCTGATGGCGGACAGGAAGAACAGCTATTATGGCACTATCTCCGTCGGGCACCGGTAGCCGAATCCTTCCTGTGGCGGCGCTGGCTTTATTTGTTATGGGATGAAGTGGATAAACTGGTGAATCGTCGGCAATTTGATCGTGCGCGTTTTCAGCTGGCGGCAAAATCACTTTTACCCTGGCTCAGCTGATGGCTTATCCCTGAGCTTCTTTTTTAACCAGATAAACCGCGTTATCTTCATATTTTATAACGGATTGCTTCATTCTCAGCGTGGGTATGACAAAATAGCCGCTTGCTATTGGCAGAGGAGTGGTCGGTGCAGGATCGTAATTTTGATGACATCGCGGAAAAATTTTCACGCAATATTTATGGCACCACCAAGGGTGCACTGCGTCAGGCGATCCTCTGGCAGGATCTACAACCGTTACTGAACCCGGTCAGGCCTCTGAACATTCTTGATGCGGGCGGTGGTGAAGGACAAATGGCGATCAGAGTGGCTGAAATGGGGCATCATGTGACGTTATGCGATATTTCTGCTGAAATGATAACCCGCGCCCGACAGGCAGCCGTCGATAAAGGGGTGGCGGACCAGATCGATTTTGTACACTGCCCGGCGCAGGAGGTGGTGCAGCATTTAGCCTGCCCGGTTGATTTGATATTATCCCATGCTGTGCTGGAGTGGGTGGTGGAGCCTCAGGCCATGTTACAGGCGCTGTGGTCGGTATTACGGCCCGGTGGGGAGTTGTCATTAATGTTCTACAATGCTAACGGATTGCTGATGCACAACATCATCGCCGGAAACTTCGATTATGTGCAACGCGGTATGCCGAAAAGGAAAAAGCGGACGTTATCGCCCGACTTCCCGCGTCAGCCTCAACAAGTCTATCGCTGGCTGGAAGAGGCGGGCTGGCAAATTACCGGCAAAATCGGTGTACGGGTATTTCATGATTATCTGCGGGAAAAATATCAACAGCATGATAATTTTAATGCACTGCTGGAACTGGAAACACGCTATTGCCGTCAGGAGCCATATATCAGCCTCGGCCGTTATATCCATGTCACCGCGCGTAAGCCGCAGAGGCAAAAATAAAATATGAGTGAACTTTCTCAGACCGTCCCTGAGCTGGTCGCCTGGACCCGGAAAAATGCGTTTTCGCTCGTGCTCCCGGTGGACAGGCTCTCTTTTTTACTCGCCATTGCGACGCTCAATAGTGAGCGTCTGGCTGGCGAAATGACCGAAGGAGAGCTGGTGGATGCATTTCGTCACGTCAGTGATGGATTTGAACAAACCAGCGAAACGATCAGTCAGCGTGCTAATAATGCGATTAACGATATGGTGCGTCAGCGTTTGCTTAACCGCTTTACCAGTGAAAGCGCGGAAGGCAATGCTATCTATCGCCTGACGCCGTTAGCGATTGGTATTAGCGATTATTATATTCGCCAGCGTGAATTTTCTACCCTACGGCTCTCGATGCAGCTCTCTATCGTGGCCGGAGAACTCAAAAGCGCTGCCGATTCTGCGGAAGAGGACGGTGATGACATTCACTGGCACCGTCATGTTTTCGCGCCTCTGAAATACTCAGTGGCTGAGATTTTTGACAGTATTGATCTGACACAGCGCATCATGGATGAACAGCAGCAACAGGTAAAAGAGGATATTGCCCAGTTACTGAATAAAGACTGGCGCGCCGCTATCTCAAGCTGTGAGTTATTATTGTCCGAGACCTCCGTCACCCTGCGTGAATTGCAGGATACGCTGGATGCCGCAGGTGACAAACTACAGGCCAGTCTGTTGAGAATTCAGGATGCCACCATGGCACGCCGTGACCTGCATTTTATTGATCGTCTGGTTTTTGAATTACAAAACAAGCTTGATCGCATCGTCAGCTGGGGCCAGCAGACGATTGACTTGTGGATTGGCTATGATCGCCACGTCCACAAATTCATCCGTACCGCGATTGATATGGATAAAAACCGGGTATTTGCCCAGCGTCTGCGCCAGTCGATTCAGCGCTATCTGGATACGCCCTGGGCGTTGACTTACGCCAGTGCTGATCGCTTGCTGGATATGCGCGATGAAGAGATGACATTATGTGACGCAGAGGTCACCGGAGAACTGCCAGCGGCGCTGGAATATGAAGAGTTTAATCAGCTACGCGACCAGCTTGCGGCACTGATTGAAGCCCAGCTTGTGGTCTATAGAGAGAAAAATATCCCACTGGATCTGGCCCTGATAATGCGTGAATATCTGGCACAGTATCCTCGTGCACACCAGTTCGATGTTGCGCGAATTGTTGTCGACCAGGCCGTCACTCTGGGTGTGGCGCAAGCCGATTTTAGTGGGTTACCAGCCAAATGGCAGCCAATTAATGATTACGGAGCCAGGGTACAGGCGCATGTCATTGACAAATATTGAACAAATTATGCCAGTCAAGCTGGCACAGGCATTAACCAGTCCATTATTTCCGGCACTG
This sequence comes from Enterobacteriaceae bacterium ESL0689, assembly GCA_029433525.1. NCBI lineage: Bacteria > Pseudomonadati > Pseudomonadota > Gammaproteobacteria > Enterobacterales > Enterobacteriaceae > Enterobacteriaceae bacterium ESL0689. The sequence goes on along the minus strand of JAQTIF010000002.1, from coordinate 62,577 downwards.
GATAGCGCCCTGCGGGCAGGTCGCCATATCGCGCTGGACGAACTGGATAATCACGCTTTTTTGATGGATTTTCAGGATAGTCTGGAGTTCTTTTACGCCCGTTATAATGTAGAACTCATCCGTGCGCCGGAAGGCTTTTTTTATTTGCGCCCACGTTCCACGACATTAATTCCACGCTCAGTCCTCTCCGAACTGGATATGATGGTGGGAAAAATTCTCTGCTATCTCTACCTTAGCCCGGAACGACTGGCTAATGAGGGGATCTTTAGCCAGCAGGAACTCTACGATGAGCTACTGACGCTGGCGGATGAAGCGAAATTGCTCAAGCTGGTGAACAATCGTTCGACAGGATCGGATTTCGATCGCCAGAAGTTGCAGGAAAAACTCCGCGCGTCACTGCACCGTCTGCGGCGTCTCGGTATGGTGTGGTTTGTCGGTAATGACAGTGGCAAATTTCGGATCACTGAATCTGTTTTCCGTTTCGGTGCCGATGTCCGTAGCGGCGATGATCCACGCGAAGCGCAGTTGCGAATGATCCGTGATGGAGAAGCGATAGCGCTGGAAAATCATTTACAACTCAACGATGAAAATAAAGAAAATCAGGCGGATAGTGGAGAAGAAGAGTCATGACAGAACGCGGCAAATTTCGCTCGCTTACCCTGGTTAACTGGAATGGTTTTTTTGCTCGTACCTTTGATCTGGATGAGTTAGTGACCACGCTCTCTGGCGGTAATGGTGCAGGAAAGTCCACCACCATGGCCGCTTTTATTACCGCACTGATCCCCGATCTGACGCTGCTGCATTTTCGCAATACCACCGAAGCGGGTGCCACCAGTGGTTCGCGGGATAAGGGGCTGCATGGTAAGTTACGTGCTGGCGTCTGTTATTCAGTGCTGGATGTGATCAACTCATACCATCAGCGGATCATTGTCGGTGTACGTTTACAGCAGATAGCTGGTCGTGATCGCAAAGTTGATATCAAACCCTTTGCTATCCAGGGACTGGCAATGAACACACAGTCTGTCCAGCTACTGACGGAGACGCTGAACGAACACCAGGCGCGGGTGCTGAGCCTGAACGAACTAAAAGAGAAGCTCGAATTAACCGAAGGCGTGCAGTTCCGGACATTTAACTCGATCACTGATTATCATGCGCTGATGTTTGATCTGGGCGTGGTGGCCCGTCGTCTGCGTACCGCCGCTGATCGCAGCAAATATTATCGTCTGATCGAAGCCTCATTGTATGGCGGGATCTCCAGTACCATCACCCGATCACTGCGCGATTATCTTCTGCCGGAAAACAGTGGAGTACGCAAAGCGTTTCAGGACATGGAAGCGGCGTTACGCGAAAATCGCATGACCCTCGAAGCCATCCGTGTCACCCAGTCGGATCGCGATCTGTTTAAACATCTGATCAGCGAAGCGACAAACTATGTGGCAGCAGACTATATGCGCCATGCCAATGAACGCCGTATTCATCTGGATGAAGCACTGGCCTATCGCCATGATCTTTTCACTTCCCGGGTCGCACTGGCCACAGAACAGATCCGCCATGTCGATATGGCGCGTGAACTGGAGGAACGTAATGGGGCAGAACGTGATCTGGAAGCCGATTATCAGGCAGCCAGTGATCATCTGAACCTGGTACAAACTGCACTACGACAGCAGGAAAAAATCGCCCGCTATGAAGAGGATCTTGATGAACTGGCCGGGCGTCTTGAAGAACAGAATGAAGTTGTCGCTGAAGCCATCGATTCACAACAGCAAAATGAAGCACGGGTGGAAGCGGCAGAACAGGAAGTCGATGAGCTGAAAAACCAGCTGGCTAATTATCAGCAGGCACTGGATGTGCAGCAGACACGTACTCTTCAGTACCAGCAGGCGTTGCAGGCGCTGGAGCGGGCGAAGGCATTGTGTCAGCTGGTGGATTTAACGCCGGAAAATGCCACTCAATGGCTGGAAACATTCCAGCTTAAAGAGCAGCAAGCGACGGAAAAAATGTTGTCGCTGGAACAAAAAATCAGCGTTGCGCAAACGGCACACAGTCAGTTTGAACAAGCCTACCAGCTGGTGACGGCGATCAATGGCCCACTGGCACGCGATGAGGCGTGGGATATTGCGCGCGCCCTGTTACGCGATAGTGTTAATCAGCGTTATCTGGCAGAGCAGGTTCCCGGACTGCGTCGTCGCCTTGATGAACTGGAGCAGCGTTTGCGTCAACAACAGGATGCTGAACATCAGTGGCAGGCGTTCTGTAAGCATCAGGGAAAGCATTACGCCATAGAAGAACTACCGACACAGCATCAGGTACTGGAAGCGAGTGTCGCGGCGTTATCTGACACGGTTGCTTCTGCCAGTGAACAACGTCTGACTCTGCGCCAGCAAATAGAGCAGCTGCAGTCACAAATTCAAACCTTACGCCAGCATGCCCCTGTCTGGCTGGCGGCGCAGAATAGCCTTAATCAGTTATCTGAACAGAGCGGAGAACATTTTTCCTCCAGTCAACAGGTGACGGAATACCTGCAGCAATTGCTGGAGCGTGAGCGTGAGGCTATCGTGGAACGTGACGAAGTGGCTGCACGCAGACGGGCGATCGATGAAGAGATTGAACGTCTGAGCCAGCCTGGCGGCTCCGAAGATCCCCGTCTTAATGCACTGGCCGAACGTTTTGGCGGTGTCCTGTTATCGGAGATCTATGATGATGTCAGCCTTGATGACGCGCCTTATTTCTCGGCCTTGTACGGGCCATCACGCCATGCGATTGTGGTGCCTGATCTGTCACAAATTGCTGAGCAACTTGCCGGACTGGAAGAGTGTCCGGAAGATCTTTATTTGATTGAAGGCGATCCACAATCCTTTGATGACAGCGTCTTTAGTGTCGATGAACTGGAAAAAGCGGTCGTCGTCAAGGTCGCTGATCGTCAGTGGCGCTATTCACGTTTTCCGGTACTACCGCTGTTTGGTCGTGCGGCGCGTGAAAGCCGGATTGAACATCTCCACAGCGAACGTGAAGCATTATCCGCGCGTTTTGCGGTACTGTCTTTTGATGTCCAGAAAACGCAGCGCCAGCATCAGGCTTTCAGCCAGTTTATTGGCAGCCATCTGGCGGTGGCTTTTGAAGATGATCCGGAAGAGAGAATGCGTCATCTGAACAACCAGCGTAGTGAGCTGGAACGCACGCTCAATAATCATGAAAACGATAACCAGCATAATCGGACACAGTATCAGCAGGCACAGGAAGGCATTGCCATGCTCAACCGGCTGTTGCCTCAGCTTAATTTGCTGGCAGATGATACCCTGGTTGATCGTGTTGACGAGATCCAGCAGCATCTGGATGAAGCCGAAGAGGCGGCACGCTTTATTCAGCAACATGGTCAGCAGCTGGCGCAACTGGAGCCGATAGCAGGAGTATTGCAAAGCGACCCGCAGCAATATGAACAGCTGACCAAAGATTATGCCCTGGCGCAACAGCGGCAGAGTGATGCGCACCAGCAGGTTTTTACACTGAGCGAAGTGGTGCAGCGTCGTGCCCATTTCAGCTACTCCGATTCTGCAGAGATGTTGAGCGACAGCAGTGATCTGAATGAGAAACTGCGTCAGCGCCTCGAACAGGCAGAAAGTGAGCGTAGCCAGAGTCGTGAAATATTGCGTCATCACACCGCGCAACTGAATCAGTATAATCAGTTGCTGGTATCATTAAAAAGCGCCTGGGAGACCAAAAAAGAGTTGCTCGACGACTTGCATCAGGAGTTGCAGGCGATGGGTGTCCGTGCTGATGAAGGGGCACAAGAGCGTGCTTGCTTGCGTCGTGATGAACTTCATGCTCAGCTCAGTCATAACCGGACACGGCGTAATCAGTTAGAGAAAGCGCTAACACTCTGTGAAACCGAAAGCGAGAATTTGCTACGCAAATTACGCAAGCTGGAACGCGATTACAGCGAAATGCGCAACCAGGTGGTGTGTGCCAAAGCGGGCTGGTGTGCCGTCATGCGACTGGTAAAAGATAATGGCGTCGAGCGTCGTTTACATCGTCGTGAGCTGGCTTATCTCTCTGCGGATGAACTACGTTCGATGTCGGATAAAGCACTGGGGGCATTACGTCTGGCGGTGGCGGATAACGAGCATCTGCGTGATGTGCTGCGTGTTTCGGAAGATCCGAAGCGTCCTGAACGTAAAATTCAGTTCTTTGTCGCGGTTTATCAGCATTTACGTGAGCGTATCCGTCAGGACATTATCCGTACCGATGATCCCGTTGAAGCGATAGAACAAATGGAGATCGAACTCAATCGTCTGACGGAAGAATTAACCAATCGTGAGCAAAAACTGGCGATCAGTTCGCGTAGTGTCGCTAATATTATCCGCAAAACCATTCAGCGCGAGCAGAATCGTATTCGGATACTCAATCAGGGGCTGCAAAATGTCTCCTTTGGTCAGGTCAACAGTGTCCGGCTGAATGTGAATGTGCGCGAAAGCCATTCGACGCTCTTGAGTGTATTATCTGAACAGCATGAGCAGCACCAGGATCTGTTTAACAGCAATCGTTTGACTTTTTCTGAAGCACTGGCGAAATTATATCAGCGTCTGAATCCCCAGATTGATATCGGACAACGGACGCCACAAACTGTCGGTGAAGAGTTACTGGATTATCGTAACTATCTGGAAATGGAAGTTGAAGTCAATCGTGGATCGGATGGCTGGTTGCGTGCTGAGTCGGGTGCGCTGTCAACGGGGGAAGCTATCGGTACCGGGATGTCGATTCTGGTGATGGTGGTACAAAGCTGGGAAGATGAGTCACGCCGTCTGCGTGGTAAAGATCTCTCACCGTGCCGCTTACTGTTCCTTGATGAAGCGGCACGTCTCGATGCCCGCTCGATCGCCACGCTCTTTGAGTTATGCGAGCGTCTGGAGATGCAGCTCATTATTGCGGCACCAGAAAACATCAGTCCGGAAAAAGGCACAACCTACAAACTGGTACGTAAAGTTTTCAATCATCATGAACATGTTCATGTTGTTGGATTACGTGGATTTACGGTCAAGGATTCAGAAACGGCAGAGAGCGCTCAATTATCATGATGCCTTGACAGATTGAATGATTCAGGGAAGATTCATACATCGATAATAATGATGTGTTTCTATACGATAAATGCGTTCATTTTTGCAAAGTGGCAATGTTGTCAATAGCGAGTATGGGATGGGGTTAAAAACAGGATATGGTTGCTGGTGGGGTGTACTCAGTTTTAGCCTGATTATCGCGTTTTATCCGTTGTGTCATGTTCAGGCAGAAGAGTCGACGGTCGTATTAACGGCGCGTTACGATACGATGCCGGAGGTGGCTTCTGCTCTGAAGCAAAGCAGCATTCAGTCTGCGACGATAGCGAAAATGAGTGGCGAACAGCCTCTGGCCGTTGAGAGAGTCCGACAAAGCCGGGCGGATATCACGGCGTTACTGCCAGCGGGATATCAGCCGGTTTTTATGAATCCACTGGTATCATTATATGCCGCACGGGAAATGAAACCAGTCTGGCAGGATCATCAGGCTGTTCAGGAGTTCCAGCAGCAACTGGCAGAGGTGGCGATTGCCGGTTTTCAGCCCCAGTTTACCACCTGGATAAGTTTGCTGACCGACCCCGCCGTAAACGGTATGGCGCGTGATATCGTGCTCTCTGATGCCATGTTAGGGTATTTGCATTTTATCAGCACGCTGCCGGTACAGGGACAGCGCTGGTTATACGGCACCCGTCCTTATACCATGATAACCCCGCCTTTATCGGTGATGAATCACTGGCTACTGGCACTGGATAAAAATGAACTGCACCCCTTTATTGCCCGGCTGAAACCACAACATCCACAGTATGAAACCATGCGTCAGGCGCTATTATCACTGGTGGCAGACTCACAACCCTGGCCACGATTAACCGAGCGTGTACCACTACGTCCTGGCGCGAAAAGCAAGGAGACGGGCGCGTTACGTGAAATTTTACAGCGCACGGGAATGCTGGAAAACAGGGATGAAATAACCATATCCGAAGGAAGTGATGAAACTGCAAAGGGGCAAAAAAGTAAAATAACCTCATCTGCGATTTATGATAATCAGCTTGTTGCTGCTGTTAAGCGTTTTCAGGCATGGCAGGGGCTGGCCGTGAATGGCGTCATCGATGCAGCTACCCGTGATAAACTGAATCTTCCTGCGGCTCAGCGTGCGGCAATATTAGCGCTTAATATCCAGCGATTACGCCTGATACCGGATGACTCATCCACCCGTATTATGGTGAATATCCCGGCTTTTTCGCTGGTTTATTACCAGAATGGTAGCCAGGTGATGGTATCTCGTGTGATTGTGGGGCGTCCGGATCGCAAAACGCCGATTATGGACAGTGTGTTAAATAATGTGGTGATTAATCCGCCGTGGAACGTCCCTCCCACCCTGGCGCGTAAAGATATTCTGCCGAAGGTACGCCATGATCCGGGCTATCTGGAACAACATGGCTATACCATGATGCGTGGCCGGGGGAGTAAAGAGACGGTTAACCCGCATCAGGTGGACTGGTCGACGATCACTGAGAATAATTTGCCATTCCGCTTTCAGCAGGCACCCGGTGCGCGTAACTCGCTGGGACGCTATAAGTTTAATATGCCAGGCACCGAAGCCATCTATCTGCACGATACACCGAATCATAATTTATTCCAGCGATCGGTACGGGCGTTAAGTTCAGGATGTGTGCGCGTGAATAAAGCGTCTGAGCTGGCGAATCAGCTATTGCAGGATGTCGGCTGGGATAAAACCCGTATTTCCGATGTACTCAAGCAGGGTGACACCCGCTATGTGACTATTCGCCAGCCGATACCGGTACATCTCTATTATTTAACCGCTTTTGTCGATGACGACGACCATCTGCAATATCGTACAGATATTTACAATTATGATCTGATGGCACGATCAGACGCACAGATTTTAATGCAAGCTGAAAAATTAATCAGGTAATCATGGTCATTTAATGGATTTTGTCGCCCCGATATTATATAAGATGGGTTTTGTTTTTTAACAGTGCGTGTATTGGCCAGCTTCAGGCTGTTTTGACGCTGGCAATCCTGTCTGGTAAGGCACATTCGGGTGCGCCAGCAATAATGCAGATAATCCGATTCACTGACTGATAAAGCTGATGACTATGGACAAATTTGACGCTCATCGCCGTAAATTACTGACATTAGGTGGGGTAGTGCTGGGTGCCGCTGCTATTCTGCCTCGATCCGCATTCGCCACGCTTTCGACCCCGCGCCCCCGTATTCTGCGGCTGAATAATCTCAATACCGGAGAGTCGCTTAAGGTGGAGTTTTTTGATGGCCGGGGCTATATTCATGAAGAGCTCGCCAGACTCAACTATTTCTTCCGTGATTATCGCGCGAATAAAATAAAACCTATTGACCCCAGGCTGTTTGATCAGCTGTACCGGCTACAGACGATGCTGGGTTCTCATAAGCCGGTTCAGCTTATCTCTGGCTATCGTTCCCTTGATACCAATGCACAACGGCGGGCGAAAAGTCGTGGTATTGCGAAACACAGCTACCATACCCGTGGGCAGGCGATGGATTTTCATATCGAAGGGATTGCATTAAGTGATATCCGTAAAGCCGCGCTGTCAATGCGGGCGGGTGGCGTCGGATATTACCCACAGAGTCATTTTGTTCATATTGATACCGGGCCGGTCAGGCACTGGTAAAGGAGCGCCATGAAATACCATCTTATTCCGGTGACTGCATTCGCACAAAACTGCTCTTTAATCTGGTGTGAGCAAACCCGGCTGGCTGCCCTGATCGATCCTGGCGGAGACGCGGAACGAATCAAACAGGTTGTCTCACAGGCTGATGTGAATTTGATGCAGATCCTGCTCACCCACGGTCACCTTGATCATGTGGGTGCCGCAGCGGAATTATCGCAATATTATGGTGTGCCAGTTATCGGCCCGCAAAAAGAAGATCAGTTTTTGCTGGATGAGTTACCAGTGCAAAGCCGGATGTTTGGTCTGGATGATTGCCAGCCATTGCAACCCGACCGCTGGCTCAATGAAGGTGATGTCATTAAGATCGGCAATATTTCACTGCAGGTCTGGCATTGCCCGGGGCACACACCAGGACATGTTGTTTTTTATGATCAGGCTTCCCGGATGCTGTTTTCGGGTGATGTGATTTTTAAAGGTGGTGTAGGGCGCAGTGATTTTCCGCGCGGTAATCATAACCAGCTGATTGCCTCCATTAAGCATAAATTATTGCCGCTTGGCGATAATGTCACCTTTATTCCAGGCCACGGGCCCCTGTCAACCCTGGGTGACGAACGTCTGCATAACCCTTTCCTGCAGGATAACATGGCCAGTTAGCACCATTTTCCATCACTGATCACGGAATGACACCATGAACAAACACGGGCCGCGATGAAATCGCGGCTCGTGTTTTGCATAGCGGGATTTTATAGTACGGCAACAATCGCTTCGCATAGCGATGACATATTATCCGGCGTCATTCCGGCGACATTGATGCGTCCGGAAGCGACAACGTAGATGCCGAACTCTTCACGCAGACGCAGTACCTGTTCTTTATTCAGCCCACTGAATGAGAACATGCCGTTTTGTCGGCTAATAAAGGAAAAGTCACGATTAGCCCCCTTTTCCTGCAAGGTGTTGACAAACAGCAGGCGCATGCGCTGAATGCGCTGCCGCATATCGGTCAGCTCCTGCTGCCAGATAGCATTCAGCGCATCGTTACCGAGAATAGTTGCCACGATAGCTGCACCGTGTGCCGGAGGATTAGAGTAGTTGGTGCGGATCACCCGTTTCATCTGACTGAAAGCACGACGGGCGATTTGCTGATCGGCGGCGATCAACGTACAGGCACCGGTGCGTTCATTATACAGACCAAAGTTTTTCGAGCAGGAGCTGGCAATCAGCATCTCCTGATGAAGTGCAGCGAATATGCGCAGACCTTCAGCGTCTTCTTCCAGACCGCGAGCAAAACCCTGATAGGCAATATCGAACAGCGGCAACCAGCCCTTTTTAAGCGACAACTGCGCCAGGTATTGCCACTGCTCCTGGGTGGGATCAATACCTGTTGGATTATGGCAGCAACCGTGGAACAGCACGACATCACCAGCTTTTGCCTCATTGAGGCTGTCCAGCATACCGTCAAAATTGAGGCTATGGCTGGTGGCATCGTAATAAGTATATTCACACACCTCCAGCCCTGCCGCATTGAATACCCCCCGGTGGTTCGGCCAACTGGGGTTGCTTATCCAGACGCGTTTTACGCTGGTATTTTGGGCCAGAAAATCGGCCGCGACACGTAATGCACCCGTACCCCCCGGCGTCTGTGCGGTGCAGGCACGTTGATCGTGAATAATGGCACTCTCTTTACCGAACAGCAAGGTCTGAATCGCGTGATTAAACTCTGCGAGGCCATCAATACCGAGGTAATTTTTGGTCGTTTCATTTTCCAGCAGGTATTGCTCAGCTTTTTTAACACTGGTCAGAATCGGCGTTTTGCCGGTTTCATCTTTATAGACACCAATTCCGAGGTTAATTTTGCCAGGGCGATCATCGGCACGAAACAGATCGGTCAGACCCAGTATCGGGTCGGCTGGGGCAGCAGTAATGTTCTCAAACATGATGAGGTTCCGTTTTGATTCCTGAAGAAAATGTTTTATCAGGTTAACCGGAGATGAACCCATTGCCAACTGTTTACGATAGAAAGCGTGAAAGTGAATAAAAGTCAGAATATTTATCTGAATAATATGAATAAGCAGGACTAACGTCCTGCTATAGTAAAAGAAAAAGCATTAAAATGCCGCATTGCGTGGTGTGCGAGGGAATGGAATAACATCACGGACGTTTTGCACCCCGGTAACATAGGCGATCAGGCGCTCAAAGCCGAGACCGAAACCGGAGTGGGGCACCGTACCATAGCGACGCAGATCGCGATACCACCAGTAATCTTCTTTATTAAGCCCCATCTCAGCCATACGTGCGTCGAGAACATCCAGACGTTCTTCGCGTTGCGAACCGCCGATGATTTCACCGATCCCCGGTGCCAGAACATCCATCGCGGCAACCGTCTTACCATCCTGATTCATGCGCATGTAGAACGCTTTGATATCTTTGGGATAATTTTTCACCACCACCGGTGCTTTAAAGTGCTCTTCCGCCAGATAGCGTTCATGTTCAGAAGAGAGATCAACGCCCCAGTACACCGGGTTTTCAAACGCTTTACCACAGTTTTCCAGAATCGTGATCGCATCGGTATAATCCACCTGGGCGAAGTCGGCATTAATAAACTGCTCCAGACGGGAAATAGCGTTTTTATCAACACGTTCTGCGAAGAATTTCATATCATCAGCACGTTCTGTCAGCACTACCTTGAAGATATATTTCAGCATGGCTTCCGCCAGACCTGCGATATCGTTGAGATCAGCAAACGCTACTTCTGGCTCCAGCATCCAGAATTCGGCCAGGTGACGACTGGTATTCGAATTTTCAGCACGGAAAGTCGGGCCGAAAGTGTAAACTTTAGACAACGCGCAGGCGTAAGTTTCGCCATTTAATTGTCCGGATACGGTCAGAAATGACTCTCTGCCAAAGAAATCTTTATCAAAATCGACTTTGCCCTGATCATTGCGTGGCAGATTTTCCAGATCCAATGTCGAGACCCGAAACATCTCCCCGGCGCCTTCGGTATCGGAAGCGGTAATCAGCGGGGTGGAAACCCAGAAAAAACCTTGTTGATCAAAGAAACGATGCAGCGCTTGTGCCAGCGTATGGCGTACACGAGCAACAGCGCCGATGAGATTGGTGCGTGGTCTCAGGTGAGCGACTTCACGCAAATATTCGATACTGTGACGTTTCGCGGCCATTGGGTAGGTATCAGGATCTTCTACCCAGCCGGTGACTTCAACGTTGCTGGCCTGAATTTCAAAATTTTGTCCCTGTCCCTGGGAGGCAACAACTTTACCGGTCACGATAACCGAACATCCGGTGGTCAGGCGCAACACCTCTTGTTGATAATTAGCGAGAGAGTGATTAACCACGGCCTGTACAGGATCAAAGCAGGAACCGTCATAAACGGCGAGAAAGGAAAAGCCAGCTTTTGAATCTCGGCGGGTACGTACCCATCCGCGCACGGTGACTTCACTGTCAACGGCTATGCGGCCCTGGAGTACGTCGGCGACAGGCACAACACTCATAATAGTCTCTCTATATTGTTATTGAAGAAAAAGGTGTTTCCCGGTAGTGGGGTACTCTATGTTACCTGTCATCTTTCGTCAGACAAACAGATTTTGTACCGGGAATGGTGTTATTTGAAAATCGATGAGCGGCAAGGAGCGGCAATGGCTCCTTGCGTCGATTAACTGGCCTTTTTTACCGAAGGGAGTGCGAACGCCTGGCGTAGTGCGTGTACAAATGCCGGGTCCTGGCAGATGGTTTTACCTGGGCTGTCAGAAAGTTTTGCCACCGGTTTGCCATTGCATTCCACCAGTTTGATAACAATATTAAGTGGTTTAACTTGCGGGATATCGCAAGTTAAATGAGTGCCAATACCAAAGCTGAGATGAATGCGTGTGGCAAAGTGGCGATACAAGTTCACCGCTTTTGGCAAATCAAGATTATCGGAAAAAACCAGCGTTTTACTGAGCGGGTTAATCCCCAGCTGCTGATAATGGGCAATGGCCTTTTCACCCCATGTCAGCGGATCGCCTGAATCGTGGCGCAGCCCCTGGTAACGGCTGGCGAAGTCATAGCCGAAGTCACGCAGGAAAGCATCCATGGTAATACAATCTGTCAGTGCGATACCCAGTTGATCCGGATATTCATCCAGCCAGGCTGTCAGCGCTGCTCGCTGGCTGCTGGCAAGGCTGGGACTGATTTGCTGATGCGCCTGAAACCACTCATGTGCCTGGGTGCCCATCGGAGTCAGATGCAGACGGCGCGCCAAATCGTAGTTGCTGGTTCCTGTAAACCAGGACACCTGTTGTAAACGGGCAACGATAGCCTGCTGCACGTCACGGGAGAAGCGGCGACGTGTACCAAAATCCATCAGACGGAAGTGGCTGAGATCAAGATCTTCAGTCATCTGCGCAAAATGGGTGAGTTTATGCTCCAGCGTGGTCAGTGCGAGATCGACGCTGGCGTCGACGGAGCGAGCGTGATGAACCACTTCGCTAATAACCGCCAGCAGTGGCACCTCCCAAAGGATGATTTCGCGCCACGGGCCGGACAAGCGAATATTCAGTTTGCCATGATCATTGCGGATAATCACCTGCTGTGGGTCATAACGGAAGTTACGCAGCCAGTCGAGATAATCAGCGGAAAAGAAAGGTAATCCAGATAACCAGTGATATTCATCGTCCTGTAACCTCAGGTCATGCATCGCATTGACCTGATCACGAATGATATCCGCATAGATTCCCAGCTGATCATCATTACGGCAGCGAAATTCAGCGACAACCGGTACCTCATAATAGCGGTGAAAGACCGCCTGTTGCATATGCAGTTTATAAGCATCCGTATCCAGTAACGAATGTAAAACAGAAGAAGTCATAGGTGTCATGATCGTTCAAAGCCTCCTCTTACTGGAGCATAACCATCATATTTTCATGGCCTGTGGGTGGAGCCAGTTTAGTATATTAAACATGTGATGCGCTATCAGATTTATAGAGTATCGCAAACATTTTGTGCTTTTTATCTGGCTAATATGTCGCAATTTTGTTGTTGTGCATTGAAAAGAGAAACATTTTGCATAGCGTGATCGGGATAACAGGAATAGACTGGGCAGCAGTTTCACAGGACATTAAAGAAAGGTTCATTATGACATCACAGCGCCAGGCTAAATACCGTCACGATTACCGTGCCCCCGATTATCTGATTAGCGATATCGATTTGACCTTTGAACTTGATGCAACGAAAACGAGAGTCACCGCTGAAAGTCAGGTTTGCCGCCATACGACCGCATCTGATGCGCCTTTACGCCTGGAGGGTGAAGATCTGACACTGATTTCCCTACAGATAGATGGACAACCGTGGGATCACTATACACAACAGGATAATCAGTTGATCATCAGCGGCGTACCAGAACATTTCACGCTAACTATCGTCAATGAAATCAGTCCGGCGGCCAATACTGCGCTGGAGGGGCTGTATCAGTCTGGTGATGCACTATGTACTCAATGTGAAGCAGAAGGGTTCCGACATATCACTTGGTATCCTGACCGCCCGGATGTGCTGGCGCGTTTTACGACCAGAATCATTGCCGATAAAGTCCAGTATCCTTGTTTACTGTCTAATGGTAATCGCATTGCACAGGGCGAACTGGAGGGGGGACGTCACTGGGTTCAGTGGCAGGATCCGTTCCCGAAACCGTGCTATCTGTTTGCGCTGGTGGCGGGCGATTTCGATGTGCTCCACGATACGTTTACCACTCGTTCCGGGCGCGAAGTCGCGTTAGCGTTGTTTGTGGATCGTGGCAATCTTGATCGCGCATCGTGGGCAATGACATCGTTAAAGAACGCCATGAAATGGGATGAGAGCCGTTTTGGCCTGGAGTATGATCTCGATATTTACATGATCGTGGCCGTTGACTTCTTTAATATGGGCGCCATGGAAAATAAGGGACTGAATATCTTTAACGCTAAATATGTGCTGGCGCGTACCGATACCGCAACGGATAAAGATTATCTCGATATCGAACGGGTTATCGGCCATGAATATTTTCACAACTGGACAGGCAACCGTGTCACCTGTCGTGACTGGTTTCAGTTAAGCCTGAAAGAAGGGTTGACCGTCTTTCGTGATCAGGAATTTAGCTCGGATCTTGGTTCACGTGCGGTCAACCGTATCAATAATGTGCGTGTGATGCGTGGTTTACAATTCGCTGAAGATGCCAGCCCGATGGCGCACCCCATCCGCCCGGAAAAAGTCATCGAAATGAATAACTTCTATACCCTAACCGTGTATGAGAAAGGGGCAGAAGTGATTCGCATGCTACATACCTTGATCGGGGAGGCACGCTTTCAAAAAGGCATGCAGCTCTATTTGCAACGTCATGACGGTAGTGCAGCCACTTGCGATGATTTTGTGCAGGCAATGGAAGATGCTTCTGATATTGATCTGTCCCATTTCCGACGCTGGTATAGTCAATCAGGTACGCCGGTAGTCAGTGTCGATGACAACTATAACCCCAAAACCCGACAATATAGCCTCACCATTCGCCAGCATACACCGCCGACAGCCGATCAAGCGGAGAAACAAGCGCTGCATATCCCCTTTGCGATTGAACTGTACGATAACCACGGTCAGGTTATTCCACTGCGTAGCGCGGGACAGCCAGTATCTTCCGTGCTGAATGTGACCCAGTCAGAACAAACATTTGTATTTGATGATATTACCTGCCAGCCGATCCCAGCACTACTGTGTGAATTCTCTGCACCGGTAAAACTGGAGTATCCCTACAGTGATCAGCAACTGACATTTCTGATGCGTCATGCGCGCAATGAGTTCTCTCGCTGGGATGCGGCACAGAATCTCTTGTCTGGCTGTATTAAGCAGAATGTCACCCTCCAGCAGCAGGGGCAAGCGGTGTTGTTACCCGCGCACATCATCGATGCGTTTCGTGCCATTCTGCTAGATGAAAAGATCGATCCCGCACTGGCGGCAGAAATCATGACCCTGCCTTCTGCCAGTGAGATCGCTGAAATGTTTACGGTTATCGATCCTGTTGCGATTGCAAAGGTGCGTGAGGCATTGACCCGGACTTTAGCACAGGCGCTGGCGAATGAATTTCTCGCGGTCTACAACGCCAGTAAGTTGCCGGTTTATCGTGTCGAGCATGCCGATATTGGTAAACGGTCACTGCGAAATACCTGTTTGCGTTATCTGGCATTTAGCGATGCGAAACAGGCAGATAAGTGGGTTACCGATCAGTATCGCCAGTCCGATAATATGACCGATGCGCTGGCGGCGCTTTCGGCAGCGGTTGCGGCACAACTCCCTTGCCGCGATGAATTAATGCAGGATTATGACGATAAATGGCATCAGGACGGTCTGGTGATGGATAAATGGTTCGTTCTGCAGGCGACCAGTCCGGCAGATAATGTCGTGGAAACAGTACGCCGTCTGTTACATCATCGTTCTTTTAGCATGAATAATCCCAACCGTATTCGCTCATTGATCGGCGCCTTTGCCAGCAGTAATCCGGCAGCATTCCATGCTGAAGATGGGAGTGGATACCGTTTTCTGACTGAGATGTTGACGCAGCTTAATAGTCGTAATCCACAGGTCGCTTCCCGCTTGATCGAGCCGTTAATTCGTCTGAAACGTTATGACGCTAAACGTCAGGCGATGATGCGTGCCGCGCTGGAACAATTAAAAGGTTTACCCGATCTCTCTGGTGATCTGTTTGAGAAAATCAGTAAGGCGCTAATATAGCACTCGTCCCTGACGCTTAACGGGTGATCTGTCTGTAGCCCGTTAAACATCGTGAAATGTTAATCACGCTGGTGGAAGAGAAAGGCTTTTTTCAGGCCGGTGCTCTTTCGCCCGTTTATCGAACACAATACACACCCGGCGAGCAGGCCGGGGAACCAGGAGAACTCATGTATTATCCTTTTGTTCGCAAAGCACTTTTTCAGCTCGATCCCGAGCGTGTTCATGACATGGTCTTCCGGCAATTACGTCGGCTATCCGCCACGCCGCTGAAAAGGCTGATACATCAAAACGTTCCCGCGAAACCTGTTACCTGTATGGGGCTGACTTTTAATAACCCGCTGGGGCTGGCGGCCGGACTGGATAAAAATGGTGAATATATTGATATCCTTAGCGCTATGGGGTTCGGAGCAATTGAAATTGGTACGGTCACACCACGCCCGCAACCGGGGAATGACAAACCACGACT
The DNA here is from genome assembly GCA_029433525.1 of Enterobacteriaceae bacterium ESL0689. Classification (NCBI taxonomy): domain Bacteria; kingdom Pseudomonadati; phylum Pseudomonadota; class Gammaproteobacteria; order Enterobacterales; family Enterobacteriaceae; species Enterobacteriaceae bacterium ESL0689. The sequence goes on along the minus strand of JAQTIF010000002.1, from coordinate 46,651 downwards.
GTTTCGCCTGGTGGCTGCCGAAGGGTTGATCAATCGCATGGGATTTAATAATCAAGGGGTTGATAAGCTGGTTGAGAATGTAAAAAAAGTGCAATTTTCTGGCATTCTTGGGATTAACATCGGCAAGAATAAGGATACACCTGTTGAGCAGGGTAAAGATGATTATCTGATTTGTATGGAGAAAGTCTATCCTTATGCTGACTATATCGCTGTTAATATCTCATCACCCAATACGCCGGGGTTGCGTACCCTGCAATATGGTGAGGTACTGGATGATCTCCTGAGCGCGATTAAAAATAAGCAGCTTACACTACAGCAAACATATCAAAAATATGTCCCTGTGGCGGTTAAAATCGCACCTGATCTTTCCGTGGACGAGCTGATCCAGATTGCTGATAGCTTAGTTCGCCATCATATTGACGGTGTCATCGCCACCAATACCACACTCGATCGTTCTCTGGTTCAGGGGATGCCATACAGCAGCGAAACCGGGGGACTGAGTGGTCGGCCGCTGCAATTAAAAAGCACGGAAATTATTCGTTTGTTGAGTAAAGAAATAAATAATCAATTACCGATTATTGGTGTCGGAGGAATCGATTCGGTGATCGCGGCGCGGGAAAAAATAGCGGCCGGTGCCAGTCTACTACAAATGTATTCAGGATTTATTTTTAAAGGTCCGTCCTTGATAAAACAAATTGTCACTCATCTCTGACCCTTTATCTTTTTTACTTTCGCCGGGGCTTTATTTCTGACCCCGGTTGTTCTATATTTTCCAGCTATTTATCAGCGCTGGGTTGTGCCTGAAATCCTTACGTACTACGTGTATGCTGTGGTCACTTCGCACTGGCCATGTCCAGGCTGGCAACGTCTGATGAGCGGTATGCTTAGCATTTGATTGCGGATGTGATGATCGTGCAGACAGGAGAAGGTAAGAGAGTAATGTCAATTAAACCTGATGATAACTGGCGCTGGTATTATGATGAACAGCATGATCGGATGATGCTGGATCTGGCTAATGGCATGGTATTTCGTTCACGTTTTTCACGTCGGATGTTAACGCCAGACGCCTTTTCACCTTCTGGTTTTTGTGTCGCTGATGTTGCGCTTTACTCCTCATTTACAGAAAAATGCCATGATTTAGCCTTATCAGCAGAACAACAAGCGGAATTAATACTTAACAGCCTGACAGCTATTCGTTTCCTGAAGCCGCAAATGCCTAAAAGCTGGTATTTTATCGCTCATCAATCCGGCTGGCAGCCCACCGGTGGTGATATTGTCAATGCCTGGCTCAGTGATAGTGGAGAGCAGGTGACTTTGCTGGTCGTTGAATCAGGGGAAAATGCGACATTATGCCTTCTGGCTCAACCGATGGTGATACTGGCGGGGAAAACAATGCAACTGGGAGATGCCATAAAAATTATGAACGACAGATTGCTGCCCATGCCTTGCATCACTGACGATAACCTGCAACAGGCGATTTAATTGACAATACCAGACGACCACATGCGATGCGATAACCGGTCTGGCATACGTTGCACTCATTTCCCTTCTTATCTGACCGGGCAGTAACTGGCTTCGACGCCAGCCGATAATTAAAATATTCTGGGCATTTGCCCGCAGAGGTTATCATCAGCAGTGAGATCCTGACCATCAGACATTGCCGCTGTGGCATCGGCCGATGAAAACTGGGCTTTAACTTTATGACATAGGTCGCATATTGACTATAATGCGCAACGATTTTCTCTAAGTAAAAGTGACGATATGAATTCTCTGTTTGCCAGTACGGCTCGTGGACTGGAAGAGCTGTTAAAGACTGAACTGGAAGGACTGGGTGCTGAGGAGTGCCGGGTGGTTCAGGGCGGTGTTCACTTCCAGGGTGATACCCACCTGCTATATCAAAGCATGATGTGGAGCCGGCTGGCTTCGCGGATCATGTTGCCGCTTGGCCAGTGCAAGGTCTATAGCGATCTGGATCTTTATCTTGGGGTACAGGCGATTCCCTGGACGGAGATTTTTACTGTCGATGCCACTTTTGCCGTCCATTTTAGCGGTCTGAACGAGGAGATCCGCAACAGTCAATATGGCGCGCTAAAAGTGAAAGATGCCATTGTCGATAGCTTCACGCGCCAGAATTTGCCACGACCTGATGTTAACCGGGACGATCCCGATATCCGTATTAATGTCTGGCTGAATAAAGAAACCGCCTCTATTTCTCTGGATCTCAGTGGTGAAGGATTGCACTTGCGCGGTTATCGTGATGGCACCGGGATGGCACCGATAAAAGAGACGCTCGCGGCAGCGATCGTCCTGCGCTCAGGCTGGCTTCCGGGAACGCCGCTGGTCGATCCGTTATGTGGTTCTGGCACCTTGTTAATTGAAGCCGCCATGTTAGCCACTGACCGTGCGCCAGGCCTGAACCGCAAACACTGGGGCTTTGATCGCTGGTTGCAGCATGATCAAACGGTGTGGCAAACGGTAAAAGAAGAAGCGCAAAATCGGGCACGTCAGGGGCTGGCCAGTTATGGATCGCGCTTTTATGGCTCCGATATTGACCCGCGAGTGATTGAGCTGGCGCGGCGTAATGCGCGTCGCGCGGGTATCGGTGAGCTGATTGAATTTAGTGTCCAGGATGTCGCTGAATTACGTCACTCGTCGCCGCAGGAGCGCAAGGGTACGGTTATCAGCAATCCGCCCTATGGTGAGCGTCTCGCCAGCGAACCAGCACTGATTGCGTTATACAGCTTGTTAGGGCGCACGCTGAAAAATCAATTTCCAGGCTGGAATTTATCGCTGTTTAGTGCCTCCACAGAGTTACTCAGTTGTCTGCAACTGCGGGCCGACAAACAATTTAAGGCTAAAAATGGCCCAATAGATTGTGTGCAGAAGAATTATCACCTTGCGGAGAATAACGGCAGCCCGGTGGCAGTGCCTGCGGAAGATTTTGCTAACCGTTTGCGTAAAAATCAGAAAAAACTTGCAAAATGGGCACGTCAGGAAGAGATTGATTGTTATCGTCTGTATGATGCTGATTTACCGGAATATAACGTTGCCATTGATCGCTACGGTGAGTGGCTGGTTATCCAGGAGTATGCGCCCCCCAAAACAGTCGACGCACATAAAGCCCGGCAACGTCTGTTTGATGTAATTGCCGCGACGATTTCAGCGCTGGACATCGCGCCAGACAAACTGATACTAAAAACCCGTGAACGGCAGAAGGGGAAAAATCAATATCAGAAAATGGCGGAAAAGGGCAATTTCCTCGAAGTACAGGAATATAATGCCCGTCTGTGGGTTAACCTGACCGACTATCTGGATACAGGACTGTTTCTTGACCACCGTATAGCACGTCGTATGCTGGGCCAGATGAGCCAGGGAAAAGATTTTCTCAATCTTTTCGCCTATACCGGTAGCGCCAGTGTTCATGCGGGCCTGGGTGGCGCACGATCCACCACGACCGTCGATATGTCGCGCACTTATCTGGAATGGGCGGAGCGTAATTTACGCCTGAATGGCTTAACCGGACGCGCGCATCGTCTGATCCAGGCAGATGTACTGAGCTGGCTACGTGATAGCCGTGAGCAGTATGATCTGATTTTTATCGATCCTCCGACATTTTCAAATTCGAAGCGTATGGCAGATATTTTCGATGTCCAGCGTGATCATTTACGTCTGATCGCAGATATTAAACACCTGTTACGCAGAAACGGTACCATCATGTTTTCGAATAACAAACGGGGTTTCCGTATCGATCTGGAAGGGCTGGCACGACTGGGGTTACAGGCGCAGGAAATAACACCAAAAACGTTGTCGCAGGATTTTGCCCGCCATCGTCAGATCCACAATTGCTGGTTGATCACGCCGGTCTGAAAGGAATTAAACAATGTCATTAATAAGTATGCATGATGCGTGGCTCTCCTTTAGCGATGCGCCATTGCTGGATAATGCTGAGCTGCATATTGAAGATAATGAACGTGTCTGTCTGGTAGGACGAAATGGCGCCGGTAAATCGACGCTGATGAAGATCCTTAACCGTGAACTCAACCTTGATGATGGGCGCATTATTTACGCCCAGGATCTGGTTATTGCCCGTTTACAGCAGGATCCGCCACGTAATATCACGGGTAGCGTGTATGATTTTGTCGCCGAAGGGATCGCTGAACAGGCGAGCTATCTGAAGGATTACCATGAGATTTCACGTCGGGTGATCAGTGATCCGAGCACTAAAAACTTAAATGAGCTGGCACGTCTGCAGGACTTACTGGATAGTCTGGGATTATGGCAACTGGAAAATCGGATTAATGAAGTCCTCGGACAGCTAGGGCTGGAAGTGAATCGCGATCTGTCATCTCTCTCTGGTGGCTGGTTGCGTAAAGCCGCGCTGGGGCGGGCGTTAGTCAGTAATCCGCGCGTGTTATTACTGGATGAGCCGACCAATCATCTGGATATCGATACCATTGACTGGCTGGAAAATTTCCTCAAGGCTTTTAAAGGTTCCATTATTTTTATCTCTCATGATCGTTCATTTATTCGCCATATGGCGACGCGAATTGTTGATCTTGACCGTGGTAAATTAGTGACTTATCCAGGGAATTATGATCAGTACCTGCTGGGGAAAGAAGAGACGCTGCGCGTGGAAGAGCAGCAAAATGCTGAGTTTGATCGTCGGCTAGCGCAGGAAGAGGTCTGGATACGTCAGGGCATAAAAGCGCGTCGTACCCGCAATGAGGGGCGTGTGCGGGCGTTACAGGCAATGCGTCGTGAGCGTAGTGAGCGACGTGAAGTGCAGGGCAATGCCAGAATGCAGGTGGAAGAAGCGTCACGCTCTGGCAAAATTGTCTTTGAAATGGAACAGGTTAACTATCAGATTGATGGTAAAGTAGTGGTAAAAGATTTTTCCGCACAAGTATTACGCGGTGATAAAATCGCCTTAATTGGTCCGAATGGTTGTGGTAAAACCACGTTGTTAAAACTGATGTTAGGGCAGCTACAGGCAGAAAGTGGACGGATACATACAGGAACGAAGCTGGAAGTGGCCTATTTTGATCAGCATCGTGCAATACTGGACCCCGATAAAACGGTGATAGATAACCTTGCTGAAGGCAAACAGGAAGTGCTGGTGAACGGTAAATCACGTCACGTAACAGGCTATTTGCAGGATTTTTTGTTTCACCCTAAACGGGCAATGACGCCGGTTCGCGCTCTGTCTGGCGGTGAGCGTAATCGCCTGTTGCTGGCGCGTCTGTTTCTGAAACCAAGTAACTTGTTGATTCTTGATGAACCGACGAATGATCTGGATGTGGAAACCCTCGAACTGCTTGAAGATCTGATCGCGGGCTATCAGGGGAGTGTATTACTGGTCAGCCACGATCGCCAGTTTGTTGATAATACGGTCACGGAATGCTGGATTTTTGAAGGGGACGGCCATATTGGTCAGTATGTCGGTGGTTATCATGACGCACGAGGACAGCAGTTACAATCCCAGCCGCTACAACAAGCGATAACCAAAAAAAGCACCACGGCTCCGGTAGCAAAAATCAAAAATACCCGGCGCACAACCAGCAAATTAAGTTATCAGCTGCAGCGTGAACTGGAACAGTTACCACAGCAACTGGAAGAGCTGGATGCTCAGGTACAGATATTGCAGCAACAGATTGCTGATCCCTCTTTTTTTAACCAGCCGCATGATCGTACCCAACCGGTGCTACACCAGCTCGCTGACACTGAGCAGGCGCTGGAAAAAGCTTTTGAACGCTGGGAGTATCTGGAAGGATTAAAAAATGGTGAATAACCCGAGGAATATTGATGTGCGATCAGCATGCCGCGCGACATATATTATGCCCGCAATGTGATTTGCTGGTAGCGTTGCCGCCACTGAGCGCACGCCATAAAGCGACATGTCCGCGCTGTGGTACAACCTTAACCGTTTTGTGGGATGCACCACGACTGCGTTCTACTATCTATGCGCTGGTTGCGTTATTTATGTTGTTGCTGGCGAATTTATTTCCGTTCGTCAATATGAATGTCTATGGGATCTCAAGTGAAATTGAGCTGTTGCAGATCCCGCAGGTGCTTTTCACGGAAGATTACGCCAGTCTTGCTACCTTTTTCTTACTTTTTGTCCAGCTGGTACCCGCCTTTTGCCTGGTGATGATCCTGCTACTGGTCAATCGTGTCCGTATGTCACACAGGTTGCAAATATTTCTGGCGCGTGCGCTGTTCGCGCTAAAATCCTGGGGAATGGCGGAAATCTTTCTGGCGGGTGTGCTGGTCAGTTTCGTCAAGCTGATGGCCTATGGCGAGATTGGCATAGGACTGAGTTTTATTCCCTGGTGTTTCTTTTGTGTACTGCAACTGCGGGCACTACAGTGTGTAGACCGACATGGGTTATGGGATGTTATTGCATCCCCTCCGGTGATTCATCAGCCGCTCAAAGCGGGGGTGTCCGGTCTCCGTCAGGGATTGCGTTCCTGCGCATGTTGCACCGCCGTTTTACCGGCAGATACCTTGATTTGCCCACGCTGTCAAAGTAAAGGCCGGGTACGACGTAAAAATAGTCTACAGTTGACGGTAGCTTTACTATTAACTTCATGCCTGCTCTATCTACCCGCGAATATGATGCCCATTATGATAACTGACTGGCTGGGCGATAAATTACCTTCGACAATTATGACCGGGGTGGTCTTGCTATGGAGTGAGGGCTCTTATCCGGTGGCACTGGTAATTTTTCTGGCCAGTATTATGGTGCCGACGTTAAAGATGCTCGCGATTGCCTGGCTTTGCTGGCACGCCGATGGCAGGGGACACCGTGATGCCGAACGGATGCATCTGATTTATGAAGTCGTCGAATTTGTTGGCCGTTGGTCAATGATTGATATCTTTGTTATTTCGGTACTTTCAGCACTGGTACGCATGGGTGGACTGATGAATATCTATCCTGCCCCCGGAGCGGTGATGTTTGCGAGTGTGGTGATTATGACGATGTTTTCCGCGATGTCTTTTGATCCACGATTATTGTGGGATCGTGAACCCGATTTTAGCCATGAGGAATGCAAGTAGCATGGAAAATGAAAGTGAAAGTGGAGAAGCGAATGTGCAGAAGGTGAAGAACTGGTCGCCAGTTTGGATCTTCCCTATTATCACAGTGCTGATTGGTGCATGGATACTTTTTTATCACTATAGTCATCAGGGGCCGGCTGTCACGCTGATCACCACCAATGCTGAAGGTATTGAAGGTGGGAAAACGCGGATTAAGAGCCGTAGTGTCGATGTGGGAGTAGTGGAAAGCGCTATTCTGACTGATGATCTGACTCATGTAGAGATTAAAGCGCGGCTGAATTCAGGGATGGAAAGACTGTTGCATAAGGATTCCCTCTTCTGGGTGGTGAAACCGCAGGTGGGGCGTGAAGGCATCAGTGGTCTGGGAACCTTACTGTCCGGGGCCTATATTGAACTTCAGCCGGGAACCCAGGGGGCAGAACCCAGCCACTACGCTTTACTTGATGCGCCGCCCCTGGCCGCTCCCGATGCCAAAGGGATCCGTATCATGCTGGAAAGCAATAAAGCAGGCCAGCTTTCTCCCGGTGATCCTGTGCTTTTCCGGGGATATCGGGTCGGGTCAGTGGAGGCCAGTAACTTCGATCCACAAAAGCGCAATATGACTTATCAGCTATTTATCAATGCGCCCAATGATCGGCTGGTGACCACCAATGCTCGTTTCTGGAAGGACAGTGGTATGGCAGTCGATCTGACCTCAGCCGGGATGCGTATTGAGATGGGGTCGTTATCAACACTGTTTGGTGGCGGGGTGAGCTTTGATGTTCCGGAAGGATTAGAGCTGGGTGAGCCGGTGGCGAACAAGACTCGCTATCATCTTTTCGATGATCAGAAGAGTATTCAGGACTCGATCTTCGTTCAGCATACCGATTATGTGATGTTCTTTAAAGACTCCGTGCGTGGTTTACAACCAGGAGCACCGGTAGAGTTCCGTGGAATACGGCTGGGCACCGTCGGCAAGGTTCCTTTTTTTATTCCCGGTCTTCACCAGAGCCTGAATGATGATTACCGTATTCCGGTCGAAGTGCGTATCGAACCGGGCAGGCTGGTGAATCAGTCAGGAGGCGTGGCTGATCTCAGCGAGCATATGGATGAACTGATTGATCGTGGGTTACGTGGATCGCTGAAGACCGGTAATATGATCACCGGTGCTTTGTATATCGATCTCGATTTTTACCCACAGGCACCCGCACGTGGTAAATTTCGCCAGTTCGAATCTTATCCGATTATTCCGACGGTCAGTGGTGGTCTGGCACAAATTCAGCAGCAATTAGTGAATGCGCTGGAGAAGATTAATAATCTGCCGATGAGTCCGCTGATTAAGCAGGCGACCAGCACGCTGGAGCAGAGTGAAAAGACCATGAAACATATGCAGGCAACACTCGATAACCTGAATAAGATCACCGCCAGTCAGACTATGCAGCAATTGCCCGATGATATGCAGAACACATTGCGGGCGCTCAATCGTAGTATCGAAGGCTTCCAGCCAGGTTCTGCGGCTTATAATAAGATGGTGGCGGATATGCAGCGTCTGGATCAGGTGCTTCGTGAACTGCAGCCGATCCTGAAAACACTCAACGATAAGAGCAATGCCTTAATATTTGAAGCCAGGGATAAAAAAGACCCTCAACCAAAAGGAGCAAAAGAATGAAACCCGGAATGGTTATCGCCGTGGCTTTGATACTGGCAGCGTGCAGCAGTGGGGAGAATAAAAGCTATTATCAGCTACCTGTTGTACAAAGCCGGGCAGAAAGCACCACGCAGCAGGGAGAGAAGCTTTTGTGGATTGACCAGCTGAATACCGCTGATTATCTGTCAGGTAATGGAGTGGTCTATCAGACGACTAACGTGCAGTATGTGATGGCTGAAAATAATTTATGGGCCAGCCCACTTGAACAACAGTTACGCACAACGCTGATGGCGAATTTGAGTCAGCAACTGCCAGGCTGGATGATCTCGTCAGAACAGTTGCGCAATACCCAGGATACCCTCAGTGTGACGGTGAATGGTTTTCATGGCCGCTATGATGGACGGGTGATTGTCAGCGGTGAGTGGTTACTGAAACATAAAGGGCAATTGATTAAACGTCCCTTCAATATTGAAGTTAAACAACAGCACGATGGTTATGACGCGATGGTGAAAACACTGGCCGAGGCCTGGTCTCAGGAAGCGGCCGCTATCGCCAGTGAGCTGATTCACCTGCCCTGATTTGTACTCGCTCAGATCTGATCTGACAGTGACCGGTTATATAGACAAGTCGCTGTCAGATTAAGCGGTGGCTGATACCTGTCATGCAGAGCCGCTATTCATTACCCAGGGCAATACAGACGTATTGCCCTGATAGTATGGATTAAAACGCAGAAGTATCCTGGAACAGCCCTACTTTCAGATCACTTGCGCTGTAGATTGGCCGGTCATCAACCAGTACTTCACCATCCGCCAGCCCCATAATCAGGCGGCGGTTAACAATGCGTTTGAGATGAATACGATAAGTCACTTTTTTCGCCGTTGGCAGGATTTGTCCGGTGAGTTTGACTTCTCCGACGCCCAGGGCACGCCCTTTGCCTTCACCACCCAGCCAGCCCAGATAGAAGCCCACCAGTTGCCACATCGCATCCAGCCCCAGGCAACCTGGCATCACCGGATCGCCGATAAAATGGCAACGGAAGAACCACAGATCCGGGTTAATATCGAGCTCTGCCTCAACATAACCTTTATCATATTTCCCCCCTGTTTCGCTCATTTTGATGATGCGATCCATCATGAGCATATTCGGTGCCGGTAATTGTGGCCCCTTAGCACCGAATAACTCACCACGACCTGAGGCAAGTAGTTCTTCTTTTGTATAGGATTCGCGTTTTTCTACCATATTTTTAGTAAACCTTGTGTTAAGTTCGCAACGCAGGATAGTGAATACAGATAAGCGGAACAAGTCCGATCAGTGTGAAACTAACCCTGCTAACCAGCGTAGCGGCCACGGTAAACGATGACGCCCTTCCTGTTGCGTCATCTGAGTCATCCGCTCGTGAATAATTTGCCGTAATGTTTGTTCTTCGCCACCTTCCCATTGTCGCTGCGTCAATACCGGTAATGCTTCAGTGACATCTTCCACCGCCCAGATATAAAACTGCTCATCTGTCACGGCTTGCTGCAATTCTGTTGGCAGGCTCAGATGCTGGATATTGGCGGCAGGAATAATGACGCCTTGTTTACCGGTTAATCCCCGCTGCTGACAAATGGCGAAGAAGCCTTCAATTTTCTCATTAACGCCGCCGACGGGCTGAACACGACCAAACTGATCGACTGAGCCGGTTACTGCGATGCTCTGATCAATCGGGACGCACGCCAGTGCGCTGATTAATGCGCACAATTCAGCCAGTGAGGCGCTATCACCATCGATTTCACTGTAAGATTGTTCAAAAGTCAGCGAAACCGTAAAGGGGAACTGCTGTTCAGGATCCAGCCCGGACATCAGAAAGGCCTGCATAATCATCATACCTTTAGCATGAATATTGCCGCCTAATTCTGCTTTGCGTTCAATATCGATGACCTCACCATCACCCGCATGGACGACGCAACTGATACGGGTTGGCTCGCCTGTGGCTTGCGGATGGCCTGGAAACTCAATGACTGACAAGGCATTAATCTGGCCAACATAGTGACCTTCAGTATCAATGCGTATCTGCTGCTGCAGAATTTCATTCTGCAGGCGTTCGCTGAGATAACCTTCACACCATGCACGCTGAGATAACATCTGCCGTATGGCTGCCGCCGTGATTATCTTATCCTCGCAGAAAGTTGCTGCAGCACGTAACTGGCGAGCTATCCATAACAGGCAGAGTGGCAGTAATGTCTGATCGCCGGTATAACGTGCGCCTTCATGGATCAGCAGAGGCCAGGCATCGGCGGCGAGTTCCGGTAACTCAAGTTGTCGCGCATTTTGCGTCACCCACTGACACCACTGTTTGAGTGTACCTTCATTGACGATGTGCAGACTCTCTTCATATTCACTATAAATGGCCTGAGCAAAGAGTTCGGGCTCCTGCTCCTGAAAATCAGCCAGTGACTCCCGTTCCCCAACCAGAATAACCTTCAGGTTAAGGGGCATAGAGGGGATCGTTACCGGCAGAGGACGGGATTCATCGGGAGATAGCCAGTCAAAACGCTGGCAGGCCATCATGTTCTTCAGACGTAGCCACAGCAAAGGCTGAGTAAGTAACGTGCGAAGAGAAAGGATAAGTATGCCGCCATTGGTACGATGAACCAGTCCCGGTTGCAGGGATATTTCACCATTAAACTGGCGTACACAGCCAAAAAGCTGTTCGTGTTCTATCCACTCGGCGTAGTCAACCGGTGTAGTATCGGCAAAATTATCGTCAGCACTTTGTGCGGTGGTCGCGGTAATAACGCCACCATTGACCTGGTAGTTTACGCCACAAAAGGGGACGGCGGGTTGATATAATCTGCGTGTCTCTTCTGTCAGCCATTGCAGATATTGTGCCTCTTCTGGTGCTTTGATCAGCATAAATGGCGCAACAGATTTTTCCATCAGAAGCTGCTTCAGTGCGTAGAATAAACGGGGCTGAAGATCGCGACTAAAGGAAAATGCTGTGTCAGTTAAATCGGCTTGCGTAAACAATAGCTGATAACTTGCTGTATCAGGCGCAAGATCTTTTCGGGTCAGTGTGGTAATGGTCAACGTTGCTGTATTTTAGTCAGAAGTAAAGCTCACAATTATACCTTATGCTGTGTCTGAGCACACCAGGGATTGTATCTGCCACCGCGATTATCATTGTTCTGGCCATCAGTCATCATTTCTTCACTGATTTGCCACGGTAATATAACCTGAATGATTTTGGGTATAGTCGTGAAAGCTGATATTCTTAACTCCGTTACACGATCACATTGAGATCGCCATGAAATATCAACAACTGGAAAATCTTGAAAGCGGCTGGAAGTGGAAATATCTGGTAAAGAAATACCGGGAAGGGGAGCCTATTACCCGATATCTGGAAACCAGTGCCGCACAGGCTGCGGTCGATATCTTATTAACGCTGGAAAATGAACCGGTTCTGGTACATGACTGGATTGATCAGCATATCAACCCGATGCTAATCAATCGAATGAAACAGACTATCCGCGCACGTCGTAAACGACATTTTAATGCGGAACATCAACATACCCGTAAAAAATCTATCGATCTCGAATTTATGGTCTGGCAACGTCTGGCCGGGCTTGCACAGCGACAAGGTAAAACGTTATCTGAGATCATCATACAACTAATAGAAGACGCAGAAAACAAAGAAAAATATGCCACTCAGATCTCCTGCCTGAAACAGGACCTCCAGGGATTGCTAAATAAAAAGTAGTGGTCCAGAAACCATCGGTGGTGTGCAGCAATGGTTAAGCATGGGCAGAGAAGGTTTTCAGCAGATCATGTTGATAAAAGACCTAAAAAAAACAGCTCCCTGACAGAGGAGCTGTTTCTGTTTCAGCAGTTAAAAATCAAATCATCGATTCTTAACTGGCAGATAATACTAAGTCACAGGATCAGACAGCAATTTATTTACTGAACAACGACTTCTTTATACCCTTGAACTTCGATCTCGACACGACGATCCGGTGACAGGCATTCGATCAGTGCAGCACGAGGTTTCACACCGTCACAGGTATTACCTGTAGTTGGGTTGGCTTTACCCATACCGCGTGCAGAGATCTTATCAGCCGGAATACCTTTAGCGACCAGGTAATCGACGACAGATTGCGCACGTTTTTCAGATAATGTCTGGTTATAGGCTTCAGAACCGATACGGTCGGTATAACCGACAACGACAGCAGAACCATCTTTCGGATCCATGTTGCTCAACTGGGTGTACAGCTGATCCAGTGCCTGCTGGCCTTCTACTTTCAGCGTCGATTTATTAAAGTTAAACAAAACGTCAGACTTCAGGGTGAAGTGTTTGGTGGTAACTTCCGGAGCAGGAGCTGGCTCAGGCATTGGCGCTGGAGCTTCGCCCTGGCCAAAACGGTAGGAAACCCCTACGCTTAACAAGCCATTATCAGGGCGCGCACCGACGGTACCGGCATCACCAATGTTATTAACCCACTGATATTCCAGGCGGGTTGCAATTTCAGGCGTGATTGCCCACTCTACACCACCGGCAAAAACCGGAGATACACCGGTGTCATTTTCGCTACGGGAAACACCGTTAGATAAATAATGGCCTTTAGCATCAGCACGCCATACCATACCACCTAAACGTGTATAGAGATCCAGGTCATCAGCAATCGGATAGCCCAGTTTTGCAGTCAGTTGCACACCCTGAGATTTGAATGCGCCGCTGTCTACGCTGCCTTTGTAAGCCATACGACCTAGCCAGTCATAACCCATTTCAAAGCCAACATACTGATTGACCTGGTAACCACCATAAGCACCAGCACCGATCTGATCCTTATGAACAGAACCGTTGTTGTTTTTGAAACCGTTACCGTAGAAACCGGTATCATGATACTGGGACCAACCCAGTTTACCACCTGCATACCAGGTGTTATCTTTCGGAGCGGCCTGTGCTACGGTAGCGAAACCAGCAAGTGCCACTGCAATCGCGATAGCTGTCTTTTTCATTTTTGCGCCTCATTATCATCCAAAATTCGCCATAAAGGTATCAACAGCCCTTACGGTTAAATCCTTCACCCGGGGCATGTTCATGGTTAACGCAGCGTAAACAGATCACCCCCTGGCCATGTAAAGTCTACAACTTAGTATGAAACTTACAAGTGTGAACGTTGTCAGAGAGAAGAAAAAAGGGATTATTTGCCACTATGCTCGATGAAAATGACTGTTTTTTGCTCACTTAATGAGCTGGTTTAAGTGCATGGCAGACAGCGACGTTTGTCAATATATCCTTCATACAAAATCGCTTTTTTTATCAATACGCAAATCACAAAATGCATTCCTGTCCTATTCTGTAATGGCATAATTGGTTGATTATAAAAAAATTGTGCCTCTATCTTTTCTTTCTTATCGTGAATCATCATATCACATCAGTTCAGTATTGAATGATGCGATAGTGCCATACCAGTAAGGGCTAAAAGTGAGATGAATAATTTTCATTACTGCTCCTGGTGTTAAACATGGGCGGCCTTCTCTGGTGATGTGTGGCACTGGCTATCTCTAATGTCGACAAAAAGCAAATTTGTTTCACTTATTAAGGTTTGATATTTGTGCGAGATCTATTTTTGGCGTATTCCTTTTCATTCTTATTAGAATTTTCTGAATGCACTTCGCAAAACAGAACGTGAATTAAGATTGATGTCAAAAGATCCTTGCTACGATACAAAAACTCACCTATTTTTTGTGTTAGTGGAACCACTAATAAAATATTTTGCGGGATGGATGACTATTTAAGGAGTAATAATGAATAAAATACTGACGATGAAGCTTCAGCGATTGCAAGAATGTTTATTACCATTAGGCAAGATACATTGTCGCCCATTATTTGGTGGTTATTGTCTGACCATTGAGAAAACTGTTTTTGCGATGATGGCAAAAGAAGAGATTTATCTCAGAAACTGTAAAAAGAGTCTGTCATACAGTGAGAAACATGCTAATCCTTTATTAGAAATGAAAAAAAATGGTCGCCTGTATTCATTGAATTACTATCAGATTAACGAAACGCTGTGGCAGGATGATAAAATGCTGCTTCAGTTATCATCCTGGGCATTACAAAGTGCGCAGCATGAAAAAAAACAGCAGTGTTTATCGGGCCGACTGAAAAAACTGCCGAATATTAGTTGTCATATGGAACTCTTGCTAATGAATGCAGGCATCACCGATGAACATATGCTACGCCAGCTGGGTGCCAAAAAAGTGTGGCTGAAATTACGCGAACTCAATAAATCTCTCACGCTTAATGTTCTCTATTCACTCGAAGGGGCGATTACAGGTAACCATGTGGGGGTCCTCCCGTTACAAAGGCGTCAGGAACTTAAGGAGTGGGCGAGTAGTCAATACAGCGTATGTCATGGTGATAGTTCAGGCTAAATGATAATTTGCTTTTGCAACTGGTGAATTTCCGGCAATAATGCCAGCAGCAAACTAATTTGCTGAAGTACCAGTGGTTCTTTGCTGTTGGCATGCGGATTTAGATGCTGGAGCCGATATTGTAAATTCTCCAGTGTCTGTTGCATTGGTTGCGCATCTGTCGGCATATGGCGCAGCACATTATCGATGTAGTGGATTGCATCATCAAGCAGTAACAAAATATCAGGTGTTGTCAGTTTTTCCCGATGAGTGCCTAATGCGGAAATATAGCTGATAAAAGTATGATTCAGACAGAGCAAACGAAATGCGGTCTCACGCATAGTGGCATTGACCCGTGGTTCCGTCGACAGATTAGAGACAACAGAAGCCAGTTCACTATCCTTATTATAAGCCTCATCGCGTGCGACACGATAAGCGAGTTGGTTGTGCCGTCCCTGATGGTATTGTTCAAGGATAGCATCGAGATAACGACAATTGGCATTGAGGGTTTGAGTCAGTACCCGGGGTAAATTGCGAAATTTCCAGTCTGGCCAGATGAAACTCACCGCTGCCCAGGAGATCGCACAGCCGATTAACGTATCAATGATACGGGGTAATGCCACCTCAAATCCCTCTCCCAGTAGATTAAAACATAAAAGTACCAGCAGAGTGATGAACATCGTGGCGTGTGAATACTGTATATTACGAAAGGCAAAAAATAACACCCCAGACAGCACAATCAGCAATAACTGTCCTTCGGTCGATGGCACCAGCAGAAGTATCGGCAGTCCAATGGCGATACCAATCAGGGTGCCGGTGATGCGTAATGCCAGCCGATGTCGGGTCGCGTTGTAGTTTGGCTGACAAACAAACAGACTGGTCAACAGTATCCAGTAGCCATGATTTAATCCGAGGAACTGAATAAATCCATAGCCAGCGCATAGCACGATCGACATTCGTAATGCGTGGCGAAATAAAGCTGATTCAGGGGTCATATTACGACACAGACGTGACCTGATATCTTTGAAACTATTGATTTTTTCCTCAGAAAGTAAATTTTCACTACTGTCAGCAAGTAACGCATCAGTACGTACTGATTCAATGGTGGCCAGTTGTGCATCAATAGCACGTAAATTATTAAGCAGAAAATCGAGCGCTTCTGGCTGATCTGTTGAAGCTTCGCGACTCTTGATACGCTTAAGAGCAGCATCAAGATGCATAAACGCCCGTTCGAACCTCGCATCATGCTGATAAGGTTCACGTAACAGGATGGCGTGTGATAATTGCAGACACGCGCGTGCCAGCATTTCCAGTATTCGCTGGAAGCGAAACATAATATCACTGTGCCGGAAATGATCACGCAATGCCTGATACTGTATATAGGAAGAATTGGCCCGCTCATGAATATCCTGAGCGACAAAATAATATTGCAATGTTCGCCGGGTATTTTTTTGTCCCCGATCGCCGCGCAGGCGGGTCAATAAAGACAATTTTGTCTGATTGAGCGTGGTAATTAACTGGCCATTTGCTATCGCTAAATCGTATAACGGTGCCTGACTATTGTCTTCAATATCAGGATCAAACAGACAGGATTTGAGATCCAGATAGTGCGCCAGCTGTGCGTAGCTGCGGGCAATATTATCCTGAAGTGGACGAATGGGGAAAATAAGATGTCCCACCAGGGTTATCAGGTTGTACCAGATAGCACCGGTAAGCAGTAACAGTGGTTGCATATACCAGTTGCTATAGAGCGATATCCCCAGCATGGTATAAATCGCGATCAATAGCGCACCGAATGCAATGGTTGCATAACGTTGCCCCAGTCCGCCCAGTAAGATAAAACCTGTCGTTGAAACCGTTAAGCCGATTGCAAATAACCACGGCCAGGGGAACAGAAGCGTCACTGAAGCAGAAGCGATGAAAAAACATACCAGAATAATAGCAAGATTACAGAGCCGTCCTGTCAGGCGATCGTCAAGATCAGTTAACGCGGCGGCAACAACACCGAGCGTTAAAGGAATGGTCATTTTGATTTCGCCCAGCCACCACGGAATGGCCGTTGTACCGCAAAGCGCAATAAAAATCCTGATGTTGTATAACCAGGCACTATTCCATGTATAACGATGCCATAAAGGGCTCAGCATAACGACATTCCAGACCACTAATGAAAATAATAAGATATCTGTGTTTTACAAATGAAACACGTGGTTAGCGCGATAAATCGTGTCATGATAGCAAGGCAGAAAGGGCAGGCAAATGATTTCCCGGGGGGAACATATGAACGCTGATATCTGAACCCGAATAATATTGCTTCATGCTCGTCAGTAGCCCGTCGGGGGAAGCGGCGAAGTTATCAATGTTAAAAACCAAAATATTCATAATGATATGTATAAAGTATCCACTCAATTACAGAGATAGTCTGCTACAGGGATTATAATGATTTTTACTCTGGAGTCGCTGTTCACTGGCAGTTAAACTTAAAAAATATTCTATCTGATCGTATTCGGCACAATATGGAACTTAAAGCGACAACATTAGGTAAACGTATGGCGCGGCATCCTTATGACAGGGTACAACTGCTTAATGCAGGTGTTAAAGTTTCCGGTGACAAACATGAATATATCATACCTTTCAACCAGTTATTGTCAATTCATTGTAAGCGTGGACTGATCTGGGGTGAACTGGAGTTTGTTCTGCCAGATAACAAAGTGGTGCGCTTACATGGTACGGAATGGAAGGCAACCCGACACTTTTTCCATCATCTGAATACTCGCTGGCAACAGTGGAGTATAGCCATGAGCCATATTGCAGCCAGACTTCTGCGTCAGCAGTGGGAAGTCCTCGCGCATTATGACGCCCAGGAACAGTGGCTGACGCAGCAACAAATAACAGAAATACAAAGTAACCTGCATTGTGCATTAAGCGGATTACCTGTACCTGTCAGCCGACTCGACGCCTTTGAGAACTGCCGTGAATTATGGCACCAATGCCAGCACTGGTCTGATAATATCGAAGCGATACGGCTGGCACATAACCAGGCCGTTACCACGCGGCTGGTCGAACAGTATCATGATTTTTTTACTGGTATTGAAACATCACCACTGGATATGGCACAGGCGCAGGCGGTCATTAATGGTGAACGAAGCGTGCTGGTTCTCTCTGGAGCGGGGAGTGGTAAAACCGCTGTTCTTGCAGCACGCATCGGATGGTTATTACTCCAGGGGACTGCGACGGCTGATCAGATCCTGTTGCTGGTATCGGGTCATCGTTCTGCTCAGCAGATGGATCAGCGTATCCGTACAGCCTTCCCTTCAGCCGCGCTGACAACACAAACTTTTCATACCCTGGTGCTGGATATTATCCGGCAAGGGGGGCAAAAAGCCCCTGGCCGCAGTCAGCTGGAAACTGATAGCGCACTGCGTCAGGCATGGCTACTGAAAAACTGGTGCCAGCAATGCCAGGAGAAAAAAGCGCAGGCGAAAGGCTGGCGTCAGTGGTTACAGGATATCATGGGCTGGCAGCTCCCCGAGGGGGAATTCTGGCAGGATGAGCAAATCCAGCGACGTATAACCAGTCGCCTTGATCACTGGCTCCGTTTGTTACGTATGCAGGGTGGATCGCAGGCAGAGATGATTGCCCGTGCGCCTGAAGCGTTACAAACGCCGTTCAGCAAGCATGTAAAACTGATGGCACCATTGCTTAAAGCCTGGAAAATGGCGCTGAAAGCAGAAAATGCCACTGATTTTTCCGGGCTCATGCATCAGGCGATTAATATTCTGGATAAAGGACGTTTTATTAGCCCGTGGAAGCATATTCTGATCGATGATTTTCAGATGATCTCCCCACAATATGCTGGGTTATTAATGGCTTTGCGTCGACAGAATACCCAGACCCATTTGTTTGCCACAGGGGATGACGAGCAGGCTGTTTATTGTGTCGATGAGGCTTCTCCGTCATTGGCTATTGCCTTTGAACACTATTTTGGCACCGGAGAGTATTGTGTACTGGACACGGCTTATCGCTTCAATAAACGTATCGCTCATGTGGCTCACGGTGTCATCGGGAAAGAGAAACACCGCCAGAATAAACTATGGCGAACTTTGACCAATGGTAATAAAAACGCGGTGACCTTACTGGCGGATGATAAGCTGGATAAGTTGCTGGATAAACTCAGTGGTTATGCCACACCAGAACAGCGGATTTTATTGCTGGCACGTTATCCTCATCTGAAACTCGATGTTCTGAAAAAAGCAGCGACACGCTGGCCCCGCTTACAGCTTGATTTTATGATGATTGACGCCAGCCAGGGGCAACAGGCCGATTATGTTATTGTGCTGGGATTGCAGAAAGGAAAAGAGGCGTTTCCGGCGCCTGCGGGTGAATCGATCATTGAACGGGCATTACTGCCGCTGGCAGAAGATTTTGCTGACGCCGAAGAACGGCGTTTGCTCTATCTTGCCATAACCCGCGCACGTCTTCGCGTTTGGTTATTATTTAATGAAGCTCATCCTTCGCCATTTGTCAGTATGCTGGAAGATCTTACGGTATCAGTAGCAGCCAATCCGTAATAGCTGACGGTAATACCGCCAGCTATCGCTTATTTCAGTCGTTCAGCAAGATAACGTTGATAATCAGGGATGACTATTTCGATAGGTTCATTAATATGAGGTGACAAAATAATAAAATCGGCCGTCGAAACATTTGTTGCCACCGGAATATTCCAGACCGTAGCCAGACGTAACAGCGCTTTAACATCAGGATCGTGTGGCACCGCATTGAGCGGGTCCCAGAAGAAGATCAGCACATCAATTTGACCTTCTGAAATCAAAGCCCCCACCTGCTGATCGCCTCCCATTGGCCCACTAAGCATGGTATTAACTTCAAGCCCGGTCGCACGGGAAATGAGGTTACCTGTTGTGCCAGTAGCATAAAGGTGGTATCGGGCGAGTTGTTGCTGGTGGCGCTCAACCCATTGCATCAGCATCTCTTTACAGTGATCGTGGGCAACCAGCGCAATATGTTTGCGCGCAGGTAAGGTGCGAGTGGTTAAAATCATCATTTTATTCCATATGTTGATTAGACGTGAGATAAATATACTGGGTCAGCGTGATAATTGTGGGATTCTGTGGTCACTCCGGGGATTTATCAGGATACTTACTGTAAAACATTTGCAGAGTGTGTAACAGGAAACGGGCAGAAAAATTTTTCCTCCTGCCCGCAATTTTACTTGTTATCATCGAATGGAAACAACTGTGGTTGTCGGTGAGATATCGCCTGCTTGTGTATCCGGTGAATCAGTTTACGGCTTTGTTGAATAAATCGAACTTTCAGGTGACTGGCGGATCTGATAGCTACAGTCATTTCAATATCTGGTCACTATGGCAAAGCAAAAGTTTAAAATAACCAACTGGAATGCCTACAATAACGCACTCAGACAACGTGGCTCACTGACGATCTGGCTTGATGAGGCTGCCATTGCTGCATGGACTGACAGTGCAAAGCCTGAGGGGCGAGGCCGGCCACTTCACTACACCGATATGGCAATTACCACGGTACTGATGATGAAACGCGTGTTCAACCTGTCGCTCCGGGCTTTACAGGGCTTTGTTGACTCGATTTTTAAGCTGATGGCTCTGCCGCTGCGCTGCCCGGACTACTCTCTGCTCAGCAAGCGGGCCAGCACCGTTAACATCAGCATAAAAACGCCAGCCCGTGGCGAGATCTCACACCTCGTCATTGACAGTACGGGCCTGAAAGTCGCTGGTGAAGGAGAATGGAAAGTCCGGCAGCACGGGACTGACAAGCGCAGAGTGTGGCGCAAGCTTCATCTGGCCGCAGACAGAGCGACGCACGAGATAATCTGTGCTGACTTATCGCTCAGCGGAACGACGGATGCGCAGGCACTGGAGGGTTTGATAAACCAGACCCACAGGAAAATCAGGGAAGCTTCGGCAGACGGTGCTTACGACACACATTACTGCCACGATGCCTTGTTGAGGAAAAAAATCAGGCCACTGATCCCGCCACGAAGTGGCGCGCAATACTGGTCCGGGAAGTATCATGAACGTAACCACGCGGTGGCCAATCAGCATCTGAGCGGCAGTAATGATGTCTGGAAAAAGAAAGTGGGCTATCACCGGCGTTCACTGGCAGAAACAGCGATGTACCGCGTCAAAACGTTGCTGGGTGGTCATCTGAGCCTGCGAGACTATGATGCGCAGGTGGGTGAAGCGATGGCGATGATCAAAGCGCTGAATCGAATGACGTCGTTGAGTATGCCGCATAGTGTCCGGATCGCATAACGGATGTATCCGAGGGAACCATAGACTCCATCGACTGCCTCTGATTTATTCAACAAAGCCACGTAAGCCCTGAGATATGGCGCTACGTTAGCCATTCTCTTATTCATTTTTCTTTTGCTCACTTATTTAGCAATATGCTGGGATGGTGCTATCTCGCAGGCAGAATGGAAAGCAAGTAGGGAAGTCTGCAGTTATTGATACTAACGTTGACTGCTGCAATAACTGGAGGGATGGCACAGTTTATGGCAAATGGAATCTGGTTTGGAGGTCTCTCTGGTGTGCTGTGTGCCCTGACAGGATTTTTGTGGTTACAGGGTGAACGTAATCACGTCAGTGATATATATCTGTTAAGAGGATTGATGTTGTTGACAGTGAGTGGTCTGTTTATCTGCTGGGATGAGCAACCTGGTATTGCCCAAGTCGCCCACAATGCTGGATTGATGACAGGGATGTTAGTAGCGTGTTTTTTGTAATTCATTTTCGTATACTGAAAATAAATTCAACGTGATTTATCGCGCGCGGCATCAATATGTTATTTTGTACTATAGATTACTGAATATGTTCGATGCTGCAAGAAGGTGAATGATATTTTTGCTATATCAAAGGCAGTCGCTTTTCCGTCGGCCGTGGATCAAGCCATGTGAGTGCAACAGCCATTAAGACAGAAAATAGCGTCAGAAAAACAAGATTGTGGTCAGTGGTTATGTGAAGAGGAAGAAGGGGATGAATATTAATTAAGATCCCCGGTATCAGAACGATTACCGGGAACCCTTTAATTACGCAGTTCTGGTGCCTGAAGTTGCTGACGAATAGCTCTGGCTAGCTCATCCATAGAGGGCTGCTCCGGATGTTCGTCACTGGATTCACCGCTTAATTGCACTTCTGCAAGATAGGTATGAACCGGTTGCCCATCTTCATTTTCCATGACTACATGATACCAGGGAGATGCGCGCAGGCTGTCATTAACCGCAATCTCATCCTGTTCGGGTTCTGACAACGAATATTGTGGATCGATATCGATCACAACCCCGAGGTAACCCAATAGCATATGACGAACTTGTTGACCAATACCGAATTTGCTGGCAATCATAGGTCCCCCTGAAAATAGTTATCTGTTATCTCATTTGCCATAACACTGTACAGGAGTTGATTTTCCTTGTTACCCGGTCGATGAGTGGCATCGATGACCGGAACGTTTTGTCTATAGCTTTCTGCAATGACATTTATAGCTCGCTTAAGGCGGCCACAGAAACCTGTCAGTCACTCTGTGTGCTGTATTACATAGCAGGCAACCTGAGAGCAAATGGATATAGAACGGATATGAGGATAATATTTTGTTTTTCAAGTGACCTGATATGAAAGGCAAAATTTTCGGTCATGTATTCAACGTGTTTATCATGTTGTATAATCACTCTTTTTAACAGGTGCGCCAGATGGCTAAAATTGATGTAACATGCCCGTTTTGTCAACAAACTGAACCCGTTAAAAAGCATGGTCTGGGTAAAGCTGGATTTCAGCGCTATCGCTGTCAGTCATGCTGCCGTACTTTCCAGGTCGATTACGCTTACCGTGCCTGCCTGCCCGGCATGAAAGAACAAATTGTTGACCTTGCCATGAATAATGCGGGTATCCGCGATACCGCAAGGACTCTGCATATCAGCATTAATGCCGTTGTCCGCACTTTAAAAAACTCGCCCCACGATGTGTAACCACGTTTCCGCTGGATAATCAGCAAATCCAGCTTATCTGTGAAGTGGATGAGATGTGGTCTTTTGCTGGCAGTAAAAAGCAGCAACGCTGGCTGTGGTATGCGTGGGAGCCTCGCCTCACACGAATTATTGCTCATACTTTTGGACGCAGAAGCAAAAAGACACTGCGCAGGTTACTGAAATTATTGTCAGGTTTTAATGTTGCCTTCTGGTGTACAGATAACTTCAGTGCTTATGATCTGCTGCCGGATGAAAAACATATCAGGGGTAAGCTTTATACACAGCGGATTGAACGGGAAAACCTGAATTTGCGTAACCGATTAAAGCGACTGAATCGTAAGACTCTGGGGTACTCAAAATCTTTTGAAATGCATGACAGGATCATTGGTACTTTTATTGAGCGCGAATATTATGTTTGAGACGAAATAAACACATTGAATACATCACCAAATTTTCCCGATATCGTCCTGCCCATTATACATCATCTCAGGCATCAGCAATCATTATTATGAAATGAGTCACTTATCATCAAATGAGTGATAAGAAGATTGATGCTAAAAAATGATGTACAGATTGGCTATTATGGGTACACACTGTGTCATATGAGTACCATGCGTTCTTCAGTAATATATTCTTAATAATCAAAATAATGCGTCAAAATGACTATGCTCCCTTCAATGATAAATGATAGAGGAAAAGATAATGAATCGCAGACTCCATTTAGCCGCTCTCCTGATCACCATTATCAGTAGCAGTGCCGCAGCAGCACCTTTTCGCGTTATCAGTAGTGACATGCATGAAAAGAGCCCCTTGTCCGCGCCACAATTGTTTAAGGGTTTCGGTTGCAATGGGGGGAATATCTCTCCCCAGCTCTCCTGGGAAAATGCACCACAGGGAACCCGTAGTTTTGCGATTACGGCTTTTGATCCTGACGCCCCCACCGGTAGCGGCTGGTGGCACTGGACGGTGGTGAATATTCCCCCGACAGTTTCTGATTTACCAGCCGGTGCTGGAGATAAAGATAACGCCAGATTGCCCGCTGGCGCAGTGCAAGGAAGAAATGATTTTGGTTATGCCGGTTTTGGTGGTGCATGCCCGCCAGAAGGTGATCGGCCTCACCATTACCGTTTTACTGTGTGGGCACTGGATACGCCCACATTACCGATAGATGCCCAGTCCAGTGGCGCATTAGTCGGTTTTATGATCCATAACCACGTTATTGCCAGTGCGCAGTTAACAGCAACACTGGCGCGTTAAGCGAAGAGGAAATACTTTCATCATAGCAGGTTGTCGGTAGCAGAAATGACAGCCTGGCCATGATGTCAGTGGTGCCATCGCAATGGCTAATAAACAGAGAGTGCCACGATGCCAGCAGTATGCATGATGATAAAGGTCTATGGTTCTGTTCAGGGGGTAGGCTTTCGCTACTTCACACAGCAGGCGGCATTACGCTTAGGTCTGACCGGATATGTACGTAATCTTGCCGATGGGAGTGTGGAAGCGCTGGCCTGTGGAGAAAGAGAACAGATAATGAAGTTAATAACCTGTTTAGAGGCAGGGGGACCACGCTATGCGAAAGTGGATAAGGTCAGCCAGCAACCCTGTCGCCCGACGACAGGGTGGGAAACATTTTCTGTTTATTACTAAATACATTTTACTGGCTTAGGCAAGCCCGCAATTTTTGTCGCTTGCCGGGCCGGACCTTTCGGAAACAGGCGATAGAGATAGCGACTGTTTCCTTTTTCTTCACCTAATTGACTGGCCATTGCTTTTACCAGCATACGGATGGCTGGCGAGGTGTTGTATTCCAGATAGAAATTACGCACAAAACGTATGACTTCCCAGTGTTCGGCAGAAAGCGTTATTCCTTCCTGTCTGGCGATAACTGACGCCATTGCTTCGCTCCATTGTGTCGTGTCTTTCAGATAACCTTCATTATCAGTTTCTATTTCATTGTTTTCAAAGATAAACATTATTTCATCACATCTTATGCAAACTAATGGAGGAAGCATAAAAAAACAAGCCCTGCCTAAGCAGGGCCTGGTCTATACGCAGAAAAAGATTAGTCTCTGCTGGCAAAGCCAAGGATGCTCAACAGACTCACGAAAATATTATATAACGATACATACAGGCTGACTGTTGCCCGGATGTAATTGGTCTCGCCGCCGTGGATGATGTTACTGGTTTCAAACAAAATAGTGCCTGAAGAGAGCAGGATAAACAGGGCACTGATTGCCAGATGCAGGGCAGGCATATTCAGGAAAAAGCCAGCAATCATACCGACGAGAGCAACGACAGCACCTGCCATCAACATACCACTGAGGAACGACATATCCTTACGGGTCGTCAGTACATAACCAGAGCAACAGAAAAAGACCAGCGCTGTGCCACCCAGTGCCAGACCGATCGTATCACCCATACCTGCAGAGAGATAAGCGTTGAGCAATGGCCCAAGGATATAGCCGAGGAAACCGGTAAAGGCGAATGCTGCCAGAATCCCTGCTGGCTGATCTGCCAGTTTATAAGTCAGGAACATCAGGCCATACATGCCAGCCAGAGTCAGGATCAGGCCGGGATAAGGTAACATAAATACCGTGCTGAGTGTGGCGGTAAAGGCAGAGAATGCCAGGGTCAGACTCAGCATGAAATAGGTATTGCGCAGAACTTTGTGCGTACCGAGCAATGATGAGCGGCGACGCGATGACGATGTGATAATGCTATCCATGAATCACTCCCTTATAATTAGTTTTTACTATTTAAGCATAAAAAAAATACGTTTACATCCCCATAATTTTTACCCATCTTTACTGAATGCTCCGGCTCATCAAAGGGTACGTGTGTTTTTTATGCAATCTGTGCATATTACAGACGAACAATATATTTTTGCTTGTTTTTGAAGCAGTCGAGCAAAATCAGGCTTTACAGGGCACACAGAGATGTTTATAGTGCGCCCCATACTGGAAGTGTGGCCGAGTGGTTGAAGGCACCGGTCTTGAAAACCGGCGAGGGGCGACCCTCCCAGAGTTCGAATCTCTGCGCTTCCGCCATATTAAACAAGGGGTTACCGTAAGGTAGCACCTTGTTGTTTTCACCACATGGAATAGACTTGGAATATTCACTTGGAATATTTTCCCTGAATCGGTGGCTTATCAAGGGTAGGGGATACCTTTATTTTGCGGTCATAAACTAATACCTGACTCTCTGTTTTATGCCCACTGAATAACTGCTTGTCCCGACTACTGCCTTCATAATCTGATATCCCTTTCGCTTTTAGATCGTGAAATGTACAATCCAGAGAGTACCCTAGTTTCATTGACGCTTTTTGCCTGGCGTCTTCCCAATGGTGGCTAAATCCTCGTTTACCGAATCCACGGCCATGAGTTCCCATAATCACACAGGATTCAGGATTACCCGGTGTAGAAAACGTTTTAGCCAGTTCAAATACCTGACGCAATCTGTCACTCCACTGCTTGATCTGTCTGACGCTATTTTTCCCCTGCTGAATAAACACCCCCTGAGGGGTAATCTGACGCCACCGGAGTGCCAGAACATCAGCTTGTCTGGCTGCACACAAATAGGCTATTTCCATTGCAACGCGCGTTACAGCATCAGCCTCCTGATAAATAGCTTCATATTCGGCATCTGTAATATATCTGCTACGGGGAACAGATTTAAATTTACTTACACCTGTACAGGGGTTGCTTTTTACATATCCTCGCTCATAACCCCACCGATAAACGCGTGACATGCTGCTTTTTTCGTGATTAGCCTGTGTTTTGCTTTTTAATCCACGTTTGTCCATATAAATCCGGATATGTTCTGGCTTTATTGCGTCAGCTAAAACATTACCGAAAACAGCCAGTAACTTTTTACCGTGTTCTAAGTAATCTTTTTGCGTTCTTGATCCTAATTCACTGTAATATGCGCCAGCCAGAAATTTTTGCCATAACAATCTGAACGTCATGGCGTGATCACGTTCATTTACCAATTCTTCATATTTTTTCCATACGGTGCCAATACTCTCCTTAATAGAACAGATGGTTACAGATTCTTTCGATGTTGGCTTCCATACGTAACTATATTTGTTTTTGTATACTCTTTCTGGAAGTTTTTCATCTAATTTATTTTTTCTTTTTCTACCCATCTAAAACACCAAAGTCAGGCATGTTCAAGTTATTAACTTCTTTTTCTGTTTGTGTAAAAATACAGCGCTTAACTTTTGGTATTCCCATTCTGTTTTCAAAAAACGGAATTCCCTTACTATTTAACCATTCACGCTGTCTTTTCGCATAGATATATCCTGTTAGGTCATAAAGTTCTTTATTTGTTAGAAATAAATCACTCATCTCATGATACCCATTAATTTAGTTTGGCTGCTGGAATGGTGATATTGTTTGCTGGTAATACTATCATCAACACAACCGTATTTCCCTGCAATCCTCTTGACGCAGGAAATTCAAAGAAATAATCACCAATTTTGCTCATACCTCTATCCTCTAATAAAAATAATCCAGTGCGTTTTGTCGTTTTTGCCTGTTCGTTGGCTGATAATTGGTTTCTCGCTAGTCAGCGCGAGAATCTGGTTCACAGGGATTTGCGTTTCGTTCCACTTAAAAATCAGCACACCCTGTGGACGCAGAACGCGAAACGCTTCTTTAAATCCAGCCCGTAAATCGTCGCGCCATGTATCTTTATTCAAGCGACCATATTTCTTCCCCATCCATGCGTTATCACCAACCCGTACAAGATGAGGCGGGTCAAATACGACAACCGGAAAACTGGCATTAGCAAACGGCAGCGATTTAAAATCTGCGATAATATCAGGGCTGATTACCAGTTTTCGCCCGTCGCAGAGGGTATGTTGTTCTGCGCGAATATCGCTGAATATTGCTCGCGAGTCGCTTTTATCGTGCCAAAACATGCGGGAGCCACAGCACACGTCTAAAACTACAGGCGCGTCAGTCATCCCACGTCTCCAGTTCATCATGTATTGCAGCATCTATTTCTTCGGTTGTTGCATTTTCATTGAGATATTCTCTTGCTTCTCTTAAATATATCTCTCTGTTTTTATCTAAATAATTACTAAATTCTGGAGACCATTTTAAAACAGAACCATAAAAATCAAGTTTTGCTTTGTATTCTGCTAAATCTTCAGTCATGACAGTTGCAGTCGTTAATGCGTATTCTCTGATGTATCCGCGCAAGTCACGTTTACACCAGTACGGATTTTTAGCAGAATCACACAGGGGCTTAAACTCAACCTGCCAGCGCCTGATGCATCTTGAGGTTAATGATTTGCTCATTTTGCACCTCTTTTATTAAGATGTTCCTGTTCACGTTCTTTGATATAAGCAATACATTTGCAGATTAAATAACAAACAATAACGCCCGCTGTTATTACTGTGCCACTCATAGCTAATGCAACTAATATGATAATAACTAAAGTGGCCACTAAAACTTTTATGATTAATTCGCTGATTTTTTTCATTTATTAATCCTTGTGTTCGTATTATTTAATTTCGTTAATTTCTCTTCCATTTAGTTGTTTCACTTCGAATTCGTTTTCATCGCTCATATCTCTGCCTTAGTGTGCGGCCATTGCTGGCCGCATCCAGGTTAACGCACCAGCAAGGTTGGTGAGCCTGTTTCGAGGTGAGCACCCGGAATCGATTTGAGCAATTCCGGGTCTGGTTCTTCGCCGACAGCGCGGGCATCTTCGATTCTGGTGGCCAATTCCTGTAATGCTTTTTTCAGTTCGTCATTCTTCGGGATTGTGACGATCTCCGTATGCGACTCGACAAACTCATCTGGCAGTAGATCCACATTGTCAATCTTCAGACTTACACTACCTTTGCGGGCCGTGAAGGTGTTGAGGGTAGTTTTGAAGGTGGTACGATTGCTGGCTAGAAGGCATTGCAGCAAATAGTTTTTGAGTGCGAAGGTCTGACGCTCCCAGTGTTTTTTACGTTCGGCAACACGGGCAGCTTCTTTCTTACAGGCTTCAGCTTTTGCATCAAAGTCGCGGATAACCTTCATGGTTGCGTCGAACTTGTCTTCCAGCATCCCCTCTATGCCTTCCAGGGTATCAGCAATCAGCTCAGGGGTAAGATCCCCGCCATCGGCGGCGAGGGATTCAAGTTTGCTGATCTCTAAAGCAAGGTCGATAGTGCGGTTGTTCATGCTGTTTTCTCCTGTAATTTGGCGAGGCATTCGGATTTAACTTCCTCAAGGCGGCGGAGTCGGCCCTCAAGGTATTTGGTGTATTCGTGGTCGGCTTTTTCGCGGGCCGCTTTGAGGTGAACGCCCATTACCCGAGTGAGGGAAGAGGCGATACCGGATATTTCATTCGGAGTGACCGCGGAACGCATACTGTCGGTGTTCAGTTTGAATTTTTCGTCTAGCTCTTTACGGATGCGTGTTATGTCTTCGGCTTTATCACTGGCGTTGCGAATATCGAACTCAATGGCGTTCTCCTGCTTGTATTCAGCCAGGTCGTACATACCGAGCCACACATCAGCAGAGAATCCCAGGAGGGAAAGAGCTTTTTTGATTGCATCGGTGAGAGATTTTTTTTGTGCTTCACCGTCACAGGTAATTCCATGTTTGGTTTTATAGAGGTATTTGGTGGCACCGTAGGCTTCAACCTTACCCCGAACTTCGCCTTCAATCGCGTACCATAGTTTGATTTTGATACTGTGATTTTTTTCGGTGATAAGTGTTCCGTCAGCATCCCGCAGCAGGCGATTTCCGATAAATTTCTTATCTTCGTAGATGGCTTCGCTCATGGGGGCACCGGGGAGCATACGATCCTCCATAACCTCGAATCCCCAGCCAGTACCGATGGGTCCGAAGATTTCGGTAGCTCTCATAATCATGTACTCAGCATTTATGCTTGTACCTTCGAAACCCACGCCAGCAAGGTCTTTGGTATAACGGGGATCCGTGCGCATTACGCTGCGCCAGATTTTCATGTTGTCGCCTTTTTCAGCGAGGTCATGCTCCAGTGTCGCAGCAATGGACTGGAAAGTAGTGGTAGAAGGCGATACTACTGCTACTTCCGTTTTTTCGGCTTCATTTGAAGGACGGACGGGCTGCTGATTTCCCATCAGGTTATCAATTGAGAAAACACCATCAGCAATTTTCTTAACTTCAGTTTGCCCGGCAGGCTGTGCGGTAACTTCTTGCGGCGCTTTGTATGTGCCATTTTTACGCGCCTGATATTCTTCCTGGCTGATTTCGGTGCCGCCATCAGCCAGGGCTTTTTTCAGCCCGTTAAGTTTGTTTGCGCGCCCAACTTTTTCGCCGTCAGCCATGAGGAAGTAGAACGGGCCACTATTCTCTACAGGTGGTACTGTTTCCACCGTCCCCGTTGCTGACACATCAGAGTGATGTGGTGCCACTGTAGAAGTTTCTGGCGATTCAGATTCCAGTGAGCCAGTTGCTGCTGCCGTATTCTGTTCAATTTCATCACTTTCATTCTCTATTTTGCCGTGGGTTTTGAGATACTCAGTGATGTACCGCGTGTGTGAGTCTGGAAAGTGGTATGTATCCTCTGCCGGCACGTTACGGACCACACCAAAAATTGTCGGACGGTCATATTTGAGAATGCCTGGCTGAGCGCGGAGCTGGATTGACCAGCGTTTAAAGTCTTCGCGATCTTCTTTGATAATTTCAGTAGCCCGGCGTGTTATTGCCGGATCTGGATTGTTGGGATCAACGTCCCCAGGCCAGAGTGCCGTTGCTATCTCAATATCCAGTGTTTTATAGTTGTGCTGGTAAGGGCGAGGTGTGACCGTTTCAACAACAGGATTTGCGTTTCCGTCCTGGCGGTCTTTTTCGTGATTATCAAGCCATACAGATAGCACTGCTTTTATTTCCGGCCATTTTTTATCAGGAGCGCAATTTTCGCGAACATAATTGATAGCCTCCAGTATCCTTTCAGGATACATGGACGGAATTGGAAGTGTTTTGGAAATAGCTTCAACAATATGACTATCAAAAGTAGATGAGTTTCCCTGCTGCAATTCAATCGCTGCACCAAGCTGATCACGTGTGATTTCAGTCGTGTTATATTTCACCAGTACAGCAATACGCACTGATGGCTGTAGCCCGTTAAAATCAACGGGACTGGCCTGAACATTCGCTATCGGGTGACCCTTATCGCCATCCCATTCGTGATCGAATAAAAATGTTTCATCCCATTCTTCGGCAGGGCAGGGAATACCATCTGCGGCGACATACAGGCGAAACTCGAATTGAGAATCGTCAGCATCCGGAAAGGCTTCCATGAACAGCAATGCGGCTTTCGCTTTTGCTTGTTTATCGTTTATGGCTTCAAACGCATGGGCGATCCGCATTTCGCCATTTTCTTCAGCGGCTTCTTTCAGGCCAAACCAACAGCCAATATATTTAGGCATTTTCACCTCCGTTATTTACGGTTTGATAAGTTTCATTTAATTTTTTCAGTACGTTTTCAGGTAATACATATGAAAGGTTTCGTTTATCGCAAATCTTTAACTGGCTGATTACATACGTTGCCAGTTCTTCAGTAGTGAGATATCCCTGAGTAATTAACTCGATAATCATTTTTCGCATTGCACCAGGTGTAATACTTAATGTGATTTCATCACCGTTTGTCAGTGACAGTTTTTTAAAAGCGAGAGTAATATCCAATTTATGAAACCTCATTTATCAGATTAAGCACTTAATAAATGTTTATGCTGATAAATGCCCCGCGCTAACGAGGCGTATTAATTAGTGTGTGCATAAAGATGAAAAACTGGTACTAAATGCATTTTTATAAGCAGAGTATGTACCACTTTCTTTTTCAGTTTCGTGAAGCTGGATATATATACTTGTCAATTCATCCACTGCCTTATGAATACAACCGTATTGACCAAGAACGTAGCCGCCATCAAGAACAACAGTTGTTTTTGATGGGCGCGTATGAATTATACCGGCAATTGAATCTTCACAGTTGAATAATGCCAGTTCGCCATTAATAGCAAGTAGGTTGAAATTAATAATATTGATGGATTTCATGATGTTCTCCTGAATTCAGGTTGAGAAATATTCTGCCAGTTAAAGTATGAATAAAAATAGTGGTGCTATTTACCGCTTAGTTAATAACAGGTTCGCCGTGAGAATTAATACAAACTTCTACAAAAACATCAGTAATTCGCTTTGTTTCTGTCAGGTTAAATAAATATAGTTTTCCGTTTTTATTTGCTGAGGCGCGATAAGTTTTCCCGTCATGTTTTATCAGCATTCCTGGCCTGACACAGCCGCGAATAACTGTTTGTGTATTATGCGGCTGTGTCATTATTCAGCCTCCACAAAATTGCCGTTCTCGTCCAGACGATACCAGGTATCTGGTTTAATATCGTTTTCGCCTACCAGACTGGCGCGAACGTGAATTAAATTTCCGTCGTTATCACGATAACAGAGGATAATAGCACTACCACAGGAAGCCCTGGCCTTGCCGTCAATGCCAAATGAGGCTGCTATTGACTGCGATCCGGTGACCTCTGCCGCTGACCGGTCGCCAGTATTGGTGGCTACTGACCGGTTGCCGGTATTGGTGGCTGCTGACCAGTCGCCGGTATTGGTGGCTGCTGACCAGTCGCCGGTATTGGTGGCTGCTGACTGGTTGCCGGTATTGGTGGCTGCTGACTGGTTGCCGGTATTGGTGGCTGCTGACTGGTTGCCGGTATTGGTGGCTACTGACCGGTAGCCGGTATTGGTGGCTGCTGACTGGTAGCCGGTATTGGTGGCTGCTGACCGGTTGCCGGTATTGGTGGCTGCTGACCAGTCGCCGGTATTGGTGGCTGCTGACCAGTCGCCGGTATTGGTGGCTGCTGACCGGTTGCCGGTATTGGTGGCTGCTGACCAGTCGCCATTAACGCTCATGATCTTTTGTTCACGGGATTTATCAATTTTATTCAAGATCCACTCAATCCCACGTTGAATAAATTCTGGTAGTGTTAATTCAGCGGTAATAGTAATACTGGCACTTGCTATTTTAGTGTCACCGCGATCTGATTCGTGATCAATATCGCCAGAATTTATTACCTCTGCGTACCGGCTATTTGCGGGAGGATAATAATTAAAAACATCGAATGGCGATTCGCATGAATGAAATCCGGATTTGCAAACCTCAACATCACCTTCATGGTGATATGTTTTGCCAATTTCAAACTGGAAATCTCTACAGGTTAGATCTTTATTAAAACCTTTGTAAGTGACGATATTTTCATGATCCATAATAATTGCCTTAGTTTAATAAATAGGAGATTTAAAAAGAGCGGCTATCCGGCAGAACATTATCATCTTCCTCCTGTATATTGGTTGAAGATCCGGTAGCCGCCAAACTCACCCTCTACACACAACGGAAAGAACACTATTTTAATATCCTCACCTGTTGCACCCTGAAAAAGCTGGCGGTTGCCGGAAATGGACGGACCGCCAGAAACCAGGAAATCACAATCATATTAACGCATTCATTACCAGGGCTTGTTTATGAGCAAGAGCGAGATCCTCAGCGCGGGAATACTCATCCAGTACATGCCACCAGCGCCAGTAGCGGTAATAGAGGTCTCCGAATCTCTTGTTCATTTCCAGAGCTTCAGCGTGGATTGCGTCCATATCGGTAGCGGAGCAATTGCTGTCAGGTATTGCACGATTATCTGTCGTCATTACAAGTCTCCTGTTGTGCCTTTGTCGCCAGGCTGGCGGAACGTGTTATCTGAGAAATCACTGTGTGGTTTCGATGGGATAAACTTAATTAAAAGTAAGATAAATTGCAATAGCAATGCTTAAAAAAAATTAAGCTTATAGGCGTAAAAAACGCAACACATTGAAAATGTTACGTTTTTATTATTATTTTTTAGAGAGGTGTTTCTTTCTGACGTTAAGAAGCTCCTCGAATAATCGGTTAAAATTTTCCACCCTTGCTTCCAACTCACTGAGTTGCGCCTCTTTTTCTGACTCCGGCAGTGAATCAAACAGATCTAGTAGCCGTTTTTGCCTGTCGTCAAGTTCAAGAGGAAGTTGATCAGCAGGTAGAGGGGACTGATCTTCATCTCCGTATAGCAGCCATGTTGGCGAGCATTTCAGAACTCTACTCAGCGAGAAAAAATTTTTTCCTTTAGGTTCTGTCTCACCAGATTCCCACTTGTAGATTGTGACGTGGGAAACTTTTGCCAAATCGGCAAGTCGTTGCTGCGAATAGCCAAGCTCTTTACGCCTTAATGAGATGCGCTCACTTAAAGTATTTGTCTTCATTCTCTTAATATAAATCAAGTTGACTTACCATATGTTAAGATATAAGTTATTACCATCTTGTAAGTGGAGGTATAGATGTTAACAACCGATGCAATTAAATTTTTTAGAACTAAAACTAAGCTGGCAGAGGTCGCTGGGGTATCTCAGGCAGCAGTATCACGTTGGGTAAAAATTGGTTTTATCCCACAAGGATCTGCTGCAATTTTATCCTCTGCGTCACTTGGCGCTCTGAATTTTGATCGCGGATTTTACCAGCGACTGAAATCTGAGCGCATGAGACAGCGTAAAGCAAAACGAGAAGGGGCGCTGATTCATGAAAATCACCCCTAATCACCAGGTTGGTGTTATTACTGCTGAATTAGAGGCCTGGGCGCTGGCAGACGGCTGGAAAGCAGTTGGTCTGGCGATTACCGATCAATATCACGCCAGTGGCGGAGGAGATATTCTCCCGCCAGCAAATACCAGTGACGGGCTACGGAACGCGGTGCAACGGATACGAAGAATTTTCAGAGGCTACGACGGGCCTAAATATGCTTCGCTGGCGCGGGAGTTATATCCCGTGGCGTTATCCGCATTACCGGCAGAACGGCGAGCCAGGATTGAATCACCGGGGGATCCGGTATTGCTGGCCGCAGTTGCCGCACGGGAGAGCACAGAGGCGGTAAACGCCGTTCACCTCCGCGCAGCACCGGCAATCGTGCTGAGAGAGATTAACGAGGCGATATCTGCGTTTGTGGCTATGCGGGCAGCAGTGACGCCACTCTGCACAGATTCGCCTGAAATATACCGGAGTAATTATGCGTAGAAACAATCGATATTACCATGACCAGATACACAAAAATATAACCCGTTATCAGTTTGTGCGGTCGGTTAATCCAGTAGTGGCACTGAGAATGCGCGTCGTTCTGGAGGAATTAAAACGCAGGGAGGGCAATCGTGAGTAATGCCGCAAAAATAATACCGTTGAGACCGTCTGTAGCGGTTGAGGAGCGTTGCGTGGCGGATATCAACAATGGATTTACACGCCTGTCTAATACTCTGCTGGAGGAATATGCAGGCGCTAATCTGACAAAAAGACAATTCAAGGTTTTGCTGGCTGTTCTGCGTCTTACCTACGGCTGGCAGAGGGCTACAGACAGAATATCTAACGCCCAGATTGCACAGATAGCCAGACTGCCGGAAAAACGTGTCAGTGAGACGAGAGTGCAGCTCGTTAGGATGAATTTGTTGATCCAGATCGGTCGTAGTATCGGGCCAAACAAAAATATTTCAGAGTGGAAATTGCCAGAGAGCGTATTACCAGAGGAGGATAATTCTGACGATGAATCCCCCCTAAAACAGGGGATAAATGAAGATGAAAATCAATCCCTCAAAACAGGGGAAAATCCCTCAAAACAGGGTATACCTCAAAACGAGGGAAAATCCCCTGAAACGGGGGAAATAAAATCCCTCAAAACGGGGGAACACCAAAGAAATATAAATATATTATTAAATAATACCCCCCTACCCCCCAAGGGGGGCTGTGTCGGGCAGGAAAAAAAACCTGCTTCGCCAAAACCAAAACCAAAACCGACCCCAAAACCTGCCGTAGATTTTCAGGCTGTGGTGCAGGCGTATAACACCGAACTGGGTGACAGACTGCCCAGGGCTGAGGCGCTGAACGAAAAACGCCGGAGGGCTATCAGGCGGCTGCTGTCGGAACTCAGGGAGCCAACAATCGAGTCCGTGGAAAATTATTTCGCTGCGTTTGCCAGACTGGCCAGGCCGTTTTATTTCGGGGACAACGATCGGGGCTGGAGAGCGAATTTTGATTACCTGCTGCGCTCCGATACGCTGCTGAAAACCCGTGAGGAGTCGCTGTGATTAACCCTGAACTTGCAGTGTTGCCACCGAACAATACCGAGGCTGAGCGTAGCGTGATTGGCGGGTTGCTGATCGACGACGACAACAGCGAGCGCACGCAGAAAGTTTTAGGTCTGCTAAACCCTGAAATGTTTTACACTCACGCCCACCAGGTGATTTTTACTGAGATGCAGAGGCTGTACCGGGCACAGACCCCTGTGGATTTACTGACTCTGTTTGATTCACTGGAAAGCCGGGCGCTGTCCGAATCGGTAGGCGGGTTTGCGTATCTGGCGGAACTGTCAAAAAATACACCCAGCGCAGCGAATATTGTTTCCTACGCTCAGTCAGTGCGTGACGCAGCTCTGGAGCGCTACGCTATCCAGCGGCTTGCAGAGGCGACAGAGTTGTTTTATGCCCGCAACGGGATGAATGCGACTGAAAAATACGAATCAGTGCAGGCAATGCTACTGCAACTGTCAGACCGTGAGAAAACCGGTCATAGCCGGGGTGCCAGGCCACTGATTGAGGTCGCTGATGAGTGGCTCGCTGAGGTGGACAAACGGTTTGATCCCGACCAGCGATCTCGCGGGCTGTCAACGGGGATACCGTCACTGGATGCGCTGTTGGCCCCTAAAAAATTAATTCGCGGGGCGTTACTGGTTATCGGTGCCAGGCCAAAAATGGGGAAAACAACGCTATACGGCCAGTTAGCGATCAACTGCGCACTGAACGAAAATTTACCGGCGATCCTGTTCAGCCTGGAAATGCCTGGCCCGCAAATCCTGGAGCGGATGATCGGTCAGCTCTCTGGCGTCAATACCGATATTTATTATCGTGGAGCAGACACTAATCAGGAATTTTCTGTTGGCACTGCGGCGCTGGGCAGGCTAATCGATACGCAAAATATTTTTATCGACGATACCCCAGGAGTGGGGCTTGCCCATATCGTTTCAGAATCGCGCCGTATTAAACGCGAGAGGGGAAAGGTTGGGATGATACTGGTTGATTACCTGACGCTCATGAAAGCTGAAAAAGCGGAGCGTAACGATCTGGCGTTTGGGTTGATCACCAAAGGCCTTAAAAACCTCGCCAAAGAGCTGGACTGTATTGTTGTATTGCTGACACAACTTAACCGCGAGCTGGAAAAACGAATAAATAAACGCCCGTTGCCGAGCGACTCGCGCGACACAGGCCAGATTGAGCAGGACTGTGATTACTGGATAGGAATCTACCGTGAGGGAGCCTACGACGAGAACGCGGATCAGGCGGCAACTGAATTGCTGTTGCGGTTGAACAGGCACGGCTCGACAGGGGTTATTTATTGCGATCAGCGAAACGGAGCTATCTACGACTGTGACCAGGTAGCAGCGGCTGAACGCAGTCGCGAGAAAGAAAGACGCGAGACAGCGAAAAAAGGCGGTTTTTAGTAGTGTTGGCAGTATCAGGTATCCGGGGCTATATTCACAGAGCAACCGCAAAATCGGTTGCCGGGATTGGAACCCCGGATATCTGTAGAGACGCATAACCGCGTTAGCGGTTTTTTTATGCGTAAAGCATAGCCATTTACGATTTATGGTGGGCTGTGTGGGGGAGCCGAAAGGCTCGCCGGTTGGTTTCTACGGTAACGCTAACTCCGCACACTCCACCGCCAGCAAGATTAGTAATGATTGACAATCAGGCGAGGTCTGCTGCATACTGATCGTACTAGAAAATATAGGCGGTCGTCCGCACCCGATAGCCCTGCGGTTTTTTTATGTCTGCAATCTGGCATAAACACATCCGAACAATGACCGGGTGGAGAGGCGTTAATACAATACCCGCAAGGGGAATATGCCCGGAGCTACCTATATTGCTCTAGTTGACACCCGATCGCCAGCTACTAACTGGTAAACGAACACTGAAAAATATAGGAGGCCAATTATGGTTACTCAATTTTCTGTCGAAACTCTTTCTCCGATCACTCATAACAAAATTCCCGTTATAACCACTGAAATTTTAGCGCAACTTTACGGTACAGAATCTATTCGCATTCAGCAGAATCACTCCAGAAATTCCGAGCGGTTTGTTGAAGGAAAACATTTCTATAAATTAACTGGGGATGAACTTAGAGACATAAAGCACAGACTATCTTTAAGCGAGTCTGTGAAAATCTCACCTAAAACGAGATCCATCATCCTCTGGACAGAACGCGGAGCCGCTCGCCACGCAAAAATGTTGGAAACAGACCAGGCGTGGGAGGTATTCGAACGACTGGAGGATTGTTATTTCAACCAACAGGACAGGCAGAGAGAGCCGGGCAAAATCGATCTCGATATACTCCTCGCCGTCCGTGATAACAAAATAGCGTATATCCGCAACTATGAGCCTGGCAAACTGGTCACGGCAGAGGAAGCGCTATCAATACTCAAAGCGCACGGCTGGCTGGTGATGCCGAAGGAAGAGCTGGCTGGCAAGCTGATGGCGCTATAGGTGAAAATTCTGGCTATCTGTGTTCTGATAACCACTCTTTTAAAGCGTCGTCCATACGGGTCTGCCAGCCTTTACCGGTAGACCTGAATGCCTCGATAACCTCTGGAGAATATCGGATAGTCACCGATTGTTTTGTTGGCTGTGTTGATGCTGGCCTGCCCCGACGAATTATTTTTTTTCCGTCGTGCAGGGTAGCATTTTCAAAGAAGGTATCGTTAAGTTCTGGTGCGTCATCAACGTCAACCCAGGTACTGTTTGAATCGTTTAATCTCTCGCTCATTAGCTTTCCTCATCGAGATAATGCGGCGTGCCTGGCCGCGTTGAGTCCAGACCATAACAACCAGTCTGGCATCCAGTTTTCCCACAGTGATATTCCTGATCTCTCCGTAGTTCTGCCGGTTATCTTCGGCGGTAAAGTGGATACCTGCGAAAACCTCTCCAGCTCTGGCAAAATCAATACCACGCTCCAGCAGTGTTTTTTTTCGTTTATTCTGGTCGTATTCGATTTTCATATATTTATTGTAACTACAATAAATGTTAAGTCAAGAAAAGATAAACCAGATTTCCGACTGGTTTTTTTGAATCCAACTGATTAAAAATCACGCAATCAATTGATTTTTATCGACATGATCAAAAATAATGCTCCAGGCACTGGAGAACGGTACTGGTTTTATATACAGTATCTTAGTGCCGCTTATCTCAAACAATCCTGACATGTTGAGTGATATAAGCGAAGGAATTCAAAAACATGCTGGAGCAAAGCGATGATCATACCTGACCATTTAATTCGTGGTCTGAACAACAGCACAAGACCAGTTGTGCTGTACAGGAACGAATACGGAGATGTTGTTTATGGCTTTGTGCTGCGCCATGATGAATTTGTAACCAGTGTGCAGCAGATGGCTGAAGCGCGGAAGGCTGCGGGATTATCGGTTGTTGATGATAGTGCTGATAATCCGCTATAATAACCAAACAGGCCTGAACAACCTGATTCTGATAAATCACTGTGTCACCGGAGAGATAACCGATGGCACAGATTCAACTGATAAAAATCAATTCCACAACCCTGACCCCGGCAACGCCAGAGGCCAGCGAATTTCTGCAACGTATCAAAACAGGTGTGTGGCTCAACTGCGACGTCAGGCAGGCCAGAAACTACCTGTTCCACAAGCGTTTTTTTGCACTCCTGAATCTCGGATTTGACTACTGGACACCAGCAGGCGGGACTATCACGCAGGCTGAAAAACAGTATCTGACTGGTTATATCCGATACCTAATCTCAATCGTTGGCAACGGCGAAACCCTGTACGAAACAGAGAGCGAATATACCCGCCGTGAGGCACAACGCCGGGCTGACGGTCACGCTGTCGTTAAATCGTTTGAGGCGTTCCGCCGCTGGGCCACAATTGAGGCTGGTTTTTACACCGAATATATCCTGCCTGATAACACCCGCCGCCGTGAGGCAAATTCAATCAGTTTTGCCAGTCTGGACGAAACAGGATTTCGTGAGGTTTACAAATCTGTTTTTAACGTCCTGTGGAACACAATTCTGCGCCGCAAATTTCCGTCACAGCAGGAAGCTGAAAACGTGGCAATGCAATTACTGGAGCTGGCCGCATGAGGAATATTAAATCTGAACTCGTTGAATTTATCAGGAAAAATCCTGGTGCAAAGAGAAGTGAAATTTTTAGTGAGTTTAAAAAGCTGTCGTTTTCAGAGGTGGACAGCGCGATTTATCAACTCGAAAAACACGGGGAGATTATCTGTATCAACACCGGGCGATACGTTTATTTCGTCGCAGGCGAGGGTGCTCTTGAGCGGTATTTGCTGGGGAAAAATACCAGTGATCTACTGGATCTGGAAACGACAGCAATTGAACTGCGGGAAAAACACCTGTATCGCCGTGCTGCTACGGTCTGGCAGCAACTGTGTGATTCAATAACCGCGACTGAAGATCTGCGTGATTGCTACGTATTTCTGAAAAATCTCTGTATTGGCTACGCCAGAAAACCGGGGAATTCTGTAGAGGATTTTAATCTGGCAGGGCGTTATTGCGGAGATGATCTGTGAGATACGGTTCTGTGTGTAGTGGGATTGAGGCGGCATCCGTTGCGTGGGAATCGCTGGGCTGGGAACCCGCCTGGTTTGCTGAAACTGAGCCGTTCCCGTCTGCGGTACTGGCTCACCACTGGCCGCACGTCACCAATCTGGGGGATATGACGAAAGTCGCCGCCCTGATTGCAGATAATCAAATCGAAGCCCCTGGTGTGCTGGTGGGGGGCACCCCCTGCCAGGCGTTCAGTATTGCCGGATTACGCAACGGACTAGCCGACAGCCGTGGCCAGTTAACTCTCTCCTACGTGGAATTAGCCAATGAAATTGATAAAAAACGCCGCGAACGCGGGGAACCAGAATCAGTTATCGTCTGGGAAAACGTCCCCGGCGTCCTCAACAGCAGAGATAACGCGTTCGGCTGTTTCCTGGCGGGACTGGCCGGAGAGCGCGACGAACTGCAGCCACCAGGGGGCAGGTGGACAAACGCGGGTTGTGTGTCTGGCCCCCAACGAGATATTGCCTGGCGAGTTCTCGACGCTCAATTTTTCGGAGTGGCCCAACGCCGCCGCCGTGTGTTTGTTGTCGCAAGTGCTCGAAAAGACCTCGATCCCACCCAAATACTATTTGAGTGCGACGGCGTGCGCCGGGATACTCCGCCGCGCCGGGAAACGAAAACGGAAATTACCGGCACT
This sequence comes from Enterobacteriaceae bacterium ESL0689, assembly GCA_029433525.1. Lineage (NCBI taxonomy): Bacteria > Pseudomonadati > Pseudomonadota > Gammaproteobacteria > Enterobacterales > Enterobacteriaceae > Enterobacteriaceae bacterium ESL0689. The sequence continues at coordinate 5,220 of JAQTIF010000002.1, read as the reverse complement.
ACTGGAAAACGCGCTGACGGCGGTAGCCACTGGGACAATCCAGCCAATCCACACCCAACCCTGAATCAGTCAAATAACACGGGTGGAATTGGTCAGAGTAATCAGGAAATTTTCGCCCAGCGTGGTTCCGGGCTGGTATCGGATAGTTATTCTGATATTGCCAGAACGTTACTGGCGAAATCTAACGATAGCCTGGCCGAGGATTTAGACACCTATACCCTCACAAAAACAGATATTCACGGCGTTGTTGCTAACGCGCGGGTTCGCCGCCTGACTCCCGTTGAGTGTGAGCGGTTGCAGGGATTCCCGGATAACCACACACAGATCCCCTGGAGAGGTCAAGATGCGGTTGATTGTCCGGATGGGCCGCGTTACAAAGCGATCGGCAATAGTATGGCTGTGCCGGTCATGCGCTGGCTCGGCCAGCGCATTGCCGCTGTACTACCAGTAAACAGCACAGCAGAGGCTATTCAGGCTCGCCCCTGTTTTGGTGGCAGCAATACCCCGACACCACTGCGCAATCTCTGGCAAACTCCACCGGAGATATTTGCTGCGCTAAACGCTGAATTTATATTCCAGTTAGACGCTGCCGCCTCCGCCTATAACACACTGTGCCACAAATTTATTACCGCAGAACAAAACACACTGATCACACCGTGGAGCGATTATCTGAGTACAGGCTACGTCTGGCTGAATCCGCCCTACAGCAATATCGCCCCGTTTATACGCAAAGCAGCTGAGGAAAATAAAAATCACCAAATCGGCACCGTCGCGCTGTTGCCTGCTGATACCTCGGTTGGCTGGTTCAGGGAGGCTATTCAGACGGCCAGTGAGGTGCGGTTTATTACAGGTGGACGACTGTCATTTATTAACCCGGAAACCGGTAAACCAGTCAACGGTAACAATAAAGGTTCGCTGCTGGTGATCTGGCACCCGTACCCGCGCACGCACTGCCGGTTTACAACTGTGGAACGTGACGAATTACTAAATTTTGGGAAAAAATTTTTATCCCGCCTGGGGGCAGCATGAGTCAAGTGATCAACCTCAGGAACGCAGCGCGTGGCCGCGAGTGTACTGTTCGTATTCCGGGTACGTGCAATCACAATCCTGAAACCAGCGTATTAGCTCACTATCGACTGGCTGGCACCTGTGGTATCGCCTGTAAACCCGACGATTTACAGGCCGCTATTGCGTGTAGTGCGTGCCACGACCTGATAGACGGCAGAACGAAATCCACTGAATACACCCGTGAGGAATTGAGGCTGTTTCACGCTGAGGGGGTATTGAGAACACAGGAAATCTGGCGCAGGGAGGGGTTAATAAAATCATGAGCGAATATCGGTTTACCCTGCCGTGGCCACCGAGCAACAACCGCTATTACCGGCACAACCGGGGGCGTACTCACGTCAGCACAGAGGGGCAGAATTACCGAAACCGGGTATCTGAAATAATCAGGCTCGCCCGGCTGGATATCGGGATAGCGTCGCCAGTGAAAATAAAAATCGAGTGTTACATTCCTGACCGCCGTCGCCGTGACCTGGACAATCTGCAAAAAGCGGCGTTTGACGCACTGACGAAATCCGGTTTCTGGCTGGATGATTCACAGGTTGTTGATTACAGAGTAAAAAAAATGACCGTTGTTAACGGTGGAAAACTGGAAATAACAGTAATTGAAATTGAGTGAAGAAATAACATCAGGCGATATAAACAAGCAGGAGAATAGCTATGAAACTAACGCCAATATTCTCAATGGTGAATTTTGCTGATGACGCACATTTCCGGCGAATATGGCGGCACCCTAAGCGAACAATAAACCAAAAACAAAGCTTGTGGGTTCAATACCTGTTAGCTATTTGGGGAAATGTTTATCGTGATGATGATTACCTGATAAGAGAAACTAATATTATCGGTAAGCTGATGGTTCGTGGGAAAGAAGAAGAATCCACACAGATTGAAAAAATAATCATGCAGCTATATGACGTGTATGGGTTGCGTGGCGATGAGTTGTTTCAGAACGCACAAGCGCTGATTATGCAACAGAGACAAAGAAACAAGATCATTTCCTGTATAGAAAATTCAGATGACGCAGCATTTGTCGATCGTGTGCTGAGAAAGACATTCCACAGAGAAAACCCCGTCAGAGATTTTGCAATCAGGAAATATTGTGGTCAGCATACGATACAGCGTATTGCAAGGGAAATACAATATTACACGGGTAACGATATCCAGTATTGTCGTAAACGCGTTACCTGGTGCGAAAGAGTACTTGAGGGCGAAATGTTTTTCGCGCTTAAGCGAGAATTACAGCATGAATCACAGGGATTAGCAGCATGATTGTAAATGTTTTGTAAATCTATTGATTTGGGGAAATGAAAGTATATAATCTCAGGTATAGTAGGGAGTAAACAGTAAAACAAAAAACTGCTAACCGATATTGCCTATTTGATGCTAAAAAAGAATAAATTTAATGCCCTGAGTTAATAGCTCGGGGCATTTTGCATTTAGTGGCCGAAACGAGGAATGATAATGCCATGGAAAAATGAACCGGGCTTAGTTTCGGTGATCCTCGCATTGGGGATGACACTATTTGGTACAATTGCCAGCTATGCATATAAACTCCTGGGAGGGGATAAATTTAGCTGGCGCACGTTATGCCTGCAAATAATCGTATCAATGTTTGCAGGACTCCTGATGATACTGCTAACCAGCTACTGGGGTTGGCCGCTGGAATTAATGGGTTGCCTGTGTGGGCTGTCAGGTTGGGCGGGACCGAAATTTGTCATGATCCTGGAAAACAAGTTCCTTGAAAAGGCTAGTTCTATTGGCAATGATAAAATTAATTAATCTGGAAATCCTATGCCAAATATTCAAGCTATTAAAAGCGCGATACCGATATTATTTCTGTTTATAATTATTGGGTTTATTACAAAATTAGGGTATGACAACGCGCATCTGCAAAAAGAAAATGATCGTTTAGGTGAAGATAAAAAATCTCTTGAAAACGAGATAACACAATTAAACTCAAAAAATATTGGCCTTGCTGAAACATTAAAATCGCTAACTGAACAAGTGGGCGAACAAAATGAAATCATTAAAACAGAATCACGCAGACGTGCGGCGGCAGAAATGAGGCAACAACGATTACATGGTGAAATTGCTGAAATGTTACGCGGTGAAAAATGCGCTGTTATTGATATTCCTGCTGATGTCGTTGACCGGTTGCGCGCGCAGGCAGACACAGTACGAGGCAATCAGGGTACAACCACCTCCGATACCAGCAACCCAGCTAATTGAAACGAAAGTCCCTGTAATCCCCCAAAAATTCACATATGGGATGGCAATTCTTCTTATCCCAACACTCCTTGACGCTATCGATGAATGTAACGGTAAGCTTCAGACAATAAACAAAATTGAATCCCGCAGGAGATATAATGACTGAGCGCGTAATAGAAATTTCAGGAAAAACAGTCGAAGTCGCATCCCCCGGAGACGCGGTTAATATTCCTGTGGCAACGGCATCTAAATTGGGCGGCGTTAAGATCGGCGCTAATCTTGAAGCCCCCGGTGGCGTGCTAAATGTTCCCTATGGTGACGCATCACATGCAGGTGTTCTAAAGATCGGATCGCGGCTTTCTGCCGAAACGGGCGGCATCGTAAATGTGGCTATAGCTAATCGTACTACTTACGGCGTCGTGAAAACAGGTGACACAATTATTCTTGGTCAGGATGGCGCATTTGATGTACAGGTAGCGGGGCTTAACTCACCAGGAATAGTTAAACAAGCGGCTGCGGTTGCTGACACACAACTTGCTGAAGTCACAGATATTGCAAGCGCACAGACTGCAATAAAAGCGCTGTCTGATACTATTTCAGCGCTACAGAAGTCATTGCGTAATGCGGGTGTTATGGCAGCAAAATAACTCATTTTATCCCCGCGATAGCGGGGAATGTAGGTAATTAACTTCTGGCAATTTCTTTTCTTACTAAATCAGCGAGAAAAGCAGAGCGATTTTTTAAGCCACGCTGTTCTATGTAGCGATCCATCGCAGTAATCAGATTGCCAGGCATGGTGAGATTGAATTTCACGGCTTTCGTTTCATATTTTGATGGGTCTATATCCACCATCGCCAGAAAGCCGCTGTCTTCAGTTAATCGTGAATCACCAAGATATACCGCTGGATCATTGGGCGCTGGTACGTGAGCGCCTTGTTCCGTTAACACCTCCATGTATTGTCCGAAAGCTGATTCAGCGTTGCGAACGGTCGATTCAAGGGTATCACCCGCAAAGAAACAGCCTTCAATATCAGGAAAATAACCATCAAAGCCATCGATGGTTTTAAAAATAAAGAGCGGATAAATCATATGCACCTCAAATAATTACGGTTAATGTACGTTGCAGAAAGGGGCGGCTTGCGCCGCTCCCTGTTATAACAATTTCAGTCCTGAAATTTTCTGCGCCTGTCTGATAACTCCTTTTGATGAATCTTTACGGGGATATCGGTGCCTTTCTGTGGGCCGGATTCCTGTGTGACAAGGTTCATCACTAAAAGGTAAATATCGTGAATAAATTACAAATAGTTCCTGAGTTTGATTTTCATGAAATGGTCAAAATTGCAGGTAACAAAGTGCTGACTACAAGCCTTAACGTAGCGAAATTTTTCGGAAAAAGACACGATAACGTTCTAAGAAAAATCAGGCAGGTAGTGAGTGAATGTCCTGATGATTTTGCAGCCCTCAATTTTGAGGAGACTGATTTTATTGATAAAAATGGCGATATCCAACCCATGTTTAACATGACAAAAGATGGTTACATTTTGGTTGTCATGGGATTCACCGGAAAGGCTGCCATGAAAATCAAGATTGCCTACATCAACGCCTTTAACTGGATGTACAAGTCACTCCAGGCAGGTCGTCGCCAATTCGAAGAAGAGCGAAACGCACTAATGCTTGAATACATGAAAGAAAAAGACGTCGCCAGCATGTCAGGCCATTTGCTGAGCCGCTGGGGAAAAGTTAAAAAACCGATACTTACAGCGAAAATTAAACATCTGGAACAGATCGGACAGATAACTATTCCAGACTTAAAAGCCGAATGTAGTTGATAAAAAGAAGTTGTTTAAAAAGAAATCAATACAGGTATGGGTGACAGTAAAAAATATCTTAAATATTAACAAAAATTTTTCCAGCCTTTATCTAATAGAAATATTACAGAGAAAAATA